>CAZGSN010000552.1:0-18486 GCA_964528465.1 uncultured Binatia bacterium (SeqCode)
TAAATGACTTGCACGAAACGCCCCCGCCCCCCCCCCAGCAGCACGTCGGCCCCTTGAGCAATCGTTTGTTCGGCTATCGAGCCCGCCCCTCCCAGAGCCTTGTCGTATTGCGGACAGCGCGCCATGTCGGCCGGTCCCTGACAAGAGCGATCATTGATATGTGCCACCATCGCAGCAGGTGTGGCATCGGTAAGCTCCGCCGTGGTCACACTGCCCGTGCGCAGACCATGTTGGTGCGCTCTTTCCAGCAAGGTCGGCAAAGGCAAGTCTGTAGCAGGACTCGTGGACAGTCGACGGTTGCTGGTCTTGTGGCCGGTCGCCCACCCCGTCGCGCTGGCAGCCGAATCGGTGACGTAGTCGGGGCGCGTAGGGTCCGCTTCCGATACGGCATAGGTCGTGTACGCCCCGGTGAGAGGTAACGTGTCCATCGTCAAGCGGCCGGCAGCTCCAATGTGATAGTTGCGTGCGGCGGTGATCTCCGAATCGCCCATGCCGTCCCCAATCAACAAGATGACGTTGCGTGCACAACTATCGTCGATCGCCGCTCGCAAGGCAGCGCTACGGTCCGCGGCCAGCGCCGGCAGCGACAGGAGCAACCATCCCAGCAGACCGAGAACTTGTCTTTTCATCGTACGACTCCTGCCTCCAAGAACCACAGCTCGCCACGCGGCGGCTGCTTCAATGCCAACGCATCCTGCAAAGCACGGGCATACAAGTGGATCTGCGACGCGTAGGCTTGCACGCGCTCGTCGAGTTCAGCCTCACTACGCACGATGTCCGTCTTGTAGTCGACTACGAACAGCGCACCGTCGAGCGGATCCCGACACACCAAGTCGATGGCACCACGGAGAAACTCCAGCGGCGCATCGCGTGCCGTACCCGTAGCCGGAACCAATACGGCAAGCTCGCGCGCTACGACGTGTGGCCACAGCGCGAGGAAACGTTGCCACAAAGGCCCCTCGCGAAAGTGCTGCAAGATTGCAGCAGCGCGTGCACAGACGGCCACACTGTCCGAATCGTCGAGCGTGGTGGGCAGACACGTCTTCAGGTTCTCGAGCTGCGACGGCCATTGCGTTTGTGGATCGTTTGCAAGATCCAAGCGCTCCAGCAGGCGATGGACGGTAGTGCCCGCAGCCAGCGCAATGCGCTGGGCTGCCGACGCGGCGAACCGATCTTCAGATGGATCTGCCGCTCCGGCGGTTTCGAACCGTTGCGCGAGAACCTCGTGCAGCTCTTTGTGCGCCTCCGCCGAAATAGGGGCGGAGATGGAGCGACATTGGCGTTGCTGGGCCGCAAAGCGCAGGTCTCGCAAGCGTGCGCTGTCGGCCGCAATCGCGGCAACGTCTTCCCGAGAAAGCGTTGCGCGTGCGGGACTCGCCGCGCCTTCCTCCTGCAGCGGATGCAGTCCGGGAAACGACCAGAGGGCTTGTCCCGCTACGGTATGCGCCGACTTCGACTCGACCGCTTGCCGCCAGAGTTCGCCGAGATCCGGTGGCGCTTCCGTGCGATGGTTCAGCAGATCGGCGTAACTCCTCGCCGCGGCCACCTCGCGAATGCGTGCGACCTTACCCCAGCACCCAGCAAGCACCAGGCGCTGTTTGGCGCGAGTCATCGCCACATACAGAGTGCGCACGCGTTCGGCGGCCTCGATCTCTTGGCGTTGGCGCTCGACAGCACCGAAGCTCAGCGTTGGGGCACCAAAGAGACGGTACTCAAGACGTCCTCCGACCATGCCTGCGTCGTTGGGCAGGCTCTTCGGGGGCGGCGACGCTTTGTGCATTTGCATGATGTAGACGTGCGCGAAATCGAGTCCCTTTGCTTGATGAATGGTCGTAACCAATACGCCGTCTTCGCCAACGTCCTGCGGCCGCGCCTCATCGGCTTGCTGGGATTCCTCGATGCTCACGCGCAGAACACGCAATACCGCATGCGCGTCGCCCCCCACATTCTCCAGTGCTGCCAATAGGCGCGAGTAGAAGCGCTCGAGATTAGCCAAGCGATAGCGACCCAAGTAACGTGCGGCCTCCGTGGCATCGCTCAGCAGCATCGTGCGCAGCTTGTCGACCATGACGTCGCAAGCATCGCAGCGGAACGACTCGCGCAACGCCGCCAACTGGCGCACCGCCGCGCGCAGGCTGTGCTCCCAGCCACGCACGCGCTCGATTCCCGGCACATCGTCAGGTGTCTGGTCTACCGCCGCGGCGATGCAGGCGTCGATTTCAGCAAGCGCGGCAGTGTCGGGGTGAACGAGTTCTGTGACGAGTTCCGCGAACCCCTCAGCCCATAGTGGGATCAAGGCGGCATCGGGAACACCCACCACCGCGGAGCGCAGCCACGTCACCAAGGCAACGTGATCCGCAGGCTCGAGAACGATTTGCACCAAGGCCCAAGCATCGATTACCTCTCGGCGCTGGTAGTAGCTGCGATCGTGATCCACCAGGAACGGAACCCCAGCTTCGCGCAGTGCACTGAGGTACGTCTCAATATCGCCGCTGCTGCGCAGCAATATCGCGATGTCCGACCATGGTACGGCGTGCTGGCCGTGTAGAGTCGCCAGGTCGCGCGCCAAAGCTCGTGCCTCCACGCGATTCGCCGCTGCCGCCGTGGTCGAGGCAGCGGCGGTTGTCTCCGAGGCTTGCCAGGAGATCCAGTATTCGACCGGCTGCTGCTGGCCGTCGGTAAACCCCGTCGCTTGCGCCAGCGCCGCGCACGGCACGAGAGGTTGAAACGCCGGTTGCACTCCTGGTTCGGCAAGCATCACCGGCCGCACCACACGCTCCACTTCCTCCAGAATGGCGGGCACGGATCGGAAGCTTACCGACAAATGGTGGGTCTCACCCCCGCACTTCCACACCTCGGCGATGAATTCGTCGTAGGCACGCAGGTCGGCGCTACGCCAACCGTAGATGGATTGCTTGGGATCGCCGACGAGAAACAGCCCAGGGCGTTTTGCCACGTCGCCAGTCAATGCCAGTAGGCGCACGATGCCTGTCTGTGTCGCATCGGTGTCTTGGAACTCATCGACCAAAAGCTGATCCATGCTGGAACGTACCCGCTGTGCTGTGTCGGGTTGGTCGTGCAAAAGAGTCAATGCGTCGCGCAACAAGAGGGGGAAAGTCTCGATCCCACGCCGCCGTAGCTCAAGGTAGGCCTCCGCGAGAAGCGGCCGTAAGACTTGCCGCGCGAGCGTCAACCGCTGCGGGTCAAGATCCGCCAAATGGGCAAGCTTGGCACGCAGCTCGATGCTGAGAGGTGCAAGCTGAAGGCAGTGGTCCCCGAGAGCCACGCGCTCACCGGCCGCAAAGTCGCCGCTCGCCCATTTCCTGAGACGAGCGAGATTCTCTTCCGGCCACGAACTGGCAAGCCGGTCGTACAGGCTAGAAATCGACCGCGCGGTAACGCGGGATTGCATGGCGTGCAGGTTGGCATGCACCCCCTGCATCATTTTCTCGCTACGCGGGTTGCGCGGCCGAGCGCTCGCTAGACGCCCTCCTTCCGCACTGGCCATCCCTTCCAGGAGCGAGCGCAACTCGTCGAAGAAAGCGTCCACCTTTGCCTCGGAGAAAGGGTCGTCCTCCAGGTCCTCTGGTCTGGCACCAATTTGCAGCAGCGTGTGCAAGGCCGCTTCGATTTCCGTGGGGCCCTGTTCCTGCTCGGCCAAGGCGAGAAATCCGGGGTCTCCGGGATCGGCATAGGCTGCGTGCAGCCGCGCATCGATCACCTCGCGTAAGACCTGTGCCTGCAACACACCTTCCGCATCGACTTGAAAATGGGGATGCAGCCCCGCCTCGATCGGATACGTGGTGAGCAGACGGCGACAGAAGGCGTGGATGGTTCGCACGACGAGGTGGTCGAGCCGGGCGAGCAGAACCCGAGCACGCTCCCGGCGTTCCTCTTCTTGCTCGGGCAAAAGGTCCGCGGCAACGCCAATAACGGCTTCCCCGCGAGCAATCTGGGCAAGGCTCTCGGCGATGCGTTCCGCCATCTCTGCAGCGGCCGCTTCGGTGAAGGTCATGGCCACAACGCGCTGCAAGACACGCGTGGCAATACGATCGTTGCTTGGCCCGCCCAGTGTCGCCGCGGCTGGCGCCTGCAAGGCTGCCCGTGCTCGCTCCCACCCCGGACCCAAGCACCACACAACGACCCGTGCCACCAAAGTTCGCGTCTTACCGGTGCCCGCGCCCGCCTCGATTACCAAGGGCCGATCGAACACAGTTTGCGCGGCTTGCCGTGCTGCCGCGTCGCGCGCTCGTATTTCCTCGGCGCTGACAGCCATGACCCTACTCTTGCTCGCCCTTCTCCGTGTCCTTTGCGTCCTTCGCCACAAGCTGCCAAAGCGCGTGCGCCGCTTGCTCGCTACCGCTTCGCGGCGGCGGCTCGGCCTCGTCAGCCCATGCGCGCAGGCGGCGGCGTGCTCCCGTGTCGCCACGCAAGCAGGCGCTCGACACTTCGCAGTAGGTGCAACGGCTCGGCTCGCTGTCCTTGCCCGGTTCGCTCAAACGCGGGAAGAAGCTGCCGCGATCCCAGGCCTGGCGTGCCGTCTCGACAGTCGCCGTGAAAGCTGCCGCGGCCTCCATATCGCCTGCAGCGATCAAGATCTCGAGGGCATGCTCTTCCGTTTCAGGTTTTACGTAGGAGTAGCGGCCACCGCCTGCGTCCGCGCTGACATTCTGCGCCGCCATCGCGTACGCAGTGGCTTGCAGCAGCTCACCGGCAGCAATCTTGCGCAAGAGAGTTTGGCGCTGCTTCTCGGGGGTCTTGAGGGTGATTGCAGGGCGACCAGTTTTGTAATCTGTCAAACGCACCCCGGAGCCGACGCGATCAACGCGATCGGCACGGAACCACACGCGCTGCTCTGACGGCAACGTGATGCTGCCCTCGGCCTCTGCTCCTAACACTGCGGGCAGCGACAGGCCCCACTCCACGGCTTGCGCCGTGTGCACGTACGGACGAGCGCGTTCCACCAATACGTGCGCAAAGCCGGGAATGCCGATTCCTTCCTTGCGCAACACTTCCTCTGCGGCCTTACGGAGACGCATCGACAACGAACTGGCGTCGGGCCAGGGCACGGAGACAGCCGGCAGGTCGACGAGAGAGGTAAGGTCGCGCGGCCGCTCTCCCGCGGCATCGGTGACCAGATCTTCCAGGAACTTGTGTACGGTGCTGCCCAGCATGAGCGCGGTAATCGTCGGCAAGCTGGCGAGAGGATCGGGAAGCCGCTCCAGGCCAAGCAAGCGCAGGAGGAAGGTCTGCCACGGACAGCGCACCACTCGCTCGAGGGTGGTGACGAACATGGGCGAGCGCCGCAAGTCGGCAGGCGAGCGCACGGCGCCGACAAGTCCAAAGTAGGGGCCGATCCCATGCGGCGGCAGCGACGTTGCCACGGGATCGAGTTCCTCCAGTACGGCGAGGCGAGAACGGGAGAAGGCAGCAACGTCGATTCCCTCGGGTGCAATCTCCGCGATTGCCATCGGCAACACGCGCGCAAAGGCTTGGCGACTGCCGTAGAGAGCGGCCAGGGTTGCGTGCTCCGTGGCGGGACGCAGGTCCCGTGCTGCTCGGCCGACCGCAACTGGAGCCAGGAATGGCATGGCAAGCTGATTTGGTCCCACGCCGTTCTGAGTCACGGGCGTAGACTTCGCCTCTTCGGCGAATACGGCCGGGGTACTCTCCACGTATAGATCGGGACGCCCCGATAGCAGTCGCTCTACCAGCGTAGATAGGGAACACGCCTTACCTTCGTCATCGAGGATCTGCCAGGAAAGGGTGATGTTGGGGCTGGACGAGAGCAGTTGCGCGAACAAGTAGCGCTCCTCGTCGTAGCCGACTTCCTTGATGGGAAGATCCGGAAGAAGGCTGAGAGCCTGACGCCGCAAGCGATCCGGCAGCAATGGGTCTTCTCGAATGATGCGCGGGAAGACATCGCGGTTCATCCCCAGGACGAACAGATGCTCCCAGGTCCGCGCCCGCGCTTCAACAACCGATAGGACCTGCACACCACCGCCGGCTCCGCCGATTGGCGCACGGCCAATCTCGGCACTCTGACGTTGGAGCAAGCCAAGAAACTCCTCGCGCTGCAGTTCAAAGGTTGGCGGGAGGGTCTGCTGCAGGCGCCGCAGGGTGATCCTTGGCTCGACATGCTCCGGCCAGCCAAGCTCGTCGCCGAGAACGCGAACGGCCCATTGCCCGTGCTCTTCCGCCGATGCCCTTTGCGGCCACTGCTGCCAGGTGGCGAGCAAATTCTGCGCTGCTGCAATGGCGCTACGCCACAGGTTGCCCTCAAGTGATCGCCGATCTGCAACTGCCTCGGCTTCGCCGTCGGCGCCCTGTGTAGCGCGTAGCCTGGCTCGCACGGGAAGGGGAATGCGCCCCCTTCCGGCGAGGGTCGCGCCGGCATCCAGAGCCGCCGCTTCACCGATGCGTGCAGCGCCGTGGGCACGCAGAGCGACGCGCAGATCCGCGCGCTCTACAATGCGCAGTTCCTGGTTGCCGAGGCTTGCAGTGGCATCCAGCCAGCGTTCGATTGGAGCTCTTCCGCCAAGACGCAAGAGATCGAGGACGGCAACGACGCGGCGTCCTATGCCGTCCATCGGGGCGCGTTGCGCAAGGGCGGAGAAGGGGATCGCGAGGCGCTCGCAGTGCAGACGTAACGCGGTTGCGTACGGGGCCAGATCGCGCGCCACGATGCCAATGCTCTCGGGCCTGACACCAGCGTCCAAAAGGGCTCGCAAGCGATTGGCAACGGCGCGTACTTCGGCCTGTGTGCCCGGTGCCCGCAACAGGGTCAGGGCAGGCAACAACAGGCTTGTCTCCTCTGGCGCAGGGGGCGTTGCCCGCCAATCCGCGTTTCCGTCGGATGCGGGCCGAGGGCGGCCCGTCTCCACAAACAGATCCTCAACATTCGTAAGCACTGGAGACGCCGCGCCCTCGCGGCGCACCAGCCGGATTGTCTGCCTAATCGAATTGGCGGGCAAGTCCGGCGCAGCGGCGGCAGACCCACCCGGATCCTCTGCATGTGACGGGGTGGTTTCTGAAGCCGAAAAGTGGGTACGCAAGCGAGCAGTGAAGGCGACGCTGGCAGCAACCTCGCTAGAATCGGCAGGATCGGGGGGATGATCAAAGTAGATGGTACCGTTGCTCTGCCGCAGCAAGGCTTCGAGAAGGTCGGCGGCCACCCCCGTGGCGTCGGCAAATCCGTGCACCAGGAGGGCACGTGCCGGCAACAGGCGCTCGGGTGCAGAGAGGTATGCTTCTCGAGCCCGTTGCAGGAGAAGGGACGGCCGGCGCACGGCCCAGCGCTCGAGGGCGGACAGCGAGTGAGCCGCTACGCGGACAACAGCCTGGGCGCGTGCGGCGGCAGCATCACCAGACGCGCCGGCGGCGAACAAATCATGCAGAGCCTCGGCGTGAAGATCGGTGAAGCCGGCGTCGAGAAGATCCGCCACACTTGCGGTGACGCTGGCATAGCCATCGGTGAGGTCGTGGAAGGCGTTACGCAGACTAGGCTCTCCGGAGGCAATCTGCTCCACGATCACCGGAAACAGGATGTCGTCCAAGGTGGCCGGCTCGCCGCAGCGATCAAGGACTTCAACCGCGGCTGCGAACAACGTCTGAACGACGACGCCGGCTACGCCCCGCCCGCGCCGGCGTAGAATCTGTGCCGACAAGTGTTGGCGCAGGCTCTGCGACGGCACCACGATGCGCAGTGGCGGATCCATGCCATTGCCAGCGGTCAGCTCGTCGATGCGCTCGAGCAGCATCTGCTCGACCACCCGAACTCCCTTGGCAACGACGATCATGGCGGACCGCTTTAGCGAGTTTGGAATGGCGCCGGAACAGCAAGGGAAGAAGCCCGACGGGGATCGCGATCGGCGGAGTTTGATTGCGACCATGCCGCGCTGGGTTCTCTGTAAAACAAACGTTTCGATTCTTGTCGGCTCGCGCAAATTTGCGGCGGTGGGGTCTGCTTCCCTGCCGCACGCCCGTTCCCGAACCCACCCTTCGCCGAGGCTTCGGCCGGCATGCAGCGCGCCCGCCGCCATGGCTGCCTGGTTTCGCAGAGCACTGACAACGATCCCAATCGCAAAGCCCAATATGTGCCGTCGCCAAGCTACGCCCGAAAAACGCCCTCGGCGTGTTGACAACGCCCGCTGATCCGCTGTAAGCGGCTACCCGAAGGAAAAGCGACCGCGGAAGTGCCCAAAGGATTACGAGAATGAATCCGATCGAAGGTCTGATATTGGGGCGTTACGTCAACCTCCCAGCTAATACGGGCTATCCGCCTTCGATTTCACCCAGCCGATGCTCGCGAATCCGCCGGCTGCGCCCGACGCCGGCACGGGCGGCTGTAGCTAGTGATCCTTCAGCGTCGAGCGCGAGCCCGGGCCGAGGGTCGCAGCTCAGCTGCGCCGATTGGTGAGCTCAAACGCTGGGTATCGTGACGAGAGCTCAGCGAAACGATCGACGGGTGATCCAGCAGGAACTGGAAAGAAGCGCTGCACTTCGCGGGGGAACGAGTCGAGATATCCTTTGAGGACGGCCGGCTTTTCGGCATCGCTGAGTGTTCGGGTGCTGTACGATTGGCTCGTGCTGCCACGGCGCAACGTGATCTCAGCCGCCGCTTCGACGTTGCGCACCCATTGCGTACGGCCGCGCGGTGCTACCAGGTACAGCTTTCCCTCATGCTGGAGTAGATCGATGGGCAACGAGAACGTCGCGCCGCTCTTGCGTCCACGCACTTCGAGGACGCGCATGTGAGCCGGGCCGATCCCGATCCGGAGCAGGGCTAGCAGTGCTTTGCCGAAGAGGGTTTCAATTGCGGTCGGTTTTTCAAAGCGGACGGCTTCGCTCATTTGTCCTCAAGTCGCTTGGAGCGCAATCCGATCATGGATAGGGTTCGTAGACATTTGGGTCGTACGGCGCAATGCGTGAGTTACTCGCCACTTTTTTCGACGCTTCCGCATCACCGGAACACCGTTCCGTCTAAAATCACGCCTAACTGCGACGGTGATGCCCTGATCGGAGTCATCCTTGCTGGTCAGCTTCGCGGGAGGTTGGAATATGAATCGTGCACTGGTGCTCGTTCTACTCGTCGTAATCGCGGCCCCTGCCGGCGCCGCCGACCATTGTGGCGTCAAGCAGGCGCGCGATGGCACGATCTACGTCAAAGCGTCGAACATCGTCGGCAGCCCGCAATGGGGCAGCGAACTCGGGCAGGAGACCAACTCATTCGACAATGCTGCCAGTTGCGTCGCTTCCGGACGGGTGCGCGGCTGCACTCTGGCGGCTATCGGAATGCCCGAACGCACCAGCGCGCCGGCGACCTGTACGGTTTTCGTCAAGGACGCGAGCGGCCAGTCTTGTTCCGCCTATCTGCGCAAGTGTATTCCCACGCCGTTGCCCATTCCCTGTCCGATGTTTCCCGCCAACAACGTGTGGAATGCCGACATCTCGGCATTGCCCGTTCATTCGATGTCAGACGCTTACGTCGCCAGCATCGGCACATCGTCGGCGGTTCATCCGGATTTCGGCTCCGGTCTCTACGATCGCAAGCCGATCGGCATCCCCTACACCTTGGCTCCAGCGATCCAGCCGCTGATCCCGATCAGCTTCCTGTATTCGGACGAGAGCGACCCCGGTCCCTACCCGATCTCGCCTTACGCGCCGATTGAAGGCGGCGCCGCACCGGGCAAAGGTTACGGCGATCGTCACGTGCTGATCGTCGAGACCGGCACTTGCACCCTGTACGAAGTCTACCGCGGCTTTCGCCTCAAGCGCGGCACCAGCTGGGCGGGAGATTCGGGCGCGGTGTTCGACCTCAATTCGAACGACTTTCGTCCCGACACCTGGACCTCAGCGGACGCTGCGGGTCTGCCGATCCTGCCGGGACTGGCGCGTTTCGATGAAGTCGAAAGCGGTGTGATCAACCACGCCTTGCGGTTCACTGCGCCGCAGACGCAGCGTGCATACATCTGGCCCGCGCGCCATTACGCCAGCTCGCAGACAGACCCGAATCTCCCGCCGATGGGAATTCGCGCTCGCCTCAAAGCGAGCTTCGATATTTCGAGCTACTCAGCGCACAATCAGGTGATCCTCACTGCACTCAAGAAGTACGGCATGTTCCTCGCGGACAACGGTTCGGCTTGGTTCATCTCCGGCGCGCCCGATCCGCGCTGGGACAACGACGATCTGCACCACCTGCAACAGCTGCACGGCTCGGACTTCGAGATCGTCGACGAGTCATCGCTGATGGTTGATCCGGACTCCGGTCAGGTGCCGTGATTGGTACTTCGCTGATTGGACGTCGCCTGTCGCTCATGGCACGTGGCTTATGGCTCGTAGCTCGTGTTACGGCCCGATATTCTCGCTTGCGGCGAATGCGGCGGGCGCCTGCGTCTGGTGGCGACCATCGCGGAGCCAACGGTAAGTGGGCGCTACGCGCCGGAAGTGGTTTCACCACAGGAAGTAGCTGAGGTGACGAAGAAATCGACGCAGATGTGGCGCTCGAATCGGCTTAGCGCCTCGTTTTCGGTGGCCAAAAGCTAGGTCTAAGAGGCTCGCAAGGAAGGGACGGTCTACCCGCCGAAGGCTCACGCCGCCAGAGGCTTCCGGTGTGCAGATCGGACCGCAGGCGGCAGGGTACGGAGCGGTTTGGCGAGAGGAGGATGCTCAGAGGACGAAGACTTCGCGCAAAGTCGTGAAGATGCACCGGGAACGGGTACAGGTTTGGGGTTGCCATGCATGCCTCGGTGAGCCGTTGTTTAACCGCGCCATACGGGATCCGACCAGAGCTGCCATTTCGAAAGCACTGCCGGAGATACAGTGGACATGCAGCTCAGCTCCGACGCACGTTTCGGCATGCACTCGGCAGTGGCGTGGTCGGAAGGCGCCGGATGGGCGGATCAAGTGATTCTCGCCACAGAGCAGACTAGGTGAGACAGCCACTTTTGGACTGTCGAGAAACCATCGAAAATGTGTGGTGTTACGCGACACGGACCGTTCGCGGCGCCTCGGACAGCTTGGAGCTACGAGGCGTGGGTGTCCTATGAGTTCTTCTATGAGTTCTCCTTCATCGGACCGGAGGCGTATGGTCTTGCCCAAGTGTTGTGACCTCTGGTGTGACTGCCGCTGAAACGCTGAAATGACGCGTCGGTGCCCAGCCCACACCGGCGCACCGACGAACTGGCGAACAGGCAACAGGTGCACTGGCATACTCGGGCTGTAGCACCTTTGCGTCGCAGTGTGGCTCGGTCTGAGTACGCAGCGGCGATCTGGAGCGAAGATGTGGGGCGATGCCCAAGGCGGTATGATGGCCCGTGGCTTGCTGCTGCCGGTGACATGGGCGACCTTCCCACCTCGGCGAAGTCGAAGCAGCCTCTTGTTATGCGACGGGGAGGCTCCTGAGTCGGACGATGAGAAACTACTTCGAAATCAAGGCGCAAGGGCTTTGGGGCTGGTGACTCGGGGCTTGGGTTTGCTTGGATTTCACCAGTCCCTAGCCCCCAGCCCCAAGCCCCATGCAGGGTATTGAGACAAACTCATGCCTTCCCAACTGCACGAAGCTCTCCTGCTGTTGTTCCGCAACCGACCGCAGCTCGCCCCCGAGCTCCTGCGTGATGTGCTGCACGTCGAGGTGCCGGCCTACAGCGAGGTGCGTATCGACACCACCGATCTCACCCAGCTCCAGCCCGCAGAGTATCGTGCTGACCTCGTCGTGCTGCTCTATGAAGGCAAGCCGGTGCTCGGCATCATCGTCGAAGCGCAACTGCAAACCGACAAAGACAAGCGCTACTCGTGGCCGGTCTATGCAACGGGATTGCGGGCCCGCATTCGCTGTTCGGTGTGTCTTCTCGTGCTGACCTTCAGCGAGCCGGTGGCGAAGTGGGCGGCTCAAAGTATCGACCTTGGCGGCGGCAATCGCTTCACGCCGCTGGTGATTGGTCCGTCGGGAGTCCCCACGGTTACCGATGAGGAAGCGGCGCGTGCCGACCCGGAGCTGGCGGTGCTTTCGGCAATGGCGCACGGGCAGGGTGCCGACACAGAAACAGCGGTGCGGATTGCCGTAGCGGCGATGACCGCTAGCGTCGGTCTCGACCCGGATCGAGCGACGTTGTACTTTGACCTCGTCGACACGGCGCTGAGCGAGGCGGCGAGAAAGGCGTTACGCAGCATGGACCCAAGCAAGTATGAGTATCAGAGCGAGTTCGCCAAGCACTACTTCTCCCAAGGCATCTCGGAAGGAATCGCGAGGGGCGAGGCGCAAGGCGAAGCCAGGGGCCGAGCTGAAGGCAGGGCAGAAGGAAAGGCAGAGGTAGTGCTAACGCTCCTGCGACGACGTTTTGGAGCGCTGAGCGTAGATGAGGAGGCGCGCGTCAAGGCGGCATCGCTGACCGAGCTAGATGCGATCGCGGAGGCAACTCTCACCACAAGCAGCCTGGAAGAAGCCCTCGCCGGCCGCGTCAGCCCCAAGTCGTAACCGTTTCCCGTGCGTAGCGGGGTTTGCTGGATGGCCACCGCGCTGTGGCGACCAGCTTCGCTTGCTGGTCGCCTTCATCGGACCGAAAGCGTGTTGTTGCTTGCCCAGTGTTTGCGGGCTCTACGTGCGGTGGCCACGACTGAATTGAGAGTGCGATCAGAAATCCCCTCCCTTCGCCGGACTTGCGGGGCGGGGCCGCCTGCGGCGTTGCTCGTCGTCGCAAGTCCGTGAAGTATGCCTCCCCCTCGCTCCTTGCATCCGACCCCGCCACGCTGCGCCCGGCTCGTTCCGGGGATTCCTGCTCACGCTCTGAGCGCCCAGCCCAAACCCGGTACAGCGGTGAACTGGCGCACCGGCATACTGGGGGCGTAGCCCTTGCGTCACTCCGGCGTGACGTAGGCGCCTGTGGTACCGCCATCGACTAGAAAGGTAGTGCCGTTGACGTAGGAAGATTCGTCGGAAGCCAGGAATAGGACAGCGTTGGCGATTTCCGTGGCCTCGGCCAGGCGGCCCATTGGCAAGTGCACGAAGCGGCGGGCGCGACGGGCTGGGTCGGCAAGCAGCGATTGCAGAAGGGGTGTGTTGACCGGGCCTGGGCACAGGGAATTGGCGCGGATGTTTTTGCGCGCGAACTCGACGGCAATTTCGCGGGTCAGCGCCAGCACGCCTCCTTTGGAGGCGGTGTAGGCGGACTGAGAGGTTGCCGCACCCATCACGGCAACGAAGGACGCGGTGTTGATGATGGAGCCGCCACCGGCGCGCAGCAGGGCAGGGATGCCGTACTTGCAGCCGAGGAAGACGCCCTTGAGATTGACGTTCATCACCAGATCAAAGATCGCCTCGTCGGTATCGACCACGGAACCGTCATCGTCTGGGAAGATGCCGGCGTTGTTGAACAGCACGTGCAAGGCGCCGAACTCTTTCTCGGCGTAGGTAATCATCGCTGCCACCTCTGCGCCCTTGGTGACGTCGACCCGGATGGAAGCCGCGCGCCCTCCGGCGTCTTGGATCTCCTTCGCCACGCTCTTGCCCGCTGCTTCATTGGCATCGGCAATCACCACCGCGGCACCTTCGCGCGCAAACAGAGTCGCCGTTGCCTTGCCGATCCCGCTGGCCCCGCCGGTAACCAGTGCCACCTTGTTTCCTAATCGTCCTGCCATCATCCACTCCTATGTTGGTTGTTCTTTGGTCAGCGTGAACTCGTAGGCCGTGCGGCGCTGACGAGATCCTGGAAGAGCTGTACTTGTGCGGCGTCATCCGGCTGCATTTCCGGGTGCCATTGGACGGCAACGCAATACGGCCGCTGCCGGTGCTCCACCGCTTCGATCAAACCATCTTCGGCCCAGGCAACGGCGGTTAGGTCTTGCCCCAAGCGATCAATCGCCTGGTGATGCCACGAGCAAACGGATGGCGTCTGCGTACCCAGGATGGTGGCAAGGCGACTGCCCTCGGCGACGCGCACGGGGTGGCATGTAGTTAGGCGCGGAGGCTGGCGGTGGGCGACGTCTTCGCCGAACTGCTCCGGTACATGCGCGTGCAGGGTACCCCCACACACGACATTGAGCACTTGCATGCCCCGGCAAATGCAGAGGATGGGAAACGTCGGCCGCGCCAAAGCGGCGCGGGCCAGGGCGAACTCAAAGCGATCACGTTCCTCGCACACGGAATAGATCGTCTCATGCGGTTGCCCGGCATAAGCGGCCGGGGCAATGTCACCGCCACCGGCGAGGATGAGTCCATCGATGAGGCCGAGTAGGTGCTCTGCAGCCGTGTCGCCTGGGGGAAGAGCCAGGGCCATGCCGCCGGCATTGCGCACCGCGTCGACGTACGCACAAGGCAACGTAAACGAAGGCGGCTCGCCATCGCGGGCGTAGGTAGTGATTCCGATAACCGGGGGACGGCTCATCTTCGGCTTTCTTGGGCTTCGGTGAAAGCGCCGAGCGAATCCAGGGTCAACCTTTGGCGCCGAGGTGGCATAGCGTGGTCTCGTGGCCGCAACCAAAGTGTGGAGAGACGGGTGCGGGTCGCGCAGGCTCACACCCCCTAATCCCCAGGAAGCAGCCGTTAGCCCAAAGGCTATCCACCATGAAGGGCATGAAGGTCATAAAGTCAGGAATAAGAGTCGCCATTGGCTATTTTTCTTCATGAGCTTCATGCCCTTCATGGTAGAGCCTCCGCCCGTCACTTCATCGCAGGTCACCGCTATCTACGAATCTGTCGCTTGGCATGGCTAGACGCGTTCGAAGTAACGGCGACGCTCCCACGAGGTCACGGTCTCGTCGAATTTGCGTTGCTCGGTGCGGGTAAAGTGGACCAGGTGCTCGACGACCTCGGGTCCGAAGGCTTCCTGAAACAGGTCCGACTTTTCGAACTCGGCGATCGACTCGGGCAAGGACGCTGGCACACGGCTGAGATTCTCCGCCGCGTACGCATCCCCACGGAACATGGGTGGCGGTTCGATGCGGTGTTTAAGGCCGTCGAGTCCGGCGGCCACGGTTGCGGCAAATACCAAGTAGGGATTGGCGTCGGCTCCCGGCATGCGACACTCCACGCGCAGGCCAGACCCGCGTCCGCAAATTCGAAATCCCGCGGTGCGATTGTCGTACGACCAGGCAATGCCGGTGGGAGCGAACGAACCCGAGCGGTAGCGCTTGTACGAATTGACAGTCGGCGCAAACAGCATGGCGCTGGCGCGTGCATGTCTCATCAAGCCGCCGAGCCACCAGCGAAACGAATCGGGCGCCTGGCTGAGGTCTCCGCCCACCGGTGCCTCGGCAGCGAAGAGCGGCTTACCATCGGCAAGCGACCACAGGCTGGAGTGCACGTGCATCGAGCTGCCGGCGTAGCGTTCGTCGAACTTAGCCATGAAGGTGACGGCCAAGCCCTGTTGCAAAGCCACTTCCTTGGCGAGCTGTTTGTAGATGCTGTGACGATCTGCCATCTCGAGTAGCTCGGCGTAGCGGACATTGATCTCGTGTTGTCCGGGACCCCACTCCCCCTTGGAAAACTCGACCGGCACACCCGAGGCTGACAGGTGCCGGCGGATGGCGCCGACCAGCGGCTCAACCTTGAGGCCCTGCAGCGTGTGGTAGTCTTCGATGTACCAACCGAAGGTTTCGAGGTTTTCGAAGCTCTTCTTGAAAGCCGACTCGTAGGTTTCCCTGAGGATGAAGAACTCCAGCTCGGAGGCTCCCATCGGGCGCAGGCCTTGCGCTGCGGCCCGATCCAATTGGCGTTTCAGGATCGAGCGTGGGGCAACCGAAACCAGAGCCTCGGTTTCCGCATTGAAGGTGTCACAGACGACAAGCGCGGTGCGGTCCAACCAACTGGCGCGCCGCAAGGTTGTCAGGTCCGGAACGCAATGGATGTCCCCGTAGCCGTCGGCCCAGGAAGCGAATCGGTATCCGGGGACCGGGTCCATTTCCATGTCGCAGGCCAGCAGGTAGTCGCAGACATGTACGCCGTGCGCGAGCACATCGTTGCAAAAGTAGTTGGCGTCGATGCGCTTGCCGACGAAGCGACCGTAGAGATCGGGGAAGACGGTAAGCACGGTTTCAATCTCGCCGCGCTGCACGAGGTCGCGCAGTTCGGCTTCAGACAACATGCCGGGAACCCTGGTTTCATGCATGCGCGGCTGTCTAGCACGATGTCGACGGGCAGAGAAAGCGTGTCGGTGTAGGCGTGTAGGTGCGGCCAGTTCGGTGCGCCGGTGCGCCAGTTCGCCGGTGTCCTGGTAGTCTCCCGCTTCTTGGTGCTTCATCCTCCCAGCCGGAGTTACCACTAAGACACGAAGGGTACCAAGGCGAAGACCTAAGCAGCAGAGTGTTAGACCTTTCTGACGACACCCACCTCCCACCGGCTTCACCGCTGGCGGCTGCCGAATCAGCAACCCAGCGAATGAATTGAATCCTGCGTGAGGCCTTCCGATCGCGAGATGTTGCTACGTCGACAGGGCGGTGCGGCACAGGGCTTGGCGTCGATAGGGGATAGCTACTTGCTCGGGCGCTGCGGCTTTGCCGCGGTGTGCCAACCACTCGCGACGTAGCAACGAATACACGAAGCGATCGGGTTGGCGACCACGACGCGTGTGTTCTCCGAATAAGAGGCGCTCGCGTACCATGCCGAGCTTTTCCATGGTTCGGTACGAGCGGCGATTGCGGGTGTCGCATACGGCTTGAATCCGGCGTAGGCCGAGCCGCTCGAAGCCGTAGGCTAGGAGGAGGCGTCCGGCCTCGACGTTGTAGCCGAGCCCCCAGTAGCGACGGGCCAGGGTGTACCCAATCTCGCCGGCGGACCACAGGCGACTGACGACACGAATGTCGACGATGCCAATGAGCCGCTGCTCAGCGGAAAGTTCGACGGCAAAGGTGATCGGACCCCAGTGGTCCGACATGCACTGCTGGATGTAGAGGATGCTGTCGAAGGGGTTGCGGTGGGCTCGCCAGCCGGCGTAACGCGCCACCACGGGGTCGGAAGCGTAGAGGAACACGTCATTCGCATCTTCCGGTACGAGGGCGCGCAGTCGCAGGCGCTCGCTGCACAGTTCTGCTGTCGCTATCATCGGCACTGTCCCCCTTCCGAATTCCGCTCTGTTGCCACAACTCCCCCCCTGGCTCAATCTACGTTGCGCTGCCGATATCAGATGTAGCCAACGGATTTCAAATACTCGGCCGTGAGAACGGCGCCCTTCGCTGCCCCCATCTTGGTGTTGTGGGAGACGAGGACGTACTTGATGCCATTGGCAAGGGCGTCGTCTTCGCGAATACGTCCAACACTCGTGGTCATACCGCCGTCGGCATCGCGGTCGAGACGCGGTTGCGGCCGGAACGGGTCGTCGTGCACGGTAATCATCTGCTTCGGTGCAGAAGGCAGCCCGAGCTTGAGGAAGTCGGTGCCAAACTCCCGCATCGCTGCCGCTACTTCTCTGGCACTGCTTGGCTTGGACAACGACAGAAACACCGACTCGGTGTGGCCCTCGATCACGGCGGCTCGGGTGCAGGTAGCACTGACCGGAAAACTGGCGGAACGAACCCTGCCTTCGCCGAGCATGCCGAGAATCTTGCCGGTCTCCTTTGCCACCTTTTCTTCCTCGCCGGAGATGAACGGAATGATGTTATCGAGAATATCGAGGCCCAAAACCCCGGGCGAGCGACCGGCGCCAGAAATGCCCTGCATGGAAGTCATCAAGGCACAATCGACACCAAAGCGGTCGTAGAGCGGCTTGAGCGTGATCACCAACCCCATGGTCGTACAGTTCGGCAAGGGGACAATGAAGCCCTTCCATCCGCGCTTGCTGCGCTGCACATCAATCAATGCGCAATGATCCAGGTTGACGCCGGGAACCATGATCGGAACATCGGCCTCATAGCGAAACGCCGAAGCCGTGCTCAGGACCGGTGTAGTCTGGGCATACTTCGGCTCGAGGAGTTTGGCGGCGTCCGACTCGACAGCGCTGAACACGAGATCGACCTGCGCGGCGTCCATCTCGACGCCATTTTCCACCGGCAAGGCGAGCACCTCGGCGGAAGGCGCCTCCGTGCACCACCAGCGCCGAGCACGTGTCTTTGTGTCGGTGATCGCTTCTGCATATGTCCTTCCGGCGGAACGCTCCGACGCGGCAAGCTTGGTAATCTCAAACCACGGGTGCTGGTCCAAGGCGGCAACGCACTGCTGTCCTGCAATCCCGGTTGCCCCGACAATGGCTACACGTTTCTTCTGCATCATCCACCCACCTATTCGAGAAAGTGTCACCAATAAACCGATTCGAGGAGCGCGTTGTCAATGCTCGCCGGGGAGATTTCCACGCCCGTTGCGTTGAGGTATAGAGCCGCCCCATGCGATACCCCGGAACGAAGCGAAATGTGATTCTTGTATTGGCTCTGGTCCTGCCTTTTTGCGGCTGCTCGCGAGATCAGAGCGCGTCGTCTGCCGGTGCCCCGGCCGCGGTGGATTGTGGTTGGCGGGATGCGCTGGCAAACCGATGCCCCCACCCACTGGAACGAAACGGCGGT
>CAZGSN010000553.1:0-1769 GCA_964528465.1 uncultured Binatia bacterium (SeqCode)
CTTGGGGGGGTCGGCAAAGACAATGACAAAGGGGTAGCTCTGGCCCGGCTCAATGTTGCGCCAGGAGACGTTGAGATTGTGGAAGACCTCGATCTCTTTGCGAGTCATCTCCGCCAGAACCTTGCTGGAAATCACGTTGCCGAGATGGATCGACTTGCGCCCGACCTCGCGCCCACTTGCATCGAATAGGGTGCTGACGATTTGCACGTTGAGCAGGGGCTCGGCGGCGGTGTTGTAGGCGTTGCCGCTGATCACCAGGACATGTTTGTCGTCGCGGATGGCCTGGTGGGTGCCGACAACATCCGAAAGGGCGATTTTGCGATACAGCAGGCGGTCGCTACCGGTACCGGCGACAAAGGGTAGGCGAGCCAGTATCTGATCGCGCCAGGCCGGATCGGCAAAGAACGCAGCCGTCAGTCCTCCGTAGCCAAGCAACACGACGCCGAGGAACACGAGGATCGCCCACACCATGCCGCTTTCTCGGCGTGGTGGATCGACCTCGCTCTTCCCGTCTGCGTCCAATTCGAAGTTGTCATCGTCCTCGTCGTCGTCTGGTTCGAACATGGGGTCCAAGGGGGCAGCTATGGGCGGAAGGAGTGGGGTCGTTGCAGGGGCTGCGGTCGATTTGCGGCCCACCTCGTCCCCGAGGGTGAAGGCGTCATCGCTCTCCGCTGTGACCAACTCATCGACGCTGCTCTCGCCGGATTTCCATTCGGATTCCTCGAACGGCAACTCCAGTGTGCTGAGGTCGCGTGCCGCGGGCTTCTTTGCGATGGGTGGGGGCGGGGCTTGTTTTTTGTTGGATGGTGCTGGAAATACGTTGCGACAACGCGAGCACTTGAGCTTAACGCTCGCGGCGGATACGCGGGTAGCGTCAAATTCGAATTGCGTGTGGCAGTTGGGGCAGGCGACAATCACGGCAGGGTTCGGGAGTGGAGGGATTGTATGGAGAACGAAGCAAAAAGCAAATCGGGTGGCGTCGTACGCGAGTTGTCCGTGGTTTTGCCGGCATTCAATGAGGAAGCAAACATTGAGCGAGTTGTCCGCGATTGCACGGCCTATCTAGACGGTACCGGGCTCGATTACGAGTTGGTGGTAACCAACGACGGCAGTCGCGACCAAACCGGTTCCATCTTGGATCGCTTAGCGAAAGAGATGCCGCGACTGCGGCCGCAACATCACGCGCAGAACGCCGGCTACGGCTCGGCGTTGCGCACCGGCTTTGAAGCCGCCAGCAAGCGTTTCGTGTTTTATATGGACGGCGACGGCCAGTTCGACATCAAGGAGTTAGACTTGCTCCTGCCGCTCGCTACCGACGAGGAACACTTCGTTACCGGCTATCGCATCGAGCGGCGGGATCCGTTTCTGCGCCGCCTGAACGCCAAACTCTTCGGCGGCTGGCTCGTGCGCATTCTCCTCAATGTGTACGTGCGCGACCTGAACTGCGCCTTCAAACTCATCCCCAAGAAGATTCTCGATAGTATCAAGCTCGAGTCGACCGGAGCCTTGATCAACGCCGAGATGTACGGGCGTGCCATCCGTCGCGGCTTCAAGATCAAGGAGGTTGGGGTTCATCACTACCCGCGCACTGCGGGCGTGCAGACGGGAGCCCATCTGAGCGTGATCGTACGCGCCTTCTACGATCTCTTCCGTCTGCGGCAAAAGATCCTCAAAGACGGGTAAACGAAACGAGGAAGTGCGGGGAGGGGTGCACAGCGCGGCCTCGTGGCCGCAACCAAAGTCTGAAGGGCCGGAGCGGGCCGCGCAGG
>CAZGSN010000554.1:0-11544 GCA_964528465.1 uncultured Binatia bacterium (SeqCode)
CGGATATAGGCAAGAGCCGCAAGGGCAGAAGGAGCGACATGTTCGGTTTGTCGGCTCACAATTTCGTGTTTCTTGGTTTTGATCCATTGCGCAAGCAATCCGCGTCTATCCGCGTCCATCCGCGGTTCCAACTGATTTTTCGGGCTGAGTAGCGAAGCGTATCGAAGGATTTTGGCGGTGTCTCGAAGCGCAAGGCGAGTTGAGGTTCGCGCCAACTGCGCTTTTCGGGATTAATCTTCCGCGGGAGATCGATGCCTAGCGTGCAGCAGGGAAAGACTCTGCTGGCCGCCGCGCCCGCTTCCAGGCAGCAATGCGCAGCCCAAGGCCGACGAGCAGCGCCAGGGCAAAGGGCGCGTAGAACAGCGACGGGGCGAGTGCTCGTGAAAAATAGCTATTGAAGAAGATCGCCCAATTGTAATGGATGCCGACCTTGTGCAGGCGCACCCAATTACGACGGCCGAGAGCAGCCGCGGTGCGGTCGAAGGACGTCAGCACCATGAGATACATCAGCACATAAGCCATGCCACCGCCGATGATGGTGACGAGGCTGACGTCGTCGCGGAACGCCGTAGATGTCGCTGTCAACCAGGCGATGAAGCCGAGGTGATAGGTATGGGAAACGGCGTACGACACACCAAGGTAGCGCCGATTGGCAAGCAGCCACTTACTCCAGTCGCTACGCCAGAAGACGCGCAAGGACGAGGCGTAGTACGCGGCTAGGAACAAGACGAAGGATGTCTGCGCCGTGTGGCGAATGACGGCGTGATAGCCGTCATCCCCGAGGCCGTAGACGGCGAGCAGGAGAGCCGACAAGGCACCGATTACCACCGCCGTCCAACCAACGATTGGCCATCCCTGGAGCTTCATGGCCGCGGAATAAAGCACAGGTCTGCGATCAAAGTCATGCGTCTACGATTCGACGCGCGTGGCCGGGCGTGCGTCACATTTGTTGGCTTTCATCCGAGATCCACGGCCTCACGGCTACTGTGTCTTCGCCAGCTCCGTGTAGCCGCGCGCGTGAGCGCGTGGATGGTGGAAGTTTGCCTCCCAACGAGTTTGTCGCACACCCGGCGTGGCCGGGATGAGGCCTGGGGCTGCGAAGCCGAGCGCCCCATCGCTGCACGTTCTTCGCAGCAAAGCATCTTGCCCACGCCAGCCATGAGTCTGGGGCAGCCTCAAGAGGCTTCACACACCTGCTGCATGCGTGGGCCGCAACTGCCCGCTGGCTCGGAGCGAAAAGTAGTCGGCAAGAATCTGCGCGTGGTCGAAGGCGAGTGCGGCTGGCAAGTCGGGCTTACGGAATCGGCGGGCCTCGGCGGCGTCATCGCCGCCGATCGGATTGCCGTTGGCGATAGCGACGAAGACGGTGGCTACGGTGTGGCGGCGTGGATCGCGGCGTGGGTCGGAGTAGACACCGAGCAAATGGGTCAACGTGATGTCGAGACCGGTTTCTTCCTTTGCTTCACGAATGGTTGCCGCTTCCACTGACTCCCCAAGCTCGACGAAGCCTCCGGGCAGCGCCCAGCCAGGCGGGGGAAACTTGCGCCGGATGAGGACAATGCCGCCGTCCAGCTCGATGATCGCGTCGACGGTAAGCAACGGGTGGCCACAGGAATGCACGCGGCCCGAGTATCAGCGACAGTTGCTCGGGTCAAACCGTCTTTCGCTTTCCCACAGGGCCACGGCAAAGTCGCAGTCGGAGGCATTTCGCCTGATGCGCCACGAGGGCGCGCCTGTCCCGAGCCCAGTCGAGGGGCGTCTCCCTTGCTGGTCTTCCGAAGCACTGGAGACGGGCTGCTCCCCGACGCATCGGATGAAACCTCGGCGTGTCTTCCGCAAGCCACTTTGCCATGGGGGCCCGGCGCATTCCCTACGCCGCCCCCTTCGCACGCAGTCGACCCTGCTGCCAGACAGCGACGGCGATCGCCAGCATGGCGGCGCTCATGGCAGCGTATAGGTACATTCCTGCGTGCAGTCCGGCACCCTCGGCCACGGCGGACATTGCCCACGGTATGACAATGTTCCCCAAGCCGGCACCCGTGATCAGTGTGCTGGTGGCAGAGGCTACCGCGTCAGGTTGGTAACGCCCGCCAAGGGCAACCACGCCCGGGAAGATTCCCGAAAATCCAAGACCGGTGAGGCAGAAGCCGGCGGCACTCAACCACATGCGATCGGAGGTGGTGGCGACCAAGAGGGCCGCAGTTGCCATGGCACTCAGGACAACCAGCCGCCGCTCCTCGACAATTGCCCCCTCTTCCAGACGCACGGCACTGAGCAGCAAGCGCCCCACAGCCAAGGCGAACCAATACGCGGAGAGCACGTTCCCCGCCGCAGCAAGCGGCATCGCATGCGTCGAGACGAGGAACTTGCTCAGCCAGCCTCCCACACCCATCTCCACACCAACGTAAAGACCTAACATCACGGCAAGCCACAGAACCGAGTTCCCTTGCCGCACTCCCTCCCCTGGCGCGCTCGGTGGGTGCACCACTTCGGCGTGCGTGCGCAGCGGCACCAAAGCCCACGCCAAACCAATGCCCGCAGTGGGCAAAGCCATTGCCAGAAAGGCAGCCCGCCACTTCCAACCAAGCTCAATTGCACCAATGGCGAGCATCGGCGTGAGAAACGACCCGACGCCAAAGAACAGATGAACGAAATTGAGGACCCGATTACTGTTGGCTCCGGCAACCAGGAGAAGCGCCGCGTTCATCGTGACCTCGGCAAGGCCCACGCCCACACCGGCCACTAGCATCGCCGCGGCGCCACTGAGCCAAGCGCCGGCGCTCGCGAACATGGCAAAGCCGGAGGCAGCGAGGACGACGCCCCCGACGATCACAGAGATCAACCCAAAGCGATGGATCCAACCCCGGGCCGTGCTCACGGCCACCAGGAACCCAACCGGTTGCAGAGCGAGCATAGAGCCCGCGTCCATCAGCCCGAGATGCAGATCCTCCAACAGCAACGGCAGCACAGTGCCTGCCAATGTCATGCACCCGCCCAGAAGACCAAAAGTTGCCGAAGCTAGGGCAATGACAGCGCGGCGCAATGCGAAAAAACTTTCGCGGGTCTACGACGACTATGCCTGGGCCGGTTGTGGCGGCGCGATGAGTCCCGCCTCCGTCAGCTTACCGAAGAAGGCCATCAACGCCGGGGGCATCGCCGTATCTTCTTCTTGCGTCGAATCCGGAAACGCTTCGTACTCTAAAACGTTGAGTTCCTGGAACTTGGCCCGCACCCTCGGGGTCAACAAGCCAAGGCGCTTTAGGTTGGGAACGATCTTGGAGAACAAGAGCTGGCGGAAGGCAATCATGAAGGGAGTGTTCATCGACCAAGGCAGCCACAGCTTCGGGTCGAGTCCGATGCGTTCCCAGATGTCTTCCATGAGCAGCCGATCGCGCATCAGCACACTAGCCTCGATGACGAAATCCTCGCGCTCGCGCAGCTCGGTCGAAGACATCTCTTTCGTGTACAGGTCCTGCAAGGAGAGCACGCCAAAAGCCACGTGTCGCGCTTCGTCGCGCATGACGTAGGTAGTGATGCGCTGGATCAGCGGCTCGTCGTCGGTCATGAAGCGCATGAAGCCGAAGGCGGCGAGTGCCAAGCCCTCCACCATGATTTGCATGCCCAAGTAGATCATGTCCCAACGCGAATCCCCGATGATCTGGTTGAGCAGCGTGTGCAGGTGGGGGTTCACCGGATAGCTCAGACCAAGCTTCTCGGTGAGGTAGCGCCGATACACCTCAACGTGGCGGGCTTCATCCGCCACTTGATTGGCGGCATAGAATTTCGCTTCCGTCCACGGCACGGTGTTGACGATTTGCGCGGTTGCCAGCAGCGCCCCCTGCTCGCCGTGCATGAACTGCGACAGCATCCACGCGTTCATGTGATGGTTCATGCGCTGGCGCGTCTTCACATCGATCTTCTGCGGCTCGTTGAGAATTACACCCAACGCGTCGAAATCCTCGATACGAATGCGCTCCGGATCCACATCGATCGACCAGTCGATATCCGTGGACACGTTCCACTGCATCCCCTTGCCCTTCTCGTAGAGACGCATCAGCTCGTCGCGTGGCGTGTCGTACTGCCAGTTGAAAACGGTAGGAAAGTGACTCTGTACCGCTTCCCGTGCCCCGCTCGGGGGAAGCTCGATCGGATTCTGCCTAGCGCTCGTCATGCCCAATTACCTCCGTTTGTAACCATCGGCAGGCACTCATACGGACAATCCCAGCGTGGAGCAATCCGGTGCGCCTCGGGAAGCGTGCGCATCGACTTGACCTCCCCAGTGAGCCGGTCCAATTCCTTCAGTGCTCCGAACCGCACAGGGTATCGTCGATCCATGCGAACCAGAAGGTGACGCTCGGCGCGCCAAGGTTCTCGATCGCGAGTATGCCCTCATAGGTTCCGATCAAGCGCATAGTCCGGGTCGGAAGCGGGTACCAACGCCCCGAGCGCGCATAGGGAGCAAGCGCCGCCTAGCGCGACAGGGCCTGAATCTCGGAGTTCAACCTCGCCACCGTGCGCGAGGCATTGCGTAGCAAGTTCTCGAGGAGGTGAATCTTGAGTCTGGGGTGCTGCCTGCCGAGGACCTCAAGATCGTCCACGGATAACAGAACACACTCGACGACCGTGTCGGCGCGTACATCGGCGGTGCGCGGGCCACGGTCCAAGATGGCGAGCTCGCCAAAGACCATACCGGTAGAGAGGGATGCGAGGCGCGCAATCCTTCCGTTGGGGAGGTCGGCAGTGACACTGACACGCCCGGAGAGCAGCAAGCACATGTAGTCGCCGGGGTCACCACGATGCAGGATGATCTTGCCGGCCTCGAAGGTACGGCACTGCCCAATCGCCGCAATCTGCCGCAACTCTTCGGCGCCTGGTCAGCCGTGCCAGCTTATCCGCAGACGAGTGCCCGGCTATCAGGGAAGCTGCGGCAATCGCTCCGGCGTTGATCATAGGATTCAGAGGCACCCCACTGCCGGGGGCAAGACTAATCGAGTTGAACGCGTCGCCGGTTGGCTCGACGCCGATCTTCGCGGTTACGACATCGCGCCCGCGATCTTCCAGAGCCAGGCCATAGGTGAACGGCTTCGAAATCGACTGAATCGTAAATGACTGATGCGTATCGCCAACCTCGTACAGCATACCGTCGGCAGTGGCGAGGCAAATCCCGAACCAGCTCGGGTCAGCCTTGGCGAGTTCGGGAATGTACGTGGCGACCTCACCATCCGCGACGCCTGCAAAGTGGGCATGCAGCTCCTTCAAGTAGTCCAGGATGGGAGATCCGAATCTGCCCGAATCGATGCCGTGACCACGAACCGTATCGCCCGCCATGCTTCCTCCCAAGAATCTGTTGCGGCAGGAAACGGTCCCAGCCACGACATAGTGCCCAAGCCTAAAGGCACAACCTATGCCAGCCGTCCGCAGACAAACCGCCGCTCCCATCGAATTGCGAAGAGCTCCCGGGCTGCCCGATAGTTGGGCTCGTGCCACAGTTCCGGGCAGCTATTGCGCGCGTGCATTTGCTGGAAATCGTCTTCGCAGGGGTGACCTAGGCGCGCGGCTGTTGTACTTGCCTGCGACCTGGAATTCAGCGTGAGGGATTTGGCGCACATGTGGAAGAACACGCGCATGGTAGTGTTAACTGCCATGAGCGCATCGCTGTATGCGGCGATCCTGATTCCCTTCAAAGTCTTGCCCATCATCCCTGGAATCACCGAGCTGCGCCCTGCCAATGCCGTGCCGGTGATCTGCTCTCTCTTGTTTGGCCCGGCCGGCGCTTGGGGTGCGGCGCTGGGAAATCTCATCGGCGATTTCTTCGGCGGCATCGGTCCGGGGGACCTGTTCGGCTTCATCGGCAACTTCCTCTACGGCTACATCCCCTATCGTGCCTGGGAGGCGTTGAGCGACGCCGATCCGATACCAAGATCCCTAGCCACTTGGGTTGGGTTTCTCTTTGTCACGGCGACGGCGAGCGCGGCCTGCGCCATGACCATTGGCTGGGGGCT
This sequence comes from uncultured Binatia bacterium (SeqCode), assembly GCA_964528465.1. Classification (GTDB taxonomy): domain Bacteria; phylum Desulfobacterota; class Binatia; order HRBIN30; family HRBIN30; genus CAZGSN01. The sequence goes on from CAZGSN010000554.1 coordinate 6,003, forward strand.
CAACCTCCTCGGCTTCATTCCGTTTCGCTTGCTCGGCAACATCGTCCTGATCAACGACATCCTGGCGACCATGTTGATCGCGCCGTTCCTGCTAACCGTTCTGTACCCCCGCGTCCGACGTGCCCACCTGCTCTACCGCGATATCTTGCAACGCCCGGCCAATCTCGCGCGCCCTCGCCGACGCCTAGCTTTACTTGCCGTCGTGATCCTTGCCGCCTCGGGCATGGTGCTCGGCAACATGCTTTCCGCCGAGGCCGTGCAGGTGCCGTGGCTACCAGACAATGCCTATGGCGGTTCTGGAGCCATGGCTGTTGGGCTCGGCCTGCTTCCAATTTTCCTGCTGCTCGTCATGGCGGTAGCCTTTCTCTGAAGCCATGGCTTTCATCGCACCCGCTCCCGCCGTGGAGTTACGCCACGTCTCCTTTCAATACCTAGGCAGCGCAGCTCCGGCCCTCGACGACGTTTGCCTCAGCATTGCCAGCGGCGAGCTGATCGTCATCATGGGTGCGACCGGCGCCGGCAAGTCGACCCTCGCCAAGTGTCTCAACCGCACGGTTCCCATCTTTCACCCGGGCACTCTCTCCGGAGAAATCCACATTCTCGGGCACGATACCGTCTCGCACGGGGTTAGCGACCTAGCCGGTACGGTGGGCCTGGTATCGCAGGATTTCGAGGCCCAGCTCTTCGCCACCAACGTGGTCCAGGAAATCGTCTTCGGCATGGAGCAACTGGGCGTCGATCCACGTCTCATGCGTGACCGCGTCGGCGAAGCGCTGGCGACGGTGGGTCTTGCCGGATTCGAGGATCGCGATCCTTCGACTCTCTCCGGTGGCGAGAAGCAACGTCTCGCCATTGCTGCCACCCTCGCTTTGCAGCCGCAGATTCTCGTCTTCGACGAGCCGACCACGGATCTCGACCCTGCGGGTAAGCTCGAAGTGTTTGCGGTTCTCGCCGCCATGCGAGCACGCGGCTACACGTTGATCCTGATAGAGCACGAAAGCAGCGCGGCGGAACATGCCGACCGGCTCGTCGTGATGGAGGGCGGCCGTGTTGTTGCCATCGACACACCGCAGCAGTTGTTGCGGCAAGTCTCCTTTCTGGAAGGACATGGGATTCGAACTCCTGACCTCGACCGTCTCGCCGGGGCACTGCAACACCCCCAGCGTTTCAGCAACTGCGACGCTGCTGCGAAGCACCTACGTGCAAGACCACGCAAGTTTGCCGTCGATGCCATGCCCGAAAGCCGCGGCACATCCGAGGCAGCAACGCCGCTGCTGCGCGTCGACGAGGTCAGCTACGCGTATGAGAATCATCGTCCGGCCTTGCGTAAGGTGTCGCTGGAGATCCGTCGCGGCGAGTTTCTCGCCCTCATCGGACAGAACGGATCGGGGAAGACCACCTTGGCCAAGCATTTGAATGGCTTGCTGCAGCCCAGCCAAGGACGGGTGTTTCTGAACGGCAGCGACTTGCGTGAGCTGCCGCTTAGTCGCGTCGCTGCCGATGTCGGATACGTATTCCAGAACCCGGACCACCAGATCTTTGCAGCCAGTCTCTTCGAGGAAGTCGCGTTTGGACCGCGCAACCTGGGTCTTTCCAAGACCGCCATTGAACAGCGCGTGCACGAAGTGCTGAGCGTCGTGGGCCTTGCCGACCTAGCACAAGAAGATCCGTTCCTTCTCGGCAAGGGGCAGCGGCAGCGCTTGGCCGTTGCCTCTTTGCTGGCATTGCGGCCAACCTTGTTGATTCTCGACGAACCCACGACTGGCCTCGACTATCGCGAGCAGCGCCGCATGATGGAGATGATCGCGCGCCTACACCGCGAAGGGATGACTTTCGTGATCATCACGCATAGCCCGTGGGTGGTCGCGGAATACGCCCAGCGCGGGGTGTTGATGCGTGGCGGCGAAATCGTCTTCGACGGTCCCCTGCGCCGCCTGTTTGAAGAAGAGGCGCTCTTGGAGAGCACCCATTTTCGGGTGCCCGATGTTACCAGAATCGGGCGCCAGCTCGGACTCACTCCAATGTCGGTTACCGAACTCGTGTCGGCCTTCGAGTAACTCCGATGGCGCTGTCGCTCTACATCCCGAAGCAAGACTTGGCACACCGCCTTCACCCCGGCGTCAAGATTGCCGGCATGCTCTCCTTCTTCGTTGCTGCGTTTGTGTGCGAGACCCCTGTCGTCTTGATGCCCTTGTCGCTTGCGGTCGTGGGCCTGATCGTGGCCACCGGCGCTTGGGCGAACGTCTACCGCATGCGCGTGCTCTTCCTCATGGTCTTCCTGATGACCTTTGCGACGTGGTCACTCTTCTTCCGCGGCGGCACACCTTGGTTCAGCTTCGGGCCAATCCACGTCGGACCTACCGGCACGCGCTTCGCCTTGGCAATGGCCTTGAAGCTTACCACCTTTCTCGGCACCGGCACCGTATTCCTGACCACCACACGGATCGAAGAGGTAGCTTATGCCCTGACGCGCCTCGGCATCCCGTACAAGCTCGGCTTCACGATGACCCTGGCCTTCCGGTTGGTGCCCGTGTTCGTCGACTCGGCCCTCAGCGTCATTCAAGCCCAGCGCAGCCGCGGCTTTCGTTTCGACGAGGGTAATTTCCTCCAACGCGTTCGGCGTTATGTGCCGGTTCTCGTACCCGTGTTCATCGGCGCCTTGCGACGAGCCGACGGCATGGCGATCGCCCTGGAGGCACGCGGGTTCCAATCGCAACGACTGCGCACCACCTTCGAACAGTACCGCTTCGGCGCTGTCGACCTCCTATGCCTGCTGCTCGTCATCGCCGTTGCCGGCCTGTACCTCTGTCTATGGAAGCTTGGCTACACCGCCCTGCCGCTTGTCTAACGAGTCCAGCAAATCCTAAAGCAATTGGAGCCCGCACCATGAACAAGGTCAAATCTCAGTCCAAGTTGTTGCCATTTGACGCGGCGAAGTACCTCACGGACGATGAGGCAGTTGCCGAATACATGAACGCTGTGCTCGATTCGGAGGATCCCGATCTTCTTCTCCTGGCATTGGCTGACGTCGCTCGCGCAAGAGGCATGGCACAGGTGGCCAAAGATGCGGGCCTTGGGCGAGAGAGTTTGTACAAGGCGCTCACTCCCGGTGCGAAGCCGCGCTTTGACACTGTGCTGAAGGTTGCGCGTGCACTTGGCGTTCGTCTTACGGCACTTCCTGTTGGGCACACGTCGTAGCTTCCGTCCTTCCGTTTTCCCGCCTGGGATTTTCGAGCTTTGGCAGCCTGCCGCTTCGTGATAGCCCCGAGTCACTGGAGTAGCTTCATGGGCTTGCGCGGCATTGCGGTATTCTTGGTGTGGACCCTACCTTTGGCTTGTGGGGCGACGTCGTATTTCGTTTCTCCTGATGGCAGCGATGCCAATCCCGGCAGCAGTGAGCTTCCCTTTCAGACCGCGGCACACGGCATGTCGGTGCTGCAGGCCGGCGATACGCTGACTCTGCGAGCCGGAGTCTACCAAGAGACCACCTTCTTGCTTGCGGCGGGAACCGCAGAGGCCCCCATCACGGTTACTGCCGAGCCCGGGGCGGTGTTCGAAAGCCCCGACCCGAGCGGTCATGCAGAAGCAATCAACGTAGGAGCCAATGCCCGTTACGTGCGCCTCAACGGCATCGAGGCTCGTGCCGGCTTCGGTGAGGCGATCTTGGTGCGTCTGGGGGCGGAGAACATTGAGATCAACAACTGCAATCTGCATGGCAATCGTGTCGGCTTAGCAGTCGTCGGCGCCAGCTACGTGTCGGTGAACGGCTGCGCCTTATACGAGAACGTCCGTGCAGGGCTACGCATCACCGGTGGATCTCATCACATCACCATTACCGATACGGAAGCCTACCTGAACAGCGATGGGCTCGGGTGCACCGGGGAAGGTGACGGCTTTGTCAGCGACGACGGCACCAACTCCCACCTAACCTTCGTGCGTACGCGCTCCTACGACAACTCGGAAGATGCCTACGACATCCGCGGTAGCCAGCTCGTCTTCGACCAGGTTGAGAGCAAGAGCTTCTGCAACGGATTCAAGTTGGGCAGCAGTGCCAGTCTGTCGAATTGCTTGGTCACGGGCGGACGCGTCGGCATCGAGACCACCGCAGTTGCGGAAGGGGTCAACTACAGCATCACCAACTGCACGCTTTCGGGTAGCGACTCTCCCATCATCTTGGGGGCACCGATCGCGCCGGTCGCCGGCTACAGCGCCAGCCTTACCAACAACATCATCGTCGGCCCCAACCGGGCGCTCGACTACAATACCGCGGTCACCCTAGTGGAGAGTCATAATCTCTTCTGGAACGGCAATGTCGATTCCACTGTGATTAGGGTCCTACCCAACAACGGCAGCTTCAACGGCAACAGCATCAATCTGGGCGCCTACACAACCGCAACCGGCCAGGGCGTCGGCTCCTTGGCGATGAACCCACTGTTTCACGACGCGGCGAACGGTGACTACGCGCCCGACCTACCAAGTGTGGCCATTGATCGCGCGGATCTTGCCGCGGCGCCCGCCGTAGACATCTTTGGGCAGGTGCGACCGCTTGGATTCGCGCCCGACCTTGGTGCCATTGAAACCACCCATGTGATCGCCAACCATCCACCACGAGCGCATGCCGGCACCTGGCGCAGTCGGCGCGTCCGCTACGGAAGACCTTCCTTGTTCGACGCCGCTGCCAGCTTTGACCCCAATGGCGATGCGCTGACGTACCTGTGGGATTTCGGGGATGGCACAACCTCGAACCTACGCCAGTCGCTGCACGCCTATGCGACTCTGGGGGAATACACGGCGACGCTAACCGTATGGGATGGATCCCTCGCGAGCACCGACTCCGTGAACGTCAGTGTCGTCGGCCGCATCGTGCGTCCGACGCGCACACCCACACCAACCGTCCCAGGGCCCGGAACGCCAACGGGTACCCCGTCTGGATCGCCGCTACCTTCCGCCGTGTTCAGTGCCTTGTTCCCCACCAGCATCAAGCGTGGCGCGTTCAAGACTATTTCGGTTCGCTACCGCAACCTATTGGGCCCAGCGACGCTTACCATCGACCTTCCCCCGGAGCTGCAGTTCATCGCCGCCGCGCCGCTCGGCTTTCTGCACAACGGCAATCGCCTGTTGTGGACAGCCACAGCCTTTCCCAGCGGCGCGTTCAAGGTGAGAGTCCAGGCACGCACCGACATCCTCCCCGGAACCTTTGCACTGACCACCGTGGTGCTCACCGAGGGTAACGGTGCGGAGACCGTGCGCGACGCCGCGACCAGGATTGATTGAGATCCCACGCCACCGGTTGCACCCCCTGCTCTTCCCTTCTTCCGCAAGACGGTCCAGCCACAGCCCGACTCCGAGCCTCGAAGAGACTCGGATCTCGCGGGTGTGCGACAAATTCGTTGGGAGGCAAACTTCCACCATCCACGCGCTCACGCGCGCGGCTACACGGAGCTGGCGAAGACACAGTAGCCGCGGCCGTGAGGCCGTGGATTTCGGATGAAAGCCAACAGATATGACGCACGCCCGGATCTCGCCGCGCTGGGGACTCCCC
>CAZGSN010000555.1:0-14636 GCA_964528465.1 uncultured Binatia bacterium (SeqCode)
GCTGGCTTTGAGAATCTCCTCGTCGAAGTGGAGGGTGCGGTTGCTGTCGTTACCATCAATCGACCCAAGGCACTGAACGCACTTAACCCGCAGACACTGACAGAGCTTGGACGCTGTGCCGAAGAACTGGTGGGAGGAGGGAGCGTGCGCTGTCTGATCCTCACGGGGGCAGGCGAGCGTGCCTTTGTGGCGGGTGCCGATATTGCCGCCATGGAGAAGATGTCGCCGGTGGAAGGTCGGGCAATGGCCTTGCACGGCCAGGCGGTGATGCGCCAGCTAGAGCTGCTGCCCATCCCCGTGATTGCCGCGGTCAACGGCTTTGCCCTCGGTGGCGGGATGGAGCTGGCAATGGCTTGCGACTTGATCCTGGCGTCGAAGACGGCGAAGTTCGGCCAGCCGGAAATCAACCTTGGCATCATTCCCGGCTTTGGCGGAACGCAACGCCTGGCACGTCGCATCGGTCTCAGCGCGGCACGCTGGCTGGTCTATAGCGGCGACATGATTCCCGCCGAGGAAGCGTTGCGGCTTGGTCTGGTGCACCGCGTGCTCGAGCCGGCAGACCTGTTAGCGGAAGCACGTCGCTTGGCGGAGCAGTTGGCGAGCAAGGCGCCGCTGGCTTTGCAGCAAGCCAAGGCTGCCATCAACGCTGGAATCGAAGCCGATCTCGACACCGGCTGTCGCTACGAAGCAGAATCGTTTGCGGTCACCTTCGCAACCGCCGATCGCGCCGAGGGCATGCGCGCCTTCTTGGAAAAGCGTACCGCGGCTTTTCAAGGGAAGTAGTCGGTGCACGAGCCCGATTGGGAAGCTTGCTTCCGCACACCGGTTGAGGTGGAAGCGCACGTCGTAAAGGGCTTCCTCGAACAGTACGGGGTGCCGTGCTTGATTCGCCACAATCGCGTCAGCACGCATCCGCTGACGTTCTGTGCTCTTGGAACGGTCGAGATCTTGGTGCCGGAAGATTGGAGCAAGGTGGCGCAGGGACTGATTGCCGGGCGCAACCAACCGCGTCGGACGTTTCGCTCCCGGCGTGCTCCGCTACGTCGTCTCGAAGGGAGAATGGGATGAGCATGTCGAAACAACGGTGGCTCGCTGAGGCGTACCCAAAGAACAGCGACCGCCTGAGCGCCTACACTACGATTTCCGACGTTGCCGTAGACCCACTGCACACACCCGACGATTTGGGCGCGTGGTCCTACGAGAAGGATCTTGGTCATCCCGGGCAGTACCCGTTCACGCGCGGGCCGTACCCGAGCATGTACCGCGGCAAGCTGTGGACGATGCGGCAGTTCGCCGGCTTTGGCACCGCGGAAGACACCAACGCACGTTTCAAGTTTCTGCTCGAACAAGGGCAGATGGGATTATCTACCGCCTTCGATATGCCCACGTTGATGGGCTACGACGCCGATCATCTGCGCGCACTCGGGGAGGTAGGGCGCGAGGGAGTGGCGGTCTCCAGCATTCACGACATGGAAACGCTTTTCGATTCCATCCCGTTGGACAAAGTTACGACATCGATGACCGTGAACTGCAGCGCCAGCAGCTTGCTGGCAATGTACTTCGCCGTGGCGCAGCGGCGCAACATTCCGCTGAGCAAGCTCGGCGGCACCATCCAGAATGACATGCTCAAGGAATTCATTGCACAGAAGGAGTGGATCTCGCCGCCACAGCCATCAGTGCGTGTCATCGTCGACATGATCGAGTTCTGTGCCAAGGAAGCGCCGCGCTGGCATGCGGTGTCGATCTCGGGCTACCACATCCGTGAGGCCGGCTCGACCGCGGCGCAGGAGCTGGCGTTCACGTTGGCCGACGGGATCGGGTACGTGCAAGCCGCCGTCGAGCGCGGACTGGACGTCGACTCGTTCGCCCCGCGCCTGTCGTTCTTCTTCAACGTGCACAGCGACTTCTTCGAGGAAATTGCCAAGCTGCGCGCAGCACGCCGCATGTGGGCCAAGATCATGCGGGAGCGTTTCGGCGCCAAGAGCGAGAAGTCGTGGCTGCTGCGCACACACTGCCAGACGGCGGGCTGCAGCCTGACCGCACAACAGCCGCTGAACAACATCGTGCGCGTGGCGATCCAAGCGCTGGCCGGCGTGCTGGGCGGCACACAGTCGCTGCACACCAACTCGATGGACGAAACCTTGGCCCTGCCAAGTGAGCAGGCCGTGTTGGTGGCGCTGCGTACGCAGCAAATCATTGCCGAGGAAACCGGGGTGACGAATTTCGTGGACCCGCTAGCCGGCAGTTACGCCGTCGAAGCGCTGACCAATCAGATCGAGGCGGAAGCGTTCGACTACATCCGTCGCATCGACGACATGGGCGGGATCGTGCGCGCCATCGAGCTGGGCTTTCCGCAGAAAGAAATTTCGGAAGCCTCGTATCGCTACCAGCAGCAACTGGATCGCGGCCAGAAGACGATGGTCGGCGTCAATAAGTATCAAGAAGCGGAGGAAGGGCCACCGCTAGAGCTGCTGCGTATCGGTGCCGATGTCGAGCGCCGTCAGGCGCAGCGCGTGCGAGAGCGCAAACAGGCTCGCGATGCCGCCAAGGTGCGCGCCGCCCTGGGACTGGTCAAACGTGCTGCTTCGGAAGGCAGTAACTTGATGCCCCCGATTCTCGCTGCCGTACAGGAGGAATGTACGGTGGGTGAAATCGCCGATGTCTTTCGCGATGTGTTCGGGGTCTACCGTGACCCGGCTTGGATCTAGGCACGGATTGCGAGGAGAATCTTGATGCAGTTGCAAATGCCGAGGAGTTCCCGATGAGCCGTCCCTTGCGCATTCTCGTGGCCAAAGTTGGTTTGGATGGCCACGACCGCGGGGCCAAGGTGATTGCTCGTGCCCTGCGCGACGGTGGCTTCGAGGTCATTTACACCGGCCTCCACCAGACTCCCGAAATGGTCGCGGAGGCGGCCTTGCAAGAGGATGTCGATGCCATCGGACTCAGCATCCTATCCGGTGCGCACATGGTTCTCTTTCCGGCGGTGATGGAAGAGCTTAGGAAGCGCGGCGCCGGCGAGATTCCCTTGTTTGGCGGCGGCATCATTCCCGCGGAGGATATTGCGGAACTCAAACAACAAGGGGTGAAAGAACTGTTTACCCCGGGTGCAAGCATGGACGACATCAACGCCTGGGTACGCGACAACGTAAAGGTCCGCGACGAGTAGAGCAGCGGCCACACGGCGAAGAGTGAACCACCGAGGCACCGAGAGCACGGAGAAGTGGCTGGACTGCTCATGTGCCCTCATTCCTCCGAGCTCCTTCTCGGTGTTCTCTGATCCTCTGTGGTTGGTCTCTGCGCCTGTTCCGCATTCGGTCCTCGGATTGTGATGAACCGTAAACGGGGACATTGGCGTGACCCTTCCCTGACATAGCCATTCCAGCCATACCTGCCCCGAGGATCCTAGAAGAACATGGAGAAGCGGCCGCTCTTGATCATTGGCTCCGGGCCTGCGGGCACGGCGTCTGCCTTGCATCTCTTCCAGCAGGATCCTGGCTTGGCACGGGAAGCGCTGATTCTCGACAAGGCGCAGCACCCGCGTTTCAAGGTGTGTGCCGGCGGCCTTATTCCGCATACCTTGGATTGCTTGCGTGAACTCGCAGTGCCGTTGTCGGTGCCCAACGCCTTGGTCGAGCGGGCGAGCGTCGAGGTTCCCGGTCGCACGGTGCGATACGAAGGCGACGAGCTTTGCCGCGTGATTCGGCGCGATGAGTTCGACGCCATGCTGGCAAACGCCTGCCGCGATCGTGGCATCGAGCTGCACGAAAACGAGAAGGTGATTGCCCTACAGCGTGAAGGCAACGGCGTGCATGTGGAAACCGAACGTGGCTCTTACTCGGCGCGCGTAGTGCTCGGCGCCGACGGCTCCGGGAGCTTGGTACGACGTGCTTTGGTGGCGGCGGGCGAGGAGCGGGTGGGCAAGGCCATCATGTGCGACGTGCCGATTGCAGAGTGCAACTGGGATGGCGTCGACGCCAAGCGCTACGAGTTTGGATTTGCCGAGGTGCCACGAGGGTTGCGGGGATACACCTGGGCCTTCCCATGCCTGATCGATGGCGTGCCGCACGCCAACATTGGCGTCTATCACGTCGAAGCGGAAGGTACCGGCCCACTGCTGCAACGCGTGCTTGCCGACTATCTCCAGCGTCTCGAGGCCCCGAGAGTGGCCATTAAGTCGTTCCCCATTCGCTGGTACGGGCGCGGGGTGCGTGTAGCCGCACCCAATGTCTTGCTCGCCGGGGATGCTGCCGGCTGCGACGCCTTGATGGGAGAAGGGATCTCCTACGCAATGGAATACGGGCGCTTTGCAGCCGGCGCCGTGCGCCGAGGGTTGGCAAACGGAGACTACAGCTTTGCCTCCTACGAGAGTGAGATTGCAGGCTCTTGGCTGGGGAAAAAGCTACGGCGCCTAGAGATGGCCACACGCTTGTTTTACGGGCCAGCCTGGCGCTTGTGGTTTGCGATCGCCGCCGGCAGCCCGGTAGCACGCGAGATCGGCATCCGCTGGTACAACGGCGTCGACGGCTGGGATCGGCGCAGCGGCTGGGAGGCCTTGGCGGCGTGGTTGCAGGGCCGGGTGCAGCCATCTGCAACCTGAACCCCCTAGGGACCCACGGGGCATCGCTTATTGCGCCTGGTGTCTACCACAGTCGCTGCACACCGTAGCGATCTAGATGCGCATCAGCACTAACCAAAACGAATCGTTCACACGACGCCTGCGCTATGAGCATGCGGTCGAACGGGTCCTTGTGGAGGAAAGGTAAGGCCTCCACTGCCAACGCGTGCTGGGCGCTGACCTGAAGAAGATGAAGATCAATCTCCTGCCGAGCTTGCTCCAGCAGACCTCGGAGCGGCTCGTCGGTGTGGAGCTTGCCGAGGCCTCGCTTGATTGCCATTTCCCAAACGCTTGCCGTGCTCAGATGGATTCGAGTGCCGCGATCACGAAGCGCAGTTGCCACCCGCCGCGAGAGCTTCTGCGGTTCTGCGGTCGCCCAAAGGAAGGCGTGTGTATCCAGCAGCACCTTCATGTCATGTAGTCGGCGAAGTCATCTAAGGGGGCGTCGAAGTCGGGCGCCATTCGAACCTTGCCTTTTGCAAATCCAAGCTTGCGTTTCGTTGTATCGCTCTTGAACTGAACCAACCTCACGAGCGGGACCCGGCCACGAGCGATAACCACATCCTCCCCCCGCGCGGCGGCTTGGATGAGCTTCGAGAGCTGTGTCTTTGCTTGGTGAATGGTCACAATTTGCATGTGCCCAGGTTAGCTAAGTCCGGCGAAAGGATGCAACCAGAAACGACCTAGTCTCGCTTGCTGGCTCCGTCGACAGATGGCTCTCAGGAACCGCACTCTTCCCCTCAAGCAATCTTGGAGCTGCCAGCCCTTGAGCGCGGTATCGATGGTGGAGTCGCCGTCGATTCTATTTCATGCGGCGTCCTTCCACCCGTGTCGCGACCGATTCCGATACCGACTCCGACTCCAACATTGATTGGGCTTCGGAGTTACTCGCGCCCAGGTTCCCTGCACGTCCGGCGGCGGGCTGGCGCGGCTTTGCCCGTCAATTCGATTTTGCAGGCAATTCAACTGATGCGCCGCGAGGGCGCGGCGCCTCCATTGCTTACGAAAATGAAGATTCACCGTTGGAGACGGCCGCTCTCGGCCCGTACTCGACGGAAACGCGAATTCGTGGGCAAAGCGGGCTGGTGCATGGCGAACACGAGCACCGGTTGCCATAGGCGCGGTGCCCAGGTATCGCCGTGCGACCGTTACCCCAAGGAGTTGTTCATGATCGAGTGGAGCGAGCAGCATTTGATGATTCAAGACATGGTGCGCAAGTTCATTGCGGCCGAGATTGTGCCTCACCTGGAAGAGCTCGAGCACGGCGATTTGCCGCCGTATGAGATCATGCGCAAGCTGGCTTCTACGTTCGGCATGTCGGAAGCCGCCAAGATGCGCTACGAGTCGCAGAAGCGCCGGGCGCAAAAGGAAGAAGCCGCACGTGCGCGCGGCGAGACGCTACCACCGAAGAAGGACGAAGAGCAGCCGGCCAACAATGCCGATGCCGTCGCCATGCAGATCATTCCGGTCATTGAGCTGTCCAAGTATTGCCCGGGGATGGTCACGGCCATGGGTGTAAGCGTCGGCCTTACCTCGGCAGCAATCATGTCGAAGGGCACGTGGGCGCAGAAGGATCGCTGGGCGCTGCCGCTGCTCACCATGGAAAAGATTGGCGCTTGGGCCATTACCGAGCCGGGATCGGGGTCGGATGCGTTCGGATCGATGAAGTCGACCGCGCGCCGCGATGGCGACCACTATGTCCTCAACGGGCAAAAGACATTCATCACCAATGGCCCGTACGCGGATACCATCGTCTTCATTTGCAAGCTCGATCAGGGGGAGAAAGACCCACGCGATCGCAAGATCGTTAGTTTCATTCTCGACAGCGGCACCGAGGGGTTGGTGCAATCGAAGCCTTTCCGCAAGATGGGCATGCACTCGTCGCCAACTGGAGAGCTGTTCCTTGATAACGTGCGTGTCGGCAAGGATCGTCTCATCGGCGAGAACGAAGATGCTTACGGCGGCCGCTCCGGGGCCAAGTCGACCTTCGGCAGCGAACGTTCCGGCATGGTTTCCATGGCCTATGGGATGGTCGAACGTTGCATCCAGTTGTGCACCGAGTATGCGCGCACTCGCGTCCAGTTCGGGCGACCAATCGGTGAGTTTCAGTTGATCCAACTAAAGCTGGCCAAGATGGCGGTGGCGCAGATGAACATCCGCAACATGCTCTTCCGGCAGATCGAGATGGCAGGCCACGGCAAGAGCCTGTCGTTTGCCGAAGCCTCCGCCAACAAACTCTACGCGGCGCAGGCAACCATGGAGGTATGTCTCGAAGCGGTACAGTTGTTTGGAGGGAACGGCTACATGGCCGAATATGGCGTCGAGCAGTTGTGCCGCGATGCCAAGGTCCTACAAATCTACGGCGGTACCGACGAGATCCAGATCTCGCAAATCGCCCGTTCAATGTTGGCAGGCGAAGGCTGACCACTACTGGCAGCAGAAGTACTCCCTCTCGGAATCGCGCCCGACGTAACGCCAGCGGGCGCGGCCGGTGAGAGAGGGTGCGTCACCTTTGTTGGGTTCATCCAGGATCCACGGCCTCACGGCTGCGGCTACTGAGGCTTCGCAAGCCCTGCGTAGCCGCGCGCGTGAGCGCGTGGATGCTGGATCTTGCCTCCCCACAGATTTGACGCACACCCCCGGTGATATCCGCATTCGGTGTCTATCGGCAGATCTGGTAGAAGGCACGGCCTTGCTATGCCTACTCCTTCGCTGACCGCCACCGACGCTGCACCGACGCGCGTGCGCTACCGTGTGCTCGGGTTCACCCTCGTGCTCACGGCAATCGCCTACCTGGACCGCGTGTGCATTGCGACCGCGGCACCTGCGATCCGTGCCGATCTCGGCCTCAACGATGTGCAGATGGGGTACGTCTTCAGTGCCTTCACCATTGCCTACGCTCTCTTCGAGGTTCCGAGTGGCTGGCTTGCCGATCGTTTCGGGGCGCGCTTGATGTTGACCCGCATTGTTCTTTGGTGGTCGCTGATGACAGCGGCCACAGGTTGGGTGGGAGGCTTCGCATCGCTCTTCGCGGTGCGGTTCCTTTTTGGGGCCGGTGAAGCAGGCGCCTTTCCAAGCATTGCGCGCGCCTACGTGCGTTGGCTGTCGCCGCGCGAACGCGGGCGCGCCTTCGGGTTGGCCTTGATGACTGCCGCGCTCGGCGGCGCAGCCACGCAGCCTCTGGTCGTGTGGCTGTTACAACACATGCACTGGCGGCTTACGTTTCCGCTGTTCGGCATGGTGGGCTGCGTGTGGGCTGCGATTTGGTTTCTCTGGTTTCGCGATGATCCCAACCAGCATCCGCAGGTCAACGCCGCAGAGCTGGCTATCGTCGGCAATGCCCCACCAATGCCACATCAGGCGGTGCCCTGGGCCATGCTGCTGCGTAGCCGCAACCTGTGGGTGATCTGCGCCATGTACTTCACCGCCATTTACGGTTGGTACTTCTACATTACCTGGTTGCCCACGTATTTGTTGCGAGCACGCGGCTTCGATCTTTCCGCCATTGGCTGGCTAGCCGCATTGCCTCTGCTCAGCATTGCCACGGGAGTATTTTTGGGTGGCTGGCTCAGCGACCTGCTCGTACGGCGCTGGGGTTTGCGTGCCGGCCGTCGCGGTCCGGGTTTGGTTGGGCTGCCCCTTGCTGCCATCGCCGTAGTGAGCGGAATGAGCACCGCATCTCCGGCGGCGTCTGCCTTCTTTCTTGCCGCTGCCGCCGGGCTCGCCGCGATGGGCGTGAGCCCGGCGTGGGCAGTGTGTCTCGAGATCGGCGGACTGCACGCTGGCGTGGTGACCGGTGCCATGAACACCTTTGGCAATCTCGGCGGGGCGCTCTGCCCGATCGTCGTCGGCTTCAGCCTCGATACGTGGGGCTCGTGGAACGTACCGCTGATATCGGTTGCGGCTCTCTACATCGTTGCTGCCGGCTGCTGGGTTCTGATTGATCCCACTCTGCCAATCCTTCCAGTGACGGCCGCTAAAGTGGATGGAGAGAACGCGTGAGGCCCGTCGTGCGTTGCGCGCTGTTCTCTTGTTTCCTGCTTACGCAAGGCTGTGTGGAACATCCTTGTCCCGGACCAGGGAAGAGCGGCGCGACGTTTCGCGAAGACTACTTGGCCTGCATGGATGGTTACCCGATCGTAAACAGTAAATCCTTCTCCAGTCGGCATCGGCAAGTCACCGGATGCATGGTGGCAAAGGGACATGTCCTCCAGTGGGGCTGGTGCCAACATCAGGCGGCAACTTCAGACAAAGCCACACGCGAGCTGTGGATCACAAACTAAGGTGTCATCCATGCTGGTAGGCTGTGGCGCACCTGCCTACTCGGTGAGCTGCGGCACAAGACCCGCCGTGCTCACCGCATGCCGGGCTCACCACGGTTGCGAGCCTCTCGGGGCTATGTTAACCGCGTGCGCTCTGAACTTTGGTCGCATAGCTCAGCTGGTTAGAGCGCCTGCCTCACATGCAGGAGGTCCGTGGTTCGAGTCCACGTGCGACCATCCCCTCTCTCAGTGTTTGGCGACTTCGTCCGGTAATTCGGTCCTGCTCTTCCGTCATCCCGGCAAAAGAGACTGTCGCAAAAGTACGATGGAATCCCGTCACCCGGCGAAAGCCGGGGGCGAGTGCCAGATGGAGCCCATGATGTTGGTATTCCAGCCCTGGATTCCGGCTTTCGCCGGAATGACGAACGAACACAGAACCCCAGCTCAGAAAAACTCGACAAGCTCGACAGCCGGAATCCACTCCCTCAACCCGACCTGGGTGCCGGCTTGCGCTGGCAGGACGATCCGCTGATGGTCCCGGCGGGACGTGCCCGCAAGGAGGCATGTGCAATGCGATGGCAACTACTCGTGGGCGGCCTGTTGATCGGAATCGTTTCCGGTTGCGGTGCGCGCGTAGTGAAGTTCAATGAGCGCGGCGTCACTTGCACGGAAGCCCAGAACCTGGCGATCACGGCCGTGCAGAAGATGGGATATACGATCGGGGAAACGCGTAAGCCGCTGCCTGGCCTTCCGGGGATGATTCGCGCCGCACGCACGGTCGGCACCGAAAAGAAGGGCATGTTCGTGCAAGTGTTTTGCACACGCCTGGGTGCCGAGGTGGAAGCGCAGACCGACAAGGGCGGCGCGCTCGAGCTGAGTTTCGGCAACGATTTTCGTCGTGCCTACGAAACTGCCCGCGCGTCGAAGCCTGCCGAACGGGCGCCGGCGGGAGAGGGCTTAGACGTCGCCCTTACGCTGGAGCATGGTGGCGGTTCTGCCATGCTTGCCGTGGATCTCAGTAACCAGGGTATTCTGCCGGTCCATGTGCGCATCTCCAATCGCACTTCTCGTGCCTACAGTTTCAAGGTGAAGCAGGTCTTGTTGCAAACGACCACAAACCAAAAGGTGAAGCCGCTAGCGCCGGAGGAAGTCGTAAAGGGCTTGAGCGAAGAGCAGGCGCGCTTGGTGCGCGAGAAGGTTCTGGGGGACAGCGAGATCGCACCCCAAGGCATTGTCGATGGCCTGTTATTCTATCCGATGCAGCCTTACAGCAAAGCTCGGGTCACCCTCAAAGACACAGCCGACGGCGAGCCGGAGGGGTTCTCCATCAACTTCTGAGCCGTCTTGCCGAGGCCGCAACGGGCCCCGCAAAGGTTCACGGAATGGTGCAAGAATCTGGTGCTGCGCCTATGTCTGAGCTACTTCCACGCCATGGGGACGTTCCATATCGCCTGCAGAGTGACCAATTCGGCAAACCGCAAGCGCTCGACCGTGATCCCAAAGCTCTTGGTGGATACGGGGAGCGAGTACACCTGGGTGGCCGAGTCAACTCTGGAGCGTTTGGGCATCGAACGGGAAAAGAAGGATCTCGCCTTCGTAATGGCCAACGGAACCCACATCACGCGCAGCGTCGGTTTCGCCATACTTCAGGTGGGCGATGCCTTCACGATTGATGAGGTCGTGTTTGCCGAGAAGGGGGACTTGCTACTCCTCGGCGCGCGCACTTTGGAAGGCCTCAACCTGGTCATGGATTCCCGACGCAAGAAACTGGTTGGGGTGTGCGACAAATTTGTTGGTAGGCAAGCTTCCACCATCCACGCGCTCACGCGCGCGGCTACACGGAGCTGGCGAAAACACAGTAGCCGCGGCCGTGAGGCCGTGGCTCTCGGATGAAGGCAAACAAATCTGACGCACACCCAACTGGTTGCCGTAGGGCCACTTCCCGCTGCTTCCGTAATGACACCAACCTTGCCTTGGTTCTGAAGCACTATCCCTTGCCCGCTTGGCTTTGCTCGCAATCGCGAGCGGGCGAACCGGTGCACCGGCGTACCGGGCACTACCGATCGGGGAAATTGAAACGAGTCGAACGGATACTCGACGCGTAAGCCCTTCACGTGGAGTTGGATACCGGATACGAGGGACTTGCAGAGGAGGCGGAAGATGTCGTTTGAGGACGTCCTGTACGAAGTGAACGAAGGCGTTGCGTGGATCACCATCAATCGTCCTGCCGTGCGCAATGCCTTTCGCGCGCGCACTGTCGATGAAATGGTAGCTGCCTTTCGGCAGGCGTGGGCGGATGCGGATGTTGGGGTGGTGGTTCTAACCGGTGCCGGCGACAAGGCCTTCTGCTCGGGCGGGGATCAGAAGGATCGCGGGGAAAACGGGTACTCTGGCGGCACCGGCATTGGGCTCGACGTTGCGTCGTTACACACCGTGATTCGCAGCATTCCGAAGCCGGTTATCGCCATGGTCAACGGCTTCGCCATTGGCGGAGGGCACGTGCTGCACGTCGTCTGCGATCTCAGCCTTGCTGCCGACACCGCCGTCTTCGGGCAAGTCGGCCCGCGTGTCGGTAGCGTCGACCCTGGTTTCGGCACCGCCTACCTGGCCCGTCTCGTGGGCGAAAAGAAGGCGCGGGAAATTTGGTTCCTGTGCCGGCAGTATTCGGCACAAGAGGCCTTGCAGATGGGCTTGGTCAACAAGGTAGTCCCGGCGGCTGACTTGCGCGCAGAAGTCGAGCAGTGGTGCCGGGATCTGCTGGCAATGAGCCCAACAGCGCTCAAGCTCGCCAAAGGCTCGTTCAACGCGGATACCGATCACATCCACGGCATTACCGAGATGGGTTTCAGCGCCCTCGAGCTGTACTACCAAACCGCGGAGGCGCAGGAGGGGCGCAACGCGTTTATCGAGAAACGTAAGCCCGATTTTCGCAAGGCCAGGCGGGCGGCGCGCGCCAAGGGGTGAGCCATGCTGCATCGCTTCGACGCTAAGACGGCAGAGTGTTTTGTCTTCACCTTCAAAGAGGGGTTGCTGTCGATGGTTGCGCACGACCTGCAGATTCGTGTCACCGAGTTCAGCATCGAGGTGGACGACGAGAAGCGCGCGGTCGAAGCACACTTTGCTGCCGACTCCCTGCGCGTGGTCGGAGCCATGCGCAACGGACACCTTGCCCCCAAAGAACTCAGCAGCGGCGACCGCGCCGAAATCGAATCCAACATCGTGCAGTATGTCCTGAAGCCCGCACAGTTTCCGGACATCCACTTCGTCTCGTCGTCGGTGGAAGAAAAGCGCGGCGCTTTTTCCATAAAGGGAATGCTGTCCCTGCATGGGCGCCAGCGGCGCGTCAAAGTCGCCGTGCAACGCCAGGAGAAGCTGTACACAGCCGAGTGCACGGTGCATCAACCCGACTTCGGCATTACTCCGTACAGTGCGATGCTCGGCACCTTACGCATTAGCCCCGAGGTGAAGGTGCAAGTGCGAGTGCCTGTGCCATGAGCGAATCCCAGGCAGCCTTGAGTCCCGGCGGACTAACGTAGCGAGAGGTCTGCGGAGCTTGTGCATTTCATGGCAGCGACATAGGAGGAACGCATGCGACTCAAGGATAAGGTGGCAATCATCACGGGGGGCGGTCAGGGAATTGGACGGGCCTATGCCAATCGCTTCGGTCAAGAAGGCGCGCGGCTGGTCATTGCCGATGTCAACGAGGAAATTGGCAGGCGCACACAGAGTGAAATTGCCGCCAGCGGTGCCGATGCGCTGTTCATCAAAACCGATGTCGGCAATGAGGCGAGCTGCAAAGCCATGGCTGCGCAAGCGGCAGCGCACTTCGGACGCATCGACATCCTGCTGAACAATGCTGCCATCTTTTATGGGCTCGACCGCCAGGATCAAAGCTTGGAGTATTTCAATCGCATCCTTTCGGTAAACCTCACCGGCGTGTGGCTGTGCACGCGGGCGGTGGAGCCGTACATGAAGAAGCAGCGAAGCGGTAAGATCGTGAATCAATCGTCCACCGCGGCTTTCATGGGCAATGTCGGGCCTGTCGACACCAGCGATCCCGACAAGCCGTCGCCTCCGTTCCACTACAGCGTGGCCAAAATGGGCGTGAACGGGCTGACCAAGTATTTTGCAGGCTCGCTGGGTCCGTGGGGAATCAACGTCAACGCCATTGCGCCGGGGGTTACGCTTACCGAGGCCACCAAGAGTGTCGTACCGGAAGCGATGATCGACATGCTGATCATGTACACGGCTCTGAAGAAGCCTATGCGTCCGGAGGACCTCACTGGAACGGCTGTGTACTTAGCCTCCGCCGACAGCGACCTAATGACCGGGCAGGTCCTTGTGGTCGACGGCGGTATGATCATGCTTGGTTAGCCTGGAAGCCGGGCTGGGGAAATCCTGCTCTGAAATGGGAGTGCATCATGCATGAGAACTTCAAACGAATCTTGGTCACCACGGATTTCTCCGAATCGGGGGACCATGCCCTGGGCCACGCCCTGCGCATGGCTGCCGACCACGGAGCCGAGGTGCTGGTGTATCACGTGATGGAAACCATCATTGCTCCCAACCCCCTGTACGCCCACTACTACCCTACCGAGCTGCTCAATCCGGAGATCCAGGCGCGGGCCGAAAAGGATGCGCAGCAGGCCCTCGTCGAGCGCCTGCCTAAAGAAGGAGCCCTCGCCGCGGTGCCGACAACCACGCTCGTGGGCCATGGCATACCCGCCGACGAGATCATTCGTGTGGCCGAGGAGCGTGCTGTCGACTTGATCGTCATTGCCACGCATGGCCGCACCGGCCTCAAGCATCTGTTCATGGGCAGCACCGCCGAGCGCGTCATCCGTCACGTCCACTGCCCGGTTCTTGTCGTGCGCTAGGAGCTCGCAAGCTGAGCCCGGGAAAATCAGTTGGAACCGCGGATGGACGCGGATAGACGCTGATTGCTTGCGAAACGGATCAAGGCCAAGAAACACAGGGCTGTGGACGGGCACAGCCCAAGCGTTTCTCCTTTTGGCCTTGTTGCTGCTGCCTGTATCCGTGTTCATCGGCGTCCATCCGCGGTTCAATTGTTGTTTTCGGGCTGAGTTGAGGGTTGAAACCCGAGAGCAGTCAGCCCCACGACGTAAGCGACGAAAAGCGGCTCAAACTTTTCGTCGAACGGAACGTTTAGAAAGACCTGTTTCGCGCTCTGCATGGCCTGAAGAAGTTCTTACCTTGATTAGTGTTCCGGAGTTGCGCGTTGCGGGCGCAGCTATCGTACGATCGACGAGTTGGATAAGCTCACCCAGCCGTTTCTTCGAGACGTTGAGGTTCTTCGCCACTTCTTGGGGGGAAAGGGGAGGTCCTGCTGCAATCGCGAATGGTTTCGGCTGCGCCATTCTTGCTCTCTAGCCCTCTAGCAAGTTGATGGTGAAGCGTTGCCGCACCACATGGCTCCCTTGCTAGACCGTGGCCTGGCGCGCGAAGCCTTTGGGTCGCCGCTTGCGTAGGCGGCCGGCTTCTTTTTGCTGTTTTTCGGCGAGTTCGATGAATTGTTGCTGGCAACCTTTGCCGGCGGCGGCGGCGGATTGTGTGTAGGTGCCGTCGGCGTGCATCTCCCATAGGCCGTGACTGGGGGCAAGCTGTGTATCGAGCAGCGCACGGAGTTCCTGACGTAGAGGAGCATCCTCGACTGGAACGACAACCTCCACGCGACTCTCTAGATTGCGCTTCATGCAGTCGGCCGAGCCGATGAAGTATTCCTCATCGCCGCCGTTGCG
>CAZGSN010000556.1:0-1683 GCA_964528465.1 uncultured Binatia bacterium (SeqCode)
CTCCTCCACCGTGTGGCAGCGTGGCTGTGTGCCACACACTCTGAAAATGTCTCTGATTCCTTGACCTCTGGGCAAGGCCGATTCAACGGTTACAATACGGCCCTGGTATACCATTCCTCTTGCTTCAAGGAAAGGATCGCAGATGAACGAAACACCCTCCGACCTGTCGCGAAGAAACCTGTTGGCCGCAGGCATGGGAGCCGCCTCCGCCGTGCTGCTCGCCTCGGGCTGCCAGCTTGGCAAAACCACGGCCCAGCCGACCATGCTGCCGGACCCTGAGCCCCTGCCTCTCGCACCGGGCGCAGAGATTCGTCTGGGCATCATCGGCATCGGCGGTCGCGGCAGCGGCGTGCTCAGCGCCATCCACAAAGCCCCAGGCGTGCGCGTCAGTGCGGTCTGCGACATCAATCCCGACCACCTGGAACGCGCCGCTAAAATGGTCGAGGATGACAAGCCGGTGAAGTTCACCGACTACCACAAAATGCTGGCATCGGATCTCATCGACGCGGTAGCCGTCGAGACCCCTTGCTATCTGCACGCGCCCATGGTTCTCGATGTGCTGGCATCGGGTCGGCATTGCTACGCCGAGAAGCCCATGGCCATCAGCACGCGCGACCTCGACGCCATGGTTGCAGCGGTCGCCAAGTCGCGCCGCGTCTACCAAGTCGGCACGCAGTTGCCGCACGCAGCCCCGTGGGCCGCGTCGATCAAGGCGATCAACGAAGGCCAGATCGGCGAGCCGATCCTCATCCGTGCCCATCGCCACAACGCGGGCGATCTGCCGCACGATGTCCCCTGGTTCTTTAAGCGCAAGCTATGCGGTGACACCATCCTTGAACAGGCGGTGCACGAGTTCGACATCTTCAATGCGATCTTCCAGGGCATCCCCGAGCAGGCCTGTGGTTCCGGCGGTCAAGCCATGCTGTTCGAGCCGAAGGGCCGTGACATCCGCGACCACTACGCCATGACGTACGACTACGGCAAGAACAAGCGCGTCTCCTACAGCCATTCGTGGATCTCCGTGCCGGGCGTGCCCGCCGACGGCCGACAGGAGATCGTCTACGGCAGCGAAGGCGTGGTGGACGTCGAAGCCGGCATGATCTACCCCCGCAAAGGCGACCCGCGACCGGTGGGCAAAGAGCCCGCCGGCGACAGCACGCAACTGGCGGTACAGGACTTCTTCGACTGCATCCGCACGGGCAAGAAACCACTGACCGACGCGGTCCGCGGCCGAAACAGCGCTCTGGTCGCGTTGCTGGGCCTCAAAGCCCTGGACACTGGTCGAGTCGTGACCATGCACGAAATCGTGACCCAAGGCTACAGCGCTTGAGTCAAAGCGGAGGGCGCCTTACTGGCATTCGCCCCAGCGGGCGGGTATCGTCAGGCAGCCTTGCGAGCGGTCGCATGGCATGAAAATAAATGTACGTGATTGGAGGTTCAGACGATGCGCCACACACGGCTTGTTTGGACAGTGATGTTCGTTCCGCTGACAAGTTGGATTGCGGGCTGTAGTGCCACTTCGGGCGCCATGACGGGCGGCAAAATGCTCATGAACATGAGCAAGGAGGGCAGCCATCTGCACGTTCTCCTCGACGGGCAGGAGGGTAAGCAGAATGCGCTGAAGAAGGCTTGGAGCGGTCCGGAAGGCACGCGCTACGTGATCAAGGAGCCGACCGGCACCTC
>CAZGSN010000557.1:0-19443 GCA_964528465.1 uncultured Binatia bacterium (SeqCode)
GGCGAGGTTCGGTATCCGCGCGATGTTCGGCAACAATCGCTATCCGGGAAATCTGCTTCCGACCTACAGCCTCCGGTCTACGGCCTACAGTCTGCGCGGCTGGTCTCGATCGAGCCTGAATGACCGCATCTGTCCCGACCTTGATCAAGCTCGGGAGTCCGGTTGCGGCTGGGCCGCGCTGGGTATTTACAGGGGCGTGAGTTCATCCGTGCCATAACGTTTGGCGTAGGCACGGGCGATTCCTGGACAGCGGCGCACGGCGCTGCACTGACGACAAGCCTCCCCGTAAGCGGAGAGTTCCGCTTCGATGTGGCGCATTGAGTAGATGCGATCACCGGTCGCGTCGTCCAGGTAGTGCGATTCACCGAACGCCGAACGCCCTAAGTTGATGGCATCGCGATCCTGCACCACGCAATTCGGAAACGACTCGAAGCAAATCTTGAGGTTCTCGGCGTTTGCATACTTTCGCAGCGCCCGCACGAGGGCGCGGACATCCGCGTAGCGCAACGTCTCGATCTCAGACCACTGGCCACCCTTTCCGATCGTCGACGGGAACACGAACTTGAAGGTGACTTCGCGTCCGAAACGCTGGTGCCCAAAACGCAGGTAATCTTCCATGTGATCGAGACTCAAGCGCGTCAGTACGCAGTTGAGCATGACCTCGACCCCGGCCTGCAGTAGCTTCTCGATCCCCTCCACAGTTTCGAAGTGCGCGGCTTCGGTGGATCCGAAGATTTCGGCGCTGACCTTAGGATGATGCGAATGCAAAGAAACGATGGCTCGCTCCAGGCCGGTTGCCACTGCGCGTGCAGCGAAGCCGGGACGCGCGAAGGTTCGACCGTGGGTGTTGGTGTCCCAGCGCATTCCGTACTCGGCAAGCTGATCCATCACCGTCCAAAAACCCGGATGGATGGTGGCCTCGCCCCCGGTAACAACCACACGACGAAAACCTTGCTCCCGCAAGAAGGCCGCGCGCTTCAGCAACTCGGCCGTTGGGTGGAAAAAAAGCCCCGCCGCCCCCGTGTTGCTGCACATGGGACAATGGTTGTTGCACTGCTCGCCAAAGCGGAACAAGGCAGCGCTCTGATTGGTGATCGGAGCCTCTTCGGGCGTGCGTTTCTTGAACAGGAGGGGGCGGGTTCTTTCAACCGGCGCGGTGGCTTCGCTTGCTGGCATGGTGAGAGTGCAGAGGACGTTGTGTCTGCCTTGCACACTGTGCATGAGAATCTCCCCCCGTCAACCGTGCGTTGCGCGGCCTCATGCCCGTAACCAAAAGGTGGAGGCACAGGTGCGGGCCGCGCCGCATCGAAGAGTTTTCCGCAGCCCCGCGAATTTCTGCGGATTCGCTACCACTCCTTGCGTTACCCTTGCACCTGGAGGAAAGGCGTAGAGGCAATCGAGGCCTTGGTCACCGAAACACGAGGGGTTGTGATGATGCGAACACGCGAGCTGTTGAATCTGCACAATACGGGACATCCGGGAATTAACTCGTTGTTTGCCAAGGCACACTCGGCCGATTGGGACCTCGAGAACGATGTCGACTGGAGCCTGCCGATCGACAAAGACGATCCGCTCGTAGCCTTTGAGTGGACGGCATTTTCGCGTACCCCGACCTTTCGCGCTCTTCCGGATCGCGTGAAAACACACGTGGTGCGCCGCGGCCTTGGACGCATGCTGAACATTCTTCAGGTTGGTGAAAGCGTTGCTCAAGACGTGTGCGCCAAAATTGCCCTGGTCGTGCGCGAAGAGGACTATCGCAACCACGCGGTAGCCCAGGCAATGGATGAGGCACGCCATCATGTCGCCTACCGGCGCTTCCTTGCCAAGATGAACGAGGAACCAGAGGACATCGATGTCGGCACCGAGATGCTCTTCGATTCCGTTTTGGCTGCCGACGATGCGCTTACCTTGATTGCTACCGAGCAGTTCTTCCTGGAGAGCATCGCCATGGAGATCTTCGAAGGTATCCAACGCCATGCGCGTCATCCCTTGCTACAACGGATCATCAGCCTCATCACCCGCGACGAGAGCCGCCACATGGGCTTCGGCGTGTTGTGGATCGAGCAGTGGATGAACCAACACTCCCTCGAAGAGCAAACCCGTTTTGCCGGCCGCTGGCTCAGCCAGATCATCATGATTCTCAGCGACCAGCCGGGCCCGCTCATGCTCTCCCGCCTCGTGCAGCGCATGCTGGAAGCCGGCGTCGACAATGCCACGGAGCTTGGCGCCAAGATGCTGGAGGAGCAGCGCGTCGTGAATGCGATCGAAGCCAACGAACTGCTTACCGGGAAGCGTACGCCACACTTGCTGAAGAACGCGCGCCGGGCCGGCCTGCTGAAGCCGGAGATCGTTGCCGGCCTTAAACTCGAGCGCCACCCGCTCATCACCGTTGCCCAAGGCCTGCCCTTCGACGCCGCGGCTTGACGGGTGCCGAAGAAACTGGGCATACGCCTCCAAGCATCTGTTGGGTTATTGCAAGGCGCTCGACAACGCGTCGCCTAGGCTCACGCGAAGCCGCGAAGTCGCGAAGGGAAACCAGACAAGACGTAGCACGACGCTGGGGCCGGTAGCCGCACTCCGGCTACCGGCGTACCAGAGCAACCGGCTACTGGCGCACGGAGCACGCAACAGGACCGCCGTTGGCTCAGTGTGGGGCCGGCGGTGTTGGCCACACGGGCACCGCCGTGGCCGACCAAACTTCCGGAGTTGCTGTCGCCGGCAGTGGCGAACTCTCGGGAACGTCTTGCTTGGCGCCGCCATCCTCTTTGTTGAGCAGTAGCATCACGGTGCGCGAGGTGCGGTGCAGAACAATTAGATCGAGGCGGCGGTCGCGGTTGAAGTCGCCCGAGGCAGCCGCGCTAGGATCGCGACCGACGGCAATGGAGCGCGGTTTGTTGAAGGCGTTGTTCCCCGCTCCGGGCAGGAGCTTGATGCGATCCAATGACTCGTCGGGCACTACTAAGTCTGTATAGCCATCGCGGTTGAAGTCGTCGGCGAGCAGCGGCCAAACCTTGCCGCCAAGATCATCGGTACGTGGCGCCGCCAAGCCGCTGCGGGTGCCCTTGAGAATAGAGACTGTCTGCGCCTGGCTGCTGCCGACGACCAGATCGGTGCGCGCGTCGCCGTCGACATCGCCCGCCATCAAGAAACCGGGGCGAGGGATTACCGGGAAGCTGCTCGCGGCACCGAAGTGGCCACGGCCATCGCCAAGATAAAGGGTGATGCTGTTGGACATGCGGTTGGCGGTAACGACATCGACAGCGGCATCGTGGTTGAAATCGGCAGCCACGATTGCCGATGGCCCTAGCCCCGTAGACAGCAGAATCGGAGCGTTGAAATTGCCGTTGCCGCGGCCCTCTAGGAAGGCAATCGCATCGCTGTCGTGGTTGGCAACCACGAGATCGAGCTTGCCGTCCGCATCAAAGTCGGCCACGGCCAAGGCACGTGGGACGCGGCCGACCGGAATGATGGCATGCGGGCGCAGAGCTCCGGCGCCGTCGCCGAGCAGTATGTGAACAGCCCCGGTCGCCTCGTTGACAACGGCTAGGTCGGGATTTGTATCGTTGTTGAAGTCGGCAACGGTCAACGCCACCGGCTCTGGCCCGGCATCGAGAATAGGAATCCCGTCCAGCGTGCCATCGCTGCGACCGTACAGTGCGGTCACCGAATCGGTGCGTTGGTTGAGAGTCAGCAGATCGATGTTGCCGTCATTGTCGAGATCCGCCATCAGCAGGTCGACGGGCCCGAGTCCCACACTGTAGGAAGGACCGATCTCCACCTTCTCGTTCGCCTGCGGCAGCAGAGTGAGAACGCAGCGACGACTATCGACAACGGCAAAGTCTTTGCGGTTGTCGCGATTCCAGTCGGCGATCACAAAGGTGCGTAGGTTAGGTTGCCGCACCACCGAGAAGGGAGAGAACTGCCCGGCACCGTCACTGTGCAGGATCTCGATGCCGCTGTCGTCGAGGATCGCCAAGTCAATACGCCCGTCACCATCAAAGTCGTGCGGGATCGCCGATCGGACTCCCAGGCCCCCGCGCACAATCGACAGCGGCGTGAACTCGCCTTTGCCGCTGCCACTCAGGACCTGCATGCGCGTGGTGTCCGAATCGATCACGGCGATGTCGGCATGTCCGTCGCCGGTAAAGTCGCCTACGGCAAAGACACGTACGATGTACTCGGTGCGCGCTAGGGCTCGTGCTTCGAGGCGCTGGCGACCGCTGTTCGTGAGCACGACGACACCGTCCGCCGTTCCGACGATCACATCGGTGCGCCGGTCGCCGTCTAGATCGTGGGCGTGAATCGTATACGGCTGGGCCGGCATGGGGACATTGTGGGCGGTACCAAAGTGCCCGGCGCCGTCACCGAAGCGCAATACCAGCATCTTCGAGGAAGCGGTGGCGTACACCATATCGATACGGCCGTCGCCATCGATATCGGTGAGTTCTATAGCCTTGACCGGCGAGGTGGTGGGGAGAATAGGGCCGGTCTCAAAACGACGCCCCTTGCGGCCGAGGAGAAGACCAATACCACGATCACTTGCCACCACCACATCGGGAAACGCGTCGGCATCGATACGTGCGATGGCTCCGGCATGGCCAGAAGCGTGGATCGGGATGTCATTGCGCTCGGCAAAGCTGAATTGCGCATGACAGGGCGGTTGTAGGGTGGCGAAGAGAACAAGAGCGGACAGGAGAGCCGGGCAAAAGCCGATAGTGCGCGATCGCATGCAGCGCAGGCTATGATCGCAACGTTCCGCTGTGTCAATCGCCGGCCCACCGAGCTTTCTAATGCTTGGCTGGCGTGCCCGCCGCAGATGCAACAAAGATACTTCCGCCACCGAAACGAATGTTCTACTCAGATCAATCGACACGCTCCCTGCGCCAGTGCGAGCCAGGCGTCGGGAACTACACCGAGGAGCGCGAGGAGATCGGATGCTGCGACTCTGGCGTCCAAGGCCGGGAAGCGCAAAGGTCGACTCAACTCAGCAGCACGCGGCCGGTTCTGTGCTGTCGGCCCGGCGGGGGAAAAGGGTCGCGCTGTGATCTCCACAACCGCGGCGATTGTTTCGGCGCAATTGATGTGAGACATGGGGGCCATGCCTGTGGTGAAATTCGAACTGCGTAGCGGCGAGACGTGGCGCAACCCCTTCGACATGTACGCGGCCTTGCGGGAGCACGATCCGGTGCATCACGTTGCCGATGGCGATTACTATGTCCTCACGCGTTTTGCGGATGTCTGGGCCGCGGCGGGTGATCCGGCCACGTTTTCCTCCGCCCAAGGGCTAACCGTCACCTACGGCGAGATCGAAGCAATTGGCATGGGCGATGCCATACCCATGGTCTTCCTCGACCCGCCGGAGCATACGAAGTTTCGTGCTTTGGTTTCGAAGAACTTGACGCCGCGGCAAGTGTCGACGATCGAGCCGGCGGTGCGCCGCTTCGTGGTCGAGCGCCTGCGACGAGTGCGCGAGATGCGGCGCGCCGACATTGTTGCCGAACTCTTCAAGCCCTTGCCGAGCTTCGTTGTCGCCCACTACTTGGGTGTGCCCGCTGAAGATCGGGGTCTGTTCGATCGTTGGACGGAAGCCATCGTGCAAGCCGCGGCCAGTGGCAATGTCGTTGCCGCCGGCGATCCGTTCACCGAGCTTCTCGGCTATTTCGCCGGCCTCGTAGAACGCCGCCGCCAGCAGCCGGCCGACGACATCGTTTCGGATCTTGCCCGGCTCGGCGCCGACACGGCGTCGACGGCACGCATCCTCGGCTTTGCCTTCACCATGATCACCGGAGGTAACGACACGATCACCGGTATGCTGTCCGGCTCCTCCTGTTTGCTCACCCAGCATCCGGAACAGCGCGCTCAGCTCCTTGCCTCGCCGGAGATGCTTCCCAACGCCATCGAAGAGCTGCTGCGTCTGACCTCGCCCGTACAGAACTTGGCGCGCACCGTCACCCGCGATGTCGAGCTGCACGGCGTCACCATTCCCGCCGGCAAGAAGGTGCTGCTCGGCTACGCAGCCGCCAACCGCGATCCGCGCGAGTTCGGACCAACGGCGGAAGACCTCAACATTGCACGCTCGATCAGCAAGATCCTGTCGCTCAGCTACGGTACCCACTACTGCATCGGTGCCGCTGCGGCGCGCTTGCAATCGCGAGTGGTGCTCGAAGAGATGCTGCGGCTCTGTCCCGACTTCCAGGTCGACGTCGATGCCGGGGTGTATGCGCGCGGCGCTTACGTCCGCCGCCACCTGTCGCTGCCGTGGATGGTGTCCTAGCTTGGCAGTCAAGCGCGCCACTTTTCCATTGCTAACGTAACCGCCATGTTTCGGCTCGTAAAAATCGGCGCCGGCATTTTCGCTGCTTCAGCAGTCGCCCTTGCTGTTGTTTTGAGCTTTCTCAAACCGGGTCGAGACCCACTGCCAATCCAAGGCAAACCTTATTCCGGGCCGCGCTTCGAAGCCTATCCGGTTACGCCACAACCGCTCACCGGCTTTGCCACGCAGCAGATCGTGCATCCGTTCATGGCCTTTGAAGGCGGCGGGCTGCACGGCAACGCCTACAACTCCGATGTCCACGTCGCCGCGGGTCCGCTTGGCAAGAATCTGCAAGTGAAGACGCGGCGCGTGTCGCCGTTCCCCGGTGGGGTTTGCCCGACCATTACGTTTGCCAGCGACGGGTTGATCCTCGCCATGTGTGCGTCTTTCGCCGGGTTTGAGATCAATCTTTTCGAGCCTGGTACCCTCAACCTACTCGCGACTCACAGGCTGGTGACGCGACCGTCGACCTTTGAGGCACTGGTGAAGTGGGATCTCGACATCATCTTTCTCGACACCAGTGGCGGGAGTTACTTCTATCTGGACAAAGAAGATCGCGTCGTGCTTGCCGACGCTGCTCAGCGCATTAAGCGCATTGCCCACCGCCGTACGGTCGATGGCGAGTGGGAGCTAGTGGTCACCGACTCGTGGGACATCCAGACGTACGCTCCGCACGACTGTTTCGATATCGACAACTGGTTGCCACGCGGCGAGTGTGATCCGATCACCTCGGTCATGCCCGACTACAGTGGGCGCATCTGGTGGGTGACTCGTTTCGGTCGCGTGGGCACGCTCGACCCAGCAACCGGCAAGATTGCCGCCCATCGCTTCCCGGGCGAAGAGATCCAAAACAGCCTCTCCTCCGATGCCGACGGCATGTACGTGATCACCGATCATGCGCTCTATCATATGGTGGCTGCGGGCGACGGCACCCCACGCGTCGTCTGGAAGGAAGCCTACGCGCGCAGCAATCAGTATCGCTATGGCAACATCAATAACGGCTCAGGCTCCACACCGACGCTGCTGGATGATGAACGCGGTCGCAAGTACGTGGCCATCACCGATGCCGGGGAAGATCGCACCGGTCT
Organism: uncultured Binatia bacterium (SeqCode); assembly: GCA_964528465.1. Lineage (GTDB taxonomy): Bacteria > Desulfobacterota > Binatia > HRBIN30 > HRBIN30 > CAZGSN01. The sequence continues at coordinate 7,402 of CAZGSN010000557.1, forward strand.
GGTCGTGTATCGCCGCGAGGCGGAGGTAGCCGGTGAACGACAAATCTGTCGGGTGCCGTTGTTCGGTCAGGACGCATCGGCTGTGGAGATTTCTCCGATTGGCTGGGGGCGTTCCTTGGTTGTGAAGAACGATTCTGGATATCGCAGCGCCTTTCACGGCACCTCGGAAGCGGCCATTGCCGGCGGCATCGCGCGCATCGACATTCGTGCCGACGACAGCGGTTGTGATGTGGTGTGGACCGCCCCCGAACGCGTGCCTGCCGTAGTCGGCAAGCTGTCGACCAACGGATTGCTCTACTTCTACTCTTTCGAACAGCAGCAGGATGGCGAGAATGCCTGGTACTTCCTCGCTCTCGACTTCGCCACCGGCAAGCGTGCCTACCGGCAGTTCATCGGTGCGGGCCAGGCCTTCGATATCAACTGGGGCTCTCCAGCGATTGCGAGAGACGGCACCGTGTATCTTGGAATCTTCAAGGGCTTGTTTGCGATATGCGACGCGCCGCAGGGCTAAGCGTCAGAGAGACGCCATGCACTTTCCCGCCTACCTTGCCTTTACCGACCCGATCACCCTGTTCCGCATTCTCAAGGCCAATGGTGGCTTTGATCGGCGCTACAGCCTGCGTGTGCTCGTTTTGTTCCTGGTGTCGGGGGTGCTGTTGCCGTTCCACTGGCTCGAACGCCTGCTCTACGGAAGGCAGATCGAGCAACAGCGCCTCAGTGATAGCCCGGTGATCATCCTCGGCCACGACCGCAGCGGTACCACGCATCTGCTCAATCTTCTCTCCCTCGATCCGCAGTTTGCCTACACGCGGCCGTCGCAGATGGTGCTGCCGGGCTGCTGTCTGCTCTTCGACAAGTGGATGGATCGGCTCTTGGGTCTGCTCGACTACCGGCGCCCGTTCGACAACATGGAAGTGGGCCCCGGCAGCCCGCAAGACGACGAGGTTCCCATGGTGAAGCTGACGCCGCACTGCGAGTACCACAAGTACAGTTTCCCGCGGAACTACAAATATTGGCTAGACACGTACGTCTTCGGCTTCACGCCGGCGTCGCCAGGTTATGCCGAGTGGCGCCGCACCTATCTGGGAAGCTTGCGCAAGGCGGCGTTGCTCATGCGGCGCGAGCGCAGCTTGCTCAAGAGCCCGGCGACAATGGCCAACCTCAACGTCGTCCTCGAGCTGTTCCCCAACGCCAAGCTGATTCACATCAAGCGTAGCCCCTACAAGGTCATCCCCTCACAAATCCACTTGCACAAAACAATGGCGCGCAAGTACGGCCTGGAGACGGTTACCGACGCAGACCTGGTCGACTTCGCCCTCTATCAATACCAGGGATACATGGAAGGGTTCCTGAAGGATCGTGACCGCATCCCACCCGGCAACCTGATCGAGATCCGCTACGAGGATTTTATCGCCGATCGCATGCACTGGTTGCGCGCAATCTATGACACCCTGCAATTGGGAGACTTCAACGCCTTGACCGGCGCGGTCCAGGCCCACCTCGATGCAGTGCGTAGCTATGAGCCCAACCGCTTTGCCGAGGACCCGGCCTTGCACGAGCGCGTCAATAGTCAACTTGCGTTTGCCTTCTCCGCTCTTGGTTATGAGATGGTGCCTGCGACGGGTGGAGCATGCTGAGACGTTTGCGCGTGCTGCTGGATGCCCACGTGGATTACGGTGCCGCAGTGGCTGGTGCTTCGTTGCTCGGCTCCATCGTCTTTTGGATCAACACAGCGCATGGTCCGGTCCTCGCTGCGGCCGCGGCGCTCAAGCAGGGAACGTACACCTTCTTTGCTGCCGGGTTCATTGCCAGGAACAACGAGCGACTAGCGCGGAGGTTGGCGAGACCTGTGCCCTCGCTGCTGTTGGCGACAACGGTATCAAGCTGCGTGGCGGTGGGACTGACCTTCCTAGTCCACAGCCTGAAGGGGACACCAGAGCCAATGCTCTCTACTCTGCCGACGGCCGTCATTGGCCCACCGAGCTTTCTGATGCTCGGCTGGCGCGCCCGTCGCAGTCGAGGAGGATCGCACGGAACATGACCGGGGGACATGAAGCAAGGATGCGCCGTTGATGCCTCCTGACCGGAGACCTTATTGGCGCCAAGCTGCTTCACCCTCCATTAGCGGGATTACAAGCCCGACGCGCCGTTTCCACCTGACTCCACGCGCTCACGCGCGTGGCTACGTCGCGGGCAGGCAAAGTAGCCGCGTGCGTGAGCACGTGGCGCGAGCCGGAATACCTCAGCTCTCTTGGCGCGCTTTGCGGACTTTGCGCGAGTCTTTTCTTTTTTTTGTTCTCCCGCCAGAGCGCAAGGGTCGCAAAAGGGCCTACTTTCCATTTTGCGTTGGCGATTCGTGTTGGTGACGCGCTGGCGCCGGCACTGGCCCTGGCTACGGTAGATGTGCCATACCCAGCGCGGAGGAGAAAACGATTCGATGGGCGTGAGCGCATGACAGAGAGCAGTGTAACCCCCAATGTTGCCGTGCCGGACATCTCGGTTGTGATCCCGGTCTACAATGAAGCGGTTAGCCTCGAGAACCTGCACCGGCGTTTGAGCGCCGCCCTCGAAGGCGGCAGGCATTCCTACGAGGTTTGGTTCATCGACGACGGCAGCACCGACGAGTCGTTGCGCTTGTTGCAAGAGATCGCGGCACGCGATGGCCGGGTGGGTGTCATCGAGCTAACCCGCAATTTCGGCCAGCACGCCGCGGTGCTCGCCGGCTTTGCAGCCTGCCGCGCCGATATCGTCGTAACCCTGGACGCCGACTTGCAGAATCCCCCGGAAGAGATTCCCAACTTGGTGACCAAGCTCGAAGAGGGCTACGAGGTGGTGGCGGGCTGGCGCGAGAATCGCCACGACCCGCTTCTCCGACGCGCCGGATCTGCCGCCATCAACCAGCTCACCTCGTATACCGTGGGCGTCAAGATGCACGACTACGGCTGCATGCTGCGTGCTTACCGCCGCAGCGTCGTGCAGCAAATCATCGACTGCGACGAGCGCTCGAGCTTCATTCCGGCCTTGGCGAATTCGCTAGCGCGCAAGACTGCGGAAATTCCCGTGGCCCATTTCGATCGCTTCGCCGGCACTTCGAAGTACGGGCCGCTCAAACTCTTGCGCCTGTCGTTCGACCTGATCACCGGCTTCTCGTTGTTCCCGATTCAACTGGTCAGCCTCGGCGGCTTGTTGGTGTCCCTACTCGGAATGGGTTTCGGTGTCTTCTTGCTGATCCGCCGCTACTTCGTGGGCCCCGAAAGCGAGGGAGTGTTCACCCTGTTCGCCATCTTGTTCGTCTTCATCGGCATCTTGATTCTGGCCGTTGGATTGGTGGGAGAGTATGTCGGGCGTATCTATCTCGAAGTGCGACGGCGGCCCACGTATCGCATTCGCACCATCCACCGCCAAACCGTGTAATGCATGCGTTGCGTGGTATTCGCCTACCAGGACGTGGGCTACGTCTGCCTGCGAGAACTCTTGCAAGCCGGTGCAGAGATCTGCGCCGTCGTCACCCACGCGGATGATCCGGGCGAGGAGATTTGGTTTCGCTCGGTGCGCGAGTTGGCCGAGAACCATTCGCTGCCTGTGTTCATTGCGGAAGATGTAAACCAGCCGCAATGGATCGAACGCCTACGCGACTATGCACCCGACTTCCTGTTCTCCTTCTACTACCGCAAGCTTCTCGGCAACGAGCTGCTACGGCTTCCTAAGCTCGGTGCCTTGAATCTCCATGGCTCGCTTTTGCCCAAGTACCGCGGACGCGCACCGGTGAACTGGGCCATCCTCCACGGGGAGCGCGAAACCGGCGTGACTCTCCATTACATGGTGGAGAAGCCCGACCGTGGTGACGTCGTCGCGCAGAAGGCCGTGCCGATCGCGGAGACGGACACTGCTCACAGCGTCTACGCGAAACTCACCGAGGCTGCCGCACAGCTTTTGCGCGAGACCTACCCGCTCTTATGCAGCGGCCAAGCACCCCGCGTTCCTCAGGATCACAGTCGAGCGACCTACTTTGGCGGCCGCGGGCCGCAAGATGGAGTCATCCATTGGCAGCGCACGGCACGGCAAGTCTACAATCTGGTGCGGGCGCTGACCCACCCATACCCGGGTGCCTTCACCCACTGGCAAGGTCGTAAGCTGATCATCTGGGAAGCCAAAGTCGCCTCGGAAACAGTTGCGGATCACGCTCCCGCCACAATCATCGCAACCCAACCAGTGTTGCGGGTGCAATGTGGCGAGGGATTGCTAGAGGTCCGTAGCGTCGAGCTGGAAGGGGAAGCGGAGATGGCTGGCCCACAGTGGGCGGAGGAATCTGGGGTTCGGCAAGGAGAGCAGCTCGGATGAAGATCCTGATTACCGGTGGTGGCGGATTCGTCGGCTCGCATTTGGCCGACGCGTTCGTGGCGCGTGGCGACGAGGTGTTCATCCTAGACACCGGCTCGGTGATCAAGACCAAGCATCTGATGGGCAACCCGCTGTTCCACTACGTGCGCGACAGCGTCTTCGACTCCGAGATCCTCGAAGGTCTGATCGCCAAAGTCGACTTGATCTACCACATGGCTGCCGTGGTGGGCGTCGAGCACTACGTTGGCGATCCCTACGAGGTGCTCAACGTCAACGTCAACGGCACGCAAACCGTCCTCAAGCTCGCCTTCAAACACCAGAAGAAGGTGGTGTTCAGTTCGACCTCGGAGGTTTACGGACGCAATCCCAAGGTGCCGTGGCGCGAGGACGACGACCGTATTCTCGGTTCCACGCGCATCGACCGCTGGTGCTACTCGACATCCAAGGCCGTGGGCGAGCACTTTTGCTTCGCCTATCACCGCATGGGCTTACCGGTAACCGTCACTCGCTATTTCAATGTGTATGGGCCGCGGCTCGACCGTCTCGATGTCGGTCGCATCATCACCATCTTCATGGGGCAGATGCTGCGCAATCAACCGCTGACCGTGATTGGCGATGGTTTGCAGACCCGCTGCTTCACTTACATCGGTGATGCGGTGCGTGCGACAATTGCGGCTGGCGTGAATCCCGGAACGGACGGCGAGGTGTTTAACATCGGCACCGACGTCGAGACGTCGATTTTGGATCTGGCTCGCCTGATGATCGAGGTTGGCGGCTCCAACTCCGAGGTCAAGTTCGTAACCCAGCAAGAGGTGTACGGCACCAGCTACGAGGATATTCCGCGGCGTGTTCCCGATGTCAGCAAGATGCGCTCGGTCCTCGGCCTCGAGGCCGACACCAGCCTGCGCGACGGCATTGCCAAGACCATCGACTGGTTCCGCACCTCGCTTGCTTGAGGCCTTGTTAAGCTTCTGAGGACTGCTCGCCGTGGCGCCGGTTCAGTTGGCAATCAAGGTCGATGTCTGCACGCTCGCCGGCCTGCAACACGGCGTGCCGGCGCTGATGCGCCTGTTCGATGAGATCGGCCTGCGCGCCAGCTTCTTCATTGCCGGCGGTCGCGATCACTCGGGGCGTGCCATCCGTCGCATCTTCCGGCCCGGCTTTCTCGAGAAGATGCGCCGTACCAGTGCCGTCGGCACCTACGGCCTGAAGACTGTGCTTTACGGTACGCTGCTGCCAGGTCCGCCGATAGCCGGATCGTTTCCCGACTGCGTGCGCCAGTTGCAGCGCGACGGACACGAGGTCGGAATCCACGGCTACGATCACGTGTACTGGCAGGATCATTTGTCGCGCCTGTCGCCAGCCGAGGTTGCCGCAGAGGTGCAACGCGCGGCCGCAACCTTCGCCGGCATCTTGGGCGAACAGCCGCAGGCCTTTGGCGCTCCCGGTTGGCAGTGCACGACCAACAGCTTTGCGGCAGAAGATGGACTTGGCCTGCTCTACCACAGCGATACGCGCGGCTTTGCGCCGTTTCGCCCGGCGGTAGGATCGCAGGTGTTCCGAACCATAGAGATTCCAACCACTATGCTGACCCTCGACGAGAGCTTCGGTCGCTACGGCACCGGCGAGGCCGAACTGGCAGCGTACTACAACGCGCAGTTGCATCCTGGGCTGAACGTGTACACGGCACATGCCGAGATGGAGGGACGCAACCAGTTGGGCGTCTTCCGCTACTGGTTGCAAAGCCTGAAGGGGCAAGTGCACTTCGCACGTCTGCTCGACGTTGCCCGTACGCTTCACGATGTGCCGGTAGCGCAGGTCGTCGATGCGCCAATCGAAGGTCGCCACGGCACGGTTTGCTGGCAGGCTCAACCCAGCGTGTGACAGCGAGTTTCCAGCCTACAGACCACCTGACGCTGGAATGTCGCCGAGTTGCCCTGCTCCCGATCCGCCAACAATCTAGCAAATCGGCTCATGGTTCAGCCCTGACATAGAAAACCTGCTGCCGTTCGCGAAATCCGATCTGCACCAGATTGAAAAAATCTCGCCCAAGCAGATTGCGACGTAGGGGTACTGTGCTGAATGCGATCTCCAGATTGAAAGCACCGAGATCCGGGTGAGACAGTCTGACCGGATGAATTACGGTGTCGATTGAGAATCCCGCCGCTGAGGCGAACGTCAATCGATGTCCCCTGAGCAAGTCCAACCCGATCGCCCCCGCGAGCGTGCCATCAAGCAAGGATCGTTGAGCTCCCGAGTCTAGGTATACGATGACATCGGCTGGCCGCGCCAGCTCATGCGCAGCGCTGATTGTAACGGGAAGAATCGGGAAGGTCCCTCCCGCGAGACTCTGCCGGTATGAGAACTCATGGGGGTAGGCGACGGTTAGCACGCGTCACAAACCGAAGTGCGCGGTTGGCCCTGCATCGGGGGATTCAACAAAAAACACGAAGGGCACCTTGATGCCTTTGCGCCGTGCGCTGGCAACAACACGCGAAGCGTTCTTGCCATGAGCAATCAGATCCTCGCCTTCCAGGACCACCCACTCCCCCGCAAGGTGACGCATCTGCTCGACGTGCGTCTCGATCCATTCCAGCTCACGGTGTCGGTACGTGGGCTTGATAACCTCTTGGCGCTTTCGCGCCGCGCTTGTCCCCGTCATGGGTTGGATCATACCCTTGTGGTCCGCGATTTTCGAGCGCGCCGACGCGCGGTCCGCTGCAATCCGGATCCATCTCGCGTTGGCCCGGGGGCGGCCATCCACGGTTCCAACTGATTCGTCGGGTTGAAGCAGCGCGCCAGTTGCGGCAAGGAACATGAGCGGCACAGACAACAGCCTACTGAGAGAATCCTGACTATGGCCCGCGCCAAGCCAACACCTCCCAAACACAACCGCATCAACCTGATCGCCGGCTTTGTTCATAGAACCACGGATGGACCCTTCGACCGGGCTCAGGACAGGCGCCGATGAACGCGGATGATGATGCTCCGCAGAGCGATTCATGTCTCTTCGATTTCGAGCCCAACTCCCCCGAGTTGATTCTCGCTCAAGAAACGCATGCGATCATTGGCTGTGCGATTGAAGTGTTGAAGACCTTGGGTCACGGCCTTGTGGAGAAACCCTATGAGAACGCCCTCGTTGTGGAGCTTCAATTGCGCGGTATCCCGTGGCGTCAGCAGCCTCGGTACGATGTGGTCTACAAGGGAGTGATGGTGGGCGAGTATGTCCCGGACCTCACCGCGTTTGACCGCGTCGTCGTCGATACGAAGACCATCGAACGAATCGGCAATCACGAGCTCGGACAGATGCTCAATTATCTCAAGATCACGGGTTTCCAGGTTGGCTTGATTCTCAACTTCAAGCACGCTCGTCTCGAGTGGAAACGTGTCGTCAACACGGTTCACGAATGAAGCTTAAGAGCTCTTCAACCACGGATGCACACGGATGGACACGGATCGATGAGAGAAGCCATGATGCTTGAGAAAGAAAGCCATCCGCGTACATCAGCGTCCATCCGCGGTTCGTCTTCCTCCGAGGTTTCCTTGAACCACGGATGCACACGGATGGACACGGATCGATGAAAGAAGCCATGAAGCCTGAGAAAGAAAGCCATCCGCGTACATCGGCATCCATCCGCGGTTCGTCTTCCTCCGAGGTTTCCTTGAACCACGGATGCACACGGATGGACACGGATCGATGAGAGAAGCCATGAAGCCTGAGAAAGAAAGCCATCCGCGTGCATCAGCGTCCATCCGCGGTTCCTCTTCCTACCAGCTATCCGACGCCTATGCTGCGATCCCGCCGCGCTTGCTGTTTCTCGTCGGTGCTGCCATCGCCGTGGCCTATCTCTCCACGATCGGCTGGTTCCCGATGTCGGAGCCGGATGAAGCCCGTTACGCCGAGATCCCGCGTGAGATGCTGGCACGTGGGGATTGGATCACGCCGTATCTGAATCATGTGAAGTACTTCGAGAAGCCGCCGCTCCTCTACTGGCTGGTAGCCGGCAGCTATGCCGTGTTTGGATTTCACGAACTCTGCGCGCGCCTGTGGCCGGTGCTGTTTGCCTTCGTCGGCATGGCGGTGACGTACGGTCTCGGAGCTTCGATGTGGAATGCCCGCACGGGGGCTGTGGCCGTGGCCCTACTGGCGAGTTCACCCCTGTACTTTGGTTTGAGCCAGGTGCTGAGCCTCGACATGCCCTTGGCGGCACTTCTCCTTGTTGCCGTAGGTGCGTTCTGGATCGCCTACACCCATCCGCCACGTCGGCGCGCCGCGGTTGCTTTGTTTTACGCAGCCATGGCCTTGGCTGTCCTTACCAAGGGGCCGGTCTCTGTGCTTCTGGTTGTTGGCCTCGTGGCCGCGTTCGTGATTCTTCGCTGGGAGTGGTCGATCCTAGGTTGGCTACTGTCACCGTCGGGCCTGCTGCTCTTCGTGGCGATCGCCTTGCCGTGGCATCTAGCCGTGGGCCTGCGCAATCCGGAGTTTGCGGAATTCTATGTCGTCGACCAACACCTCAAGCGCTACCTGAGTCCGCACGAGCATCAAGAGCCGCTGTGGTTTTATGTGCCGGTAATTCTCGGGGGTGCCGCGCCCTGGGTGCTTCTGTGCCTTTGTCTACCTGCTGCCTGGCGCCCTCCCTTGCTAGCGCTGCTGCGCCGCCAGGCGCCGCCGGCAACTCTTTACACCGTGCTGTGGGCTGTCGTCGTGTTTGTCTTCTTCAGCCTCTCGGGATCAAAGCTTGCCACCTACGTGCTGCCGCTGTTTCCAGCCCTGGCCCTGCTGATGGCGCGCGGGCTGGATGTTGGCCTGGAACGGTATCCGAGATCGTTGCGGCGAGCGGCGATGGTAGTCACCTGCATCGGAGTGCTGCTCATTGTCGCGGCGTTCGTCGTTGGCGAGGTAGTGGATGACCCCAACGGTCCCACTATCGTCTCCCGCCTCCTGCTCAGCGGCTCGCTGATCTTGGTTGTCGGTGCAGCAGCCGTGTACTTCGCCCGCAAAGGAGACGCTCTCTCTTCTCTGGCAGGCTTGGTGGTGGCGATGCTGTGCTTTCAGCTTGTCGCCATCAGCGGTCGCAACCTGGCCAGGTCGTACAAAGAACTCGGCCTGACGATTGCGCAACACGCCAGCCGTGAGGACCTCGTCGTCAGCTACGGCCACTTCACACAGGGCATCCCTCTGTATTCCGGCCGGCGCACGGTGCTCGTTGGCACGCGTAGCGAACTCGACTTCGGTAGTCGCCAGGGCGACCACGCCCGCTATTTCTGGGCCGGGGATGACGAAGTGGTGCAGCACTGGGCGTCGGGGGAGCACCTGTTTCTAGTGATCAATCGCGTCGAGCTCGAGAAGCTACGACCGCGTCTGCTACCACCGCCGCACGAACTCGCCGGCGAGGGCAAGAAGGTTGTGGTCGTCAACTTTGATACGTAGGGACCCATGCAAGACGACAGGGACAGGCCCTCCGAGATAACACCCGTGCGCGAGAATCCTTCAGAAGAGACCGTCGTAGAGTTCGCATGGAATAACGTCACCCCGGCGAAAGCCGGGGTCCACGGCCAGATGGAGCTTGGGAATGCTGGCATTCCGCCACTGGATCCCGGCTTTCGCCGGGACGACGAGCAAACGGAGACACGGGTTCAGAGAGGATCGACAGTCTTGGGTGGCGCGCCGACCGCAGGAGAGCGTGGCCCGTCTCAAGATGCCCCCACAGGCCACCAGCCACCAGTCAGCAGTCACCCGACAGGCTGGCGTGGCGGAGTGAAGCTCTTCTCCTATCTACTGCTGGTGACGGCCGTGTGGGTGGCGATGAGCCTGTATGGATTGGGCAAGGCTCCTTTCTACTCCAAGGGCGAGCCGCGCGAGGGTCTGGTGGTTTGGGAGATGACCCACGGTGGCGGTTGGATCTTGCCGATGAGCAACGGCGAGCTGGTTCCTTCGAAGCCGCCGCTGATGCACTGGATCGCGGCTCTCGCCTCACTCGCGCAAGGCAGCACCGACGAATGGAGCATCCGTTTTCCATCGGCGCTGTTGTCGCTGTTGTGCCTGTGGTCCCTGCTGTTCGCCGGTGCGGCGCTGTGGAATGCCGAGGTTGGACTAATCAGCTCCCTACTGCTGATGACCACCTTCGAGTGGGCCCGTGCGGCCACCAATGCCCGCGTCGACATGGCCCTTACCTTCGGCTTGCAAGCCGCCTTCTTGTGCTTGCTGTTCTATTTGCGCAGCCGCTCGCCGCGTTGGCTGGTGCCGCTCTACGTGAGCATTGCCATTGCCGTGCTGGGCAAGGGCCTTGTCGGGGCCGTGCTGCCCGGGTTGGTGGCGCTGGCCATGATCCTCCTGCTCCGCGACTGGCGTTTGCTGATCGACATGCGCTTGCTGCGTGGTGCCGTCATCGTTCTGGTCCTAGCTGGGTTGTGGTACGTGCTTGCCCTCTACGTTGGTGGTAGTGCCTTCTTCCACAAGCAGTTGCTCGGCGAGCAACTGTTTACCTTTCTCGATAATCCAGAGATCTCTTGGCGCGGCCACCGCCACTCCTTCCTCTACCTGCCGGGAGCCTTAGCCCTGGGCTTGTTGCCGTGGACACTGTTCGTAATCGGCGCGCTCGTCGGACTCTGGCAGCAGCGCCGTTCCCTCGCAGCCACCGATGCGCGGCTGTACTTGCTGGTGTGGGTGGCGGTGGTGTTTGGCTTTTACGAATTCGCGTCGAGCAAGCGCAGCGTTTACCTGCTGGCCCTGTATCCGCCGCTGGCCTTGCTGGTAGGAGCTTGGTGGCACGAGCAGACGCAATGGGCCGGTGAGTTGCGTTGGCTCGCCACCGCCACGGCTTGGCTCGCGCGCCTTCTTCTTCTCGTGCTCGGACTGCTGTCTCTGCTTCTGCTCTTGCAAGGCTTGGGAGTGCCCTTGGTCGAGTGGCTCTCGCCGCACCTATCGCTTTCCGAGCGCCTCAACGCCCCGGCCGTCCCAGCAGCGATCCGCAGCGATCCGTTCTTGCTGGCCGCTTGCTTGGTGACTTCGTTGCTTAGTCTGATCGCCTTGGTCCGCTACAGCCGGCAAGCGCAGTGGGCAGGGATTTTCGTATCGTTGCTCGTGGTCAGCGTCGCGATGCAACTGGTCGTGCGCGTCGTGTTCCTGCCCGCGTTGGCGGAACGCATGACCTTTCGCGACATGATGCGCGAAGTGCGCACGGTGGCGGGAGCCACGGCGCCGCTGTGTTTCTACAAGGCCTTCGAATATGGCGCGATCTACTACTGGGAAGGACACATCCCGCAGTGCCACGGCCCCTGGCCGGAGAGCGGCTCGCCGCAGAGCGGTCCACGCTATGTGCTGACCAAACTATCGCAGTGGCAATCCCCGTCGCCGGACGCCTCGGCGGTTTACGAGAAGGTCGAACTCACCAACAGCCTCGAAGGCAAGAGCAAGGACCCCCTAATCCTCCTGCGCCGCCTCGACAGCAAGCGGTAAGGATCGAGGGATCGGAGTAAGGGGTGCCAGTCCCTCTAGCCCCAATGCCAGAGAGTTGAGGAACCTCTGCACAAGTAGCCCTGCAAGCAGATCGGGATCGGAGACGGTGTCGGTATCGGCCGCGACGCTTGGGGGAAAAATCGCGTGAAACCGGATCGGAAAGAGACTGTCGATTTTTCCCTGCGCCATCGTTGTGCCATCGGGGGCGGAAATGTAGCGGCGGGCCTTGTGCCCGCCCGATT
>CAZGSN010000558.1:0-13422 GCA_964528465.1 uncultured Binatia bacterium (SeqCode)
CTCTCGGCACCGAGCCGACAACCGCGCGCTATCTGCCTCGATATGGGCATCAGTGTCAAGGCCGCGGATGCGATTTTCAGTGATTTTTTCGTGTTTTTTTGGGCAAGACGCAACCACTCCTCGGTTGGTGCGTTTGATCGCGCAGAAACGGAGGACTTCATGAAACGTCTAGTTGCGATCGGCACGCTCGTCACGTTGCTTCTTGCACCAGCCACGAGCTACGCGCATCGACGTGGCCATCACAACCACGGGCGCGGGAACGCAGTTGCCTGGGGAATTCTCGGCGGCATCGTCGGCGGCGTATTGCTCGACCAGGTATTGGCACCCGCCCCCGTCGTCGTCCGATCGCGCACCTACGTCGTCGATCCGTACTACGACTACGCACCTTATGGTGGGGTGTACACCAGACGAACCTACGAGTCGTACCGTCCTGCGCGCGGCAACTGCGGGCGCCGCAACTGGGACGGCGACTATCGCTACCGGTACTGAGCCATCAGATGATCTGGTGACCGTGCTCGCTGGACCGTGTTCTACCGCGGCCTGCAGCCCGTCTTTGAAGATGGTCTCCCTTGAATCCGCAAACCTGAAGTTCCGGCGCGGACCAGCCCTCTACGGCGAGCCGCTCGAACGACAGGGCGTCATCGCTCGCTACGGCCAGCCTCTAGTCGTTTGCGCAGTTCGCGGGCGTGCCCATGCCACAGCGGGTCCCGTGACAGATCGACCAGCGTGCCGCACGCCAAGGCGGTGCGCCACGGCAACGGGCTGGGCAGGAGGCACAATGTCAGCACGACCCGATCACCTGTGCGCGGAGTGATGCCGCTGTGCATGACGCTGGACGGCTGAAACAGCACGCCATCGCCGGCGCGCGGAAAGTGTTCGTAGGCCTGTAGCTCCCTGCCAGCCATAATGGACAACTCGGCGAGACTCCCGGTGCGCTTTCGTCCCCTGGCAAACAGGTATCCGGTGCGCCCCACTGCCGCCGTGTCGGCTAGCCCGACGAAAGCCGTACCACCACCGTGGGCTTCGACGCCGTTCAGGTAGACCAACAGTTTGAGATGAGATGTCGGCCCCTTGTCGCAATGCCAACGGAAGGACACTGAGGCGGGCTCGCTGCCCGGAGGCGTTACCGACAACGCGAACCAGTGCACCAAATACTCGCTACGAAAGAAACGCAGACACAGGGCATCCACCGCGGGCGACAAGGCATGCGACAACAGCGTGTCGATCAGCTCTGGGTCGCTAATGTCGTATCCCTTGAGCTTGCTACTGTCGCGTTTCAAGGCGGCGAGTACCCGGTCGGCGCTAGCGCGGGCCAGGAGGTCCGCGGCGGTAGAGGCATCCATGACATCCAGAGCTGTGAAGCCTCGATCCAGCAATGGGCATGCGTCTACCGGTGGCAGCTCGCGGGCGCAGCGCTCGCGACACCAGGCGCTATGGGCGTCGTAGCCGCGCTTCCCGTCGAACTCGTCGAACACGCGCCGCACCCGAGCCGGGTCCAAGGCTGGCTGAAAGAACTTTCGTATCTTGTCGGCAAGGATGGCCAGAGTGAATCGCGAAAAGGGGATCATAGCGTCGGCTCCATCAGCAGCATTCTATGCGGGCTGGAGGGAACCACTAGCCTCCTGCTCCGAGTTCCGGGCCAGATGAATCTCCCGCAGAAGCCGCGCTCCAAGAGGTTGGGAGTTCGATGCGGAAGGTCGTCCCTCGGCCCAACTCGCTCTCGACCTCGATGGTGCCACCGAGAACGTCGACCAGTTGCTTGACGATGGCAAGGCCAAGGCCCACGCCGGTGGTGCCGGCCTTGTTGGGTTGGGCTCCTTGCCGAAACGCAACAAAGATTTGCGGTAACTCGAGCGGGGGAATACCCGCACCCGTGTCTGCCACTTCGACACGCAGGCGTTGCGGCCCATGAAGGCCGGAAGCCCGCAACATGATGCTGCCATGCTCGGTGAACTTGACGGCGTTCTCCACAAGGTTGCGCAACGCCTCTTGCAACTTGACCCGATCCGTCTCCACCGTATGCAGCCCGGCAGCCACCTCGATACCGATGCAGACCCCCGTTGCCGTCAACGGGGCATAAAACTGCCGCAGGTCGCTGAGTAACGGTTCGATCGCAAAGCTCTCGACGCGAACCGACATTCCCGCCGCCGTGAGGCGCGAGAAGTCGAGCACATTACTCACCATGTCCAACTGCAAGCGCGAGTAGCGCTGAATCGACTCCAACAGCTCCCTCTGCTCGGCATTCACCGGACCCACCGCTTCATCGGCAAGCATCTCGCTGTACCCGAGGATGACGTTGAGCGGAGTACGCAAATCGTGGGAAATGGTCGCTAGAAACTCCGACTTGCGGCGATCAGCCTCTTCGAGTTCTCGATTCTTGGCAACCAGCGCGGCGCGCGTATCAAACAGCGTGCGCCGCTCGTTTGCCATGGTTTGCGCGAAGTAGACCGACCACAGCATGAAGACAAATGCGCCAATGGCACTGTAGCCTAGTGGGGCACCAACCAGCACCAAGTTGAGCGCCAGCGCGGCCGACAACAGGCCGACGGTCATGAGCTGTGGCAAGGCCCCCCAGGGAAAGAACACGGCGGTGACCACCGCAACTCCCGTCAACTGCAGTGCCGGGATGGTGGTGTTGGAAATGGCTGCCGACCCGGTTGCCACTGAAATACCAATGGCGGCAATGGAGGCTAGCGCCACTCCCACGACATGGCGCTTCCCCCAAGCCGACTGCAAGCACAGAAGCATGGCGACCTGCGCCAGGACCTGCGGGAGCTTGAGCGCGTAGCGAACCACAAGCTCGTTCGGTACCAACACGATATCGCCCAGCGCAAAGATCACGGCTGTGGCAATGGTTGCCCACGCGGCGACGCGAACACGAGCCACCAGAACGCGGCGTTGATCGGCCTCGTAGCCGAGATCTTCTTCCTCGCTGTCCGCTGCCGCCTGCGTCGTCGGCTCAGGTTGGCTCATACTTTAGGATTCGCTCAGACGCTTGTAGATCGCCAGGTGTTTGAGGGCCTGGCTACGCAGCCCTGCCAGCTCGAGTAGACGGGCCAGGTTGAAGTGCGCATCCGCAAAATGCGCGTCGAGCTGGATGGCGCGTTGGTAGTGACGCATTGCCGCGGGCGTCCGGCCCTTGTCTTCCAGAGTTAACGCCAGATTGTAATGCGCAACGGGGTCCTGCGGCACCAAGTCGACGGCAACGTGATAGAGCTGCGAGGCCGTTTCAATATCACCCCGGTTGTGAGCCAACCGACCGAGATTGACATGGGCATCGGCCATTTGCGGATCAAGCTCGATGGCCTGTCGATAGGCCTCCTCGGCACCTTGGTTATCGCCACGCCCTTCTAGGTACAGCGCCCGTTCGAAGCACGCCGCCGCACTGACTCCTCCGGGACTCTTCCTCTCCGATCTTGCAGAGTTGAGGCCAGGCTTGGGTGGCGTCAGCTTGCGCACCTGCTGCGCCAGTTCATCCACCGTGAAAGAGAACAGGACCTGCCCGCTGTCTGGTTGCCAGACGGTCTTCCCTGCGCGTACGACAACATTTTTGCCGTCCGCATACACGCGTACGCCACTGAGTGGACGCTGCATCGGCAACTGTTTGCGTAGGGCCAGCAGCGCCATGCGCAAGCGTGACAAGGGCACCTTCGCCTTCACCAGCCCGACTGCCGTGCGCAGCAGTACCAAGTCTTGGAAACGGTAACGCCAAGCGCGGCCACGCTGCGCCGGATAGCATACCCCGACATGCACGAGGGCTCGCACCTTCGCCGGGGTGACGCCCAACGTACGCGCCACTTCGCGCGTCGAAAACTCTTGCCGCGGAACTCCCTCTGCTGGGCTCAACGATCGGCTTACCACCGCCTGTCCCACTTGCACCGAATACTGGAAGGCTTTGACCGGGAAATCACGTACTACTTGGCCTTGGCCATACGGCGAGGGGCCGCCGTTGCGTCCTTGGCGCGAGCGGCCGGCTTTCGGTTCCCGGATGTCGGAACACCAGCACCCGTAGCGCCATCGTGGCGAGCAGCGATGCTGGCCTTGAGTGCGTCCATCAAGTCGATGATCTGCGCTCTCGGCGCCTGCGCCGGCTCCGCAACGATCTGTTGTCCTGCTGCCTTCTGCTCGATGATGCCTAGGAGTGTCTTGCGGTACTCGTCCTCGTATTTGCTGGGGTCAAACGTTGTCGACGCCAGTTGCCCGATCAACTGCACGGCTAAGTCGATCTCGACGGGCTTTAGAGCCAGATCGCTGCCGACCTCGATCTCTTCGAATCCCCGCACCTCGTCGCCGTAGAACAAGGCGTGCATCAACAAACCACCGCGCGCTTGGCGCAGCAGAACGAGCTGCTCCTTGCCATGCGTCGAATACTTCGCCACTGCCCCCTGCCCTGCCCTTTGCATTGCTTCACACAGCAGGCGATAGGCCTTTTGCCCGCCTTTGTCGGGCCCCAGCAAATAGGACTTCTCGAAATAGATGGGGTCGACCTCCGCGATGGGAACGAATTCCGCAATCTCAATGGACTGCTCGCTCTTCCCCTTGATGGCGTTGAGTTCGTCTTCGCTGAACGACACATACTGCCCCTTGGCAATCTCGTATCCTTTGGCCATGGCACCGCGTTCGACGAGTTCACCGCAGGTCTGGCAGACGTACTGCTGCTTCAGGCGAGACTTGTCCTTGGCATGCAGCAGGTTGAAGGAGATGTCCTTCGACTTGGTTGCCGAGTACAGTCGCACTGGAACCGAAACGAGCCCAAAACTAATCGTACCGGAAGCGATCGCATGTGCAGCCATTCCCCATCCTCACCTTCGCATGTTGAGCGGCCCTGGAGGGCACGCCATTCGTCGCCTTATCATCGAATCCGTCGCCGTGCGACCGGAACCTTTCCTTCTTCTGGAGCCGCGGCCCAAGCTGCCTGCGGGGGCCTCGGCTGGACGGTTGGCCTGCCATGAAGACGAATGACCTTGTCGCCTACCGTTCCAAGCGTGATCCGCTCCGCACCCCGGAGCCCTTCGGCGCAGGGACGGCGAGCCAAATCAGCGGCCCGTCGAGCGGAATATTCGTCGTGCAACAGCACAGTGCGCGCCGCATGCATTGGGATCTGCGTCTCGAGATCAACGGCGTTCTGTGCAGTTGGGCAGTACCGCGCGGGCCATCGCTGAACCCGGCAGAAAAGCGCTTGGCGGTACAAACCGAGGACCACCCCCTCGACTACTCGGGCTTTGAAGGTGTCATCCCTCCCGGCAACTACGGCGCCGGGGCGATGATCGTGTGGGATCGCGGCACCTTCCACACGCTGGATGGGAGCAGTGCCAGCGCCGGGATGGAGGCGGGCAAGCTCGACCTCTTGATGTATGGGCACAAGCTCAAGGGACGCTGGGCGCTGGTTCGCATCAAGGACGAGGGCGGTAAGAGTTGGCTCCTGCTGCACAAGGGCAAAGACGCCCTCGGCGTCGATTTGATCGCTGCCTATCCGGCTTCGATCCTTTCCGGGCTGCGTGTCGATGAACTCGCCAAGCGAGTCACCCGCGACGCTGATCTGGAAAAACGCGCTCGGGAAATGGGCGCTACGCGTTCGCGCCTGGGCATTGCCGACCTGAAACCTATGCTGGCCAGCAGTGCGCCGGCCGCCTTCTCGCGTCCAGGTTGGGTCTTCGAGATCAAGTATGATGGTGCCCGCGTGCTTGCTAGCCGCGACGATTCGGACCGTGTCGAGCTGCGCTATCGCAGCGGCCGCAATGCGGCGCGGATGTTCCCCGAGATCGCCGACGCCGCGGCCCGCCTTCCTTGTCACGATTTCGTCCTAGATGGCGAGGTGGTGGCATTAGACGAGAACGGGAAGCCATCCTTCGAGCTTCTGCAAGGCCGGCTCGGCCTACAGGAGGAAGGGGAGATTCTTCACGCGCAACGCCAGGTACCGGTATTGTACCTGTGCTTCGACCTTCTGCGGGTAGCTGGTTACGACTGCCGGCGACTTTCCCTCATTCACCGCAAAGAACTGTTGGCGCTTTTCCTGCCACGCGTCGGCGTGGTGGGCTACGCCGACCACATTGAGGAGCACGGTGAGGCCCTGTTCGCTGAAGCACAGGAACGCGGCCTCGAAGGAATTGTCGCCAAGCGCGGAGCATCTACGTACACGTGCGGTCGGCGCTCGACGGACTGGTTGAAAGTAAAGGTGGCGCAAAGCGCCGACTTGGTCATCGTTGGCTACACGAAGGGCAGAGCCGAACGCGAACCACTCGGCGCCTTGATGCTAGCGTGGCGCCACGACTCAGGGCTGGTCTATGCCGGCAATGTCGGCAGCGGATTCCATTCCGAGGCTTGGCACGATCTTCGACAAAGATTGCCGCCTCTACATCGCGCCACTCCTGCGTGCACGGTGCCAGCGCGCGCCAGGCCGCGGGCATGCGTTTGGGTCGAGCCACTCCTCGTCGCCGAAGTACGTTTTGCCGAAGTAACCAGCCAAGGTCTGCTGCGGCAGCCGGTATTCTTGCGACTGCGGCAGGATAAGACCCACAAGGAAGCCGACAGCCCAAAACCCGCAAGCCCGCCGCCGACAAAGCGCGCCAAGTCAGCACCAGCCGATGCGGGGGGAAGCCTTGCGATCACCAATCGCAACAAGATCTTCTGGCCGGAGGATGGGTACACCAAAGGTGACCTCCTGAACTACTACGAGGCGGTGTGGCCGCACCTATCTCCGTACTTGCGCGACAGGCCCGTCGTGCTCACCCGCTACCCCGACGGAATCCGTGGCAAGAGCTTCTTCCAGAAGAACGCGCCGCCCTTTACCCCGGGCTGGGTACGCACCGAACGCATCGACGATACGGACTTCTTTCTCTGCAACGATCTGCAGACGCTCCTCTATGTCATCAACTCGGGATGCATCCCGCTGCACGCGTGGAGCGCGCGGTTGGGTTCTCTCGAACGACCGGACTGGGCCATTCTCGACCTCGATCCCAAGGGAGCGCCTTTTGCGGATGTCTGTGCTCTGGCCCAGAGCGTCCACAAGCTGGCACGCAGCGTGGGCGCTCCGCATTTTCTGAAGACATCCGGACAAGATGGCCTGCACATCCTCTTCCCACTCAATCGAACCCTGACGCATGCAGAGGCGCGCACCTTTGCGGAGTTGTTCGCGCGCATCGTCGCCAACGAGAACCCGACCATAGCTACCGTGGCGCGTCCGATGAGCGACCGAAACGGGCGCGTCTACCTAGACTACCTGCAGAACGGACACGGCAAGACGATCGTTGCCCCTTTCTCCGTGCGCCCGCGGCCCGGGGCACCGGTCTCCACTCCCCTCGCATGGCACGAGCTTGACGCCTCGCTGGACCCAAGCCAGTACACGATTGCCACCCTACCCAAACGCCTTCGTCGCCGACGCGATCCGTTGCTGCCGATTCTATCGATCTCGATGGACGTACTCGCCGTGCTCAAACGGCTCCAACAGCGTCTTGAATAAATGTTACGGCGCAAGGCTTCCCTTACGCGCTTGCTCTGACTAGATAGGAGGGGCTGAACGCTGACATCCCGCGCGAGAGCCGACGAAAGCGGACGAGAAGCGCAAGCCTGAACCGTTACGTGCGGCCCGGGCAACGAAAGACGGGATGATTTGGTGGGGGTAGAACAAGAGCAATTCCCACAGCGGCGCGAGCAAAGCTCGAGAGCCGTCGTTCAGCGAGGTGAAACACGCTCGAAGAATTGTTTAGCGCCCTAGTTGGCTTTGGCTGCGGCCTGCCCACTAGGAGCACCGAGTGGGTCGGCGTTTGGGACCCGTTTTGGCAAACGCAAAGAGTGGAGCACACGAGATGGAAGGCGGAGATTCGCAAGGCACACACGGACCGAACGGTGGTGGCGGTGGTGGAGGAGGTGGCGGCGGCGGGCAGTCGCGCCGACGACGCCGACGCCAGCGCCCGCAACAACGCGGCGGCGGTGGAGGTGGCGGCGGTGGGGGTGGTGGCGGCGGTGGGGGAGGCCGACATCGCGGGGACCATTCCTCCCGAGCTCCGCGCGTCGACACCGTTAGTCGCGAACAGATCTATCAGGATGTGGAAGGGCTACTGCGGCAGATTCGCGAACAGGCGGAAGAGACGCAGCGCTGGAATGAAGACCAGATTCGCGATTTCGTAACTACTGTCACGACGTTCACCCGCTCGTTGGAACAATTCGACGGCGAAAAGATCTCACCGCGCATACAGGGTGATTACCAGCGGGTGCGCGAAAAGCTAACACAAGCACTGCGCTCGTAAGCTGGCCCCAACCTGGCCAGCCCGGCCGGAAATAGAAGGGATAGCGGACAGCCGGTAGGCGAGGCGCATCGGAAGAGACGCTGCGCACCTTCCCGGCCACGCGGTTCGCCAGCAACCCGCCGAGCGAGACTGTCGTAGAAGTAGACCGGAGCCGCCACCCCGGCGAAAGCCCCCGCACCCGCAGAGGGGGCGAAAGCCGAGGTTCAGCGGCGAAAAGCCAGCACCCGCCTGCCGTTCCAGCGCTGGATGCCGGCTTTTCGCCGGCACGACGAGCAAGTGGACACGTTGTTTCGGAGAAAATCGAAAGCCTCACCCAACGCTCGCCCAATAGGTTTGTCCAACCCTGAAATCGGCATCGCTTGCAAGCCTGTGCGCAGCGGGGAAGCTCCGGGGCTACTTCAAATCGATGCCGTGCTTCTCCAAGCGGTAGCGCAGAGCGCCACGCCCGATACCGAGAAGACGTGCGGCCCGGCTCAGGTTATTGCCCGAGCGGTCCAACGCCTGCACCAACAAGGTCTTTTCCGTCTCGGTGAGATCCAGCCCTTGCATCGGCATCTGCACCATCCTCTCGGTCGTACCCGCCTCCAATGGCAAGTCCGCTGCCGCGATCAGGTTACCGCGGCTGATGATGACGGCCCTCTCGATGGCGTTAGCCAACTCGCGCACGTTGCCCTCCCAGCGCGCTCGCATCATGTAATCCACAGCATCCTGCGAGAAGCCGGGCAGCTCCTTGCCCGTTTCCTGCGCCAAGCGGGCCAGAATGTTCGAGGCCAGGGGCACAATGTCTTCGCGGCGCTCGCGCAACGGCGGAATGTGAATCGGAAAGACGTTGAGGCGGAAATACAAATCCTCGCGAAACTGGCGACTACGCACGCGGTCGCGCAGGTCGGCATTGGTCGCCGCCATGAGTCGGGCGCGCACTTTCACCGCCTGAGTCGCCCCCAACGGGATCATTTCTTTGGCCTCGATCAAACGCAGCAGCTTGGCTTGTGCCGGCAGGGGCAGATCGCCGATCTCATCGAGCAGGAGCGTCCCTTCGCCGGCTTGCTCCATGAGGCCGGCCTTGCGCTGATGCGCCCCGGAAAACGCCCCCTTCTCAAAACCAAACAGCTCACTCTCGACTAACTGCTCAGGAATCGCAGCACAGTTCACCGCAAAGAACGGGTGGTTGCTGCGAGCACTGTTGTAGTGGATCGAACGCGCCAGCACCTCTTTGCCGGCACCGCTCTCACCAGTGATCAAAGCGATCACGTCGCAACGTGCCGCCTCCTCTATCAGGGGCAAGACACGCTGCATCGCCGCCGAGCGCGCAACCAGATTGGAGAAATCGTACTTGCCCTCAACGGCCTCTCTCAGACGCCGGTTCTCTGCCACCAGCGAATTCATCGCCAAGGCCTTTTCCACCAAAGCCAGCAACACGTCGGAAGAAACCGGCTTGCTGAGAAAGTCCATGGCGCCGGCCTTCATGGCCTCGACCGCGCGCTCCACCGATCCGTAGGCGGTCACCACAATGGCCTGTAGAGATGGATTCACCTGTCGCAGCCGCCGAAATAGCTCGATTCCATCCATCCCAGGCATGGTGAGGTCCAACACGGCCACGGGAATCGAGGCATCATACATCGCCAAGGCCTCGTGCGGCGTCGCCGCCAGGCGCGGCGTGTAGCCACCTCGGCGCAGCATGTATTCGAGCAGCCGTCGGTTGTCACTGTTGTCGTCCACGACCAAGATTGATGTCTGTGTCATAATCGTTCCGCGAGAAAATCTATCAGAAAAAGATCCGCCTCCAAGCGAAAAATGACTAACTCACTGTGATATTTTGGCGTTGCATCCCCACACTCCTGCCTCGCGAGAAGACAAACATAGGCCATATTTGATCATCTCTTTCCGCCATACTGCACAAATCTGAGCACCGGCTCACATGATGTGAGTTTTTTGGACTAAGATCGCCCGCAACAACGCCTCGGCTTTTCAAAGGATCTTTGTCGCTGCGACCACGCGCCAGGGGAGGATGCCAGTGGACGGTTTCGTACAACCCGCGGTCCAAGCTCGTACGCCTGGTCTCGGCTGATCGAACTGGAAGACGGCGGATGGGAGTAGGGGCGCGTGGCCAAAACCGACCGAGCGGGTTCTCCTGCCCTCCCGAGAACGAGCAGTCGACCCTTTTGTCACGCAAAGTACGGATGCTCCTCGACATGCCTTCAGCTCCTTTCACCCCCGCGCTGCCGTCCGGCGCAGCGGCGTTGCAAAGGAGCAAGGCAAACGGCATGCCGGCTGGCTTCAGCCAGCGCCAGGAAGCCACGCAGCAACCAACATCGTCTCAGACGTGTTCCAAGGCACGCCTACTTGTCTCGGCAGTGCAGCACCGGCGACACTAACTGAGACACAAGCGGCTCGCTTGAACCGCATTGGGACGTCGGCGCTACGGCTCTAACGTATGGAGGGAAGCGGACTCTTTGATGTTTGGCTGCTCGCAGCCGGCGTTGCTGCGGCTCGTTGGGCCGAGGCCAGGCGACGTTGCAGGTCCTTGAGGAGTGGCGTTGGGGCTTCACCGGACAAGAGCTGCAGGGCGGTGGCGTAGTGCTCGGCTGCCTGACCGTGGGCCAGCCGTTGCGTGGCCTGTTCGGCGGCACGCACGGAATAGTCAACGGCTTGATGGCGAAACGGCTCCCCCGCATGGACGAAATGAAAGGCAAGCGCGCCGAGGTGAGTCTCCATGGATGCGGCGAAGACGTTCTCCATCGCAACGGCGATGCGGCGATGGCGCTGGCTGCGTTGCCCCGGGCTCAGCTCCGAATACAGCGCCTCGCGCACAAGGCGATGCACGAAGCGGCAATTGTCCTTCCGGAGCGGCTCCAGGATACGCGCTTGGCAGGCGAGATCGAGGGCATCGGCCACGGCATCACCAGTTTCGTCGCACACCGCCCGCAACAGGCTCAGATGGATCTCTTCTCCGATCACGCACGCCCAAGCCAAGCTTTCACGACAGGACTCCGGCAGGCGCCGGACTCGCCTTTGCACAAGGACACGTAGCTCCGAGGGGATGGCAAGCGGCTCACCTCCCGTGCTCGGCAACCCCTGCTCTTGCAGGCTGCGGATGATCTCCGAAACGTACAGCGCATTGCCACGGCCAAAGGCCTGAATGGATTCTGCTAGGCCGGTGGGGTGGGCACTCGCTCCCCCCGCAGCGGCCAAGAGCTTGCCAACGCTGTCCACGTCCAACCCCTCCAGCAGCAAGCGCTGCACCCCTGGCTCGCGTTGCACATCCGCAAGAATGTCCAAAAGCGATGGGGAGTCGGAAACATCCGTGTCGCGGTAGGTGGCCAGAACCAGGACCCGCGCCGCCGGCAGCGAACGAAGCAAGTAGCGGAACAGCAGCAGGGTTTCCTTGGTGGCCCAGTGCAGGTCATCCAAGATAAGAACAACCGGCACATTGAGACTAAGTTCATTGAGCCAGTCGGCCACAGCCATAAACAAGCGGAAACGTTGCGTCGCAACATCGGCAGGTGCTGCCGCCTCAAGGCCAGGAATCAGCTCGCCAAGCTGGGGCAACAAGCGCATCAGCTCTCCCGCGTAACGGCCCAGCAAGGCGCGCAGCGAGGCTGGGGGGCACCAGCGTACGAACTGATCCATAACCTCAAGAAAGGGCTGGAACGGCACGGCCAGTTCGTCATCGCAGCGCCCCAACAACACAAGAGCACCATCCGCCTGCGCCTGTGCCGCTGCCTCACGTGCCAAACGAGTCTTTCCGATCCCGGGCTCACCGGCGATCAGCACGACTCGCCGGTAGCCGCCAAGCGCCTCTCGCCACGCCAACTGCACCCGATCGAGCTCCTCGAAGCGCCCGGCAAACGGCCCTCCCGGCGGCTCTAGCGGTGTAGTACTGCCGGCGATCTGCGCCGTCTCCAGCCACATGGTGCCGCTCGGGTCGGCCACCGACACGCTGGAAACGAAGCGGAAGCCACGCCCGTGGACCGTAGAGATTCGCCGTTGATCGGGATCCTCATCGGCAATGGCGCTACGCGCTACCTTGACACAGCGATTGATGGCCGTATCGCTGACCTTCATCCCCGCCCACACACTGTCGAGCAACTCTTGGCGACTCACCACACGCGTCGAGTTGCGCACCAGGTGCAGTAGGAGGTCGAAGGCCTTTGGCTCGATAGCCACCAGGCTTCCCGCCTGATGCAGAGTTCGAGCCGCGTCGTCGAGCCGAAAGTCTTCAAAACGATAGAGCACTGGATCACGTCCTGGGTGCGTGGAAGCTACCGCGCTCGCACCACCAAACCAAGTCGAACATCACAAATTCATCACGAAAGCATCGCATACCAAACCTATCGAAGGCGCCCCTGCGCGAACACAATGGCAGCGAGAGGTACGACTCATGCGACAGCGAAAAGAGGTAGCCCGTTGGTCTGATTACTTCGCGTTCGTCCCGGTGGTCCTGTGCGTTGGCGTTGTCCTATACCTACCCACCCCGGCTGATCGTAAGGATGTCGAGAACGTTCGCGCCACAATCTCGCAAGCCATCGAAGTGATTACCGGCTGGTGGAGTAGCGAACCACCGGCGCTCCAGGTTGCCGATGCCGGCGTGTCGACCACAGAGAAGGCCAGCTCCCTGAACTCGTACAACTATCGCAACGACAGGGGGGTTAGCACACGGCAAATGTGGGAGAATATGCCGGTGCGGCAAGACTACACCAATGGCCCATCCACTCGCATCAGCTTCGGAGAACCTGCGCGCGGCGTTGGCATCCGCAACGCACGTTAGGGAACGCCCCAGCCAACCTTGTTGGGTTTGCTAGCCACTCTCAAGGAGCCCCTGCACAGGTAGCCCTGCAAGCATATCGGGGTCGGGATCGATATCGTTCGGCGACCAGACTCGATCCCGATCCCGATACCGATACCGACCCCGGCCGGGTTATGATCCGGCGCGTCACATCTCGAAAAAGAGTCAACCCGAAAACTTCAGTTGTCGTAAACGTCCACTGGCTTTGCGCTTCGAGACGCCGCCAAAATCCTTCGATACGCTTCGCTACGTAGCGCGGCCTCTTGGCCGCAACCAAGTTCTCTCGATCAGATAGCCGATACGTACCGATGGTCCCCGCTCGATTGAGCAGGCCGCGCAGGCTGTAGACTGTAGACCGTAGGCTGTAGGTCGGAGAAACCGCGGAGGTCG
>CAZGSN010000559.1:0-10095 GCA_964528465.1 uncultured Binatia bacterium (SeqCode)
GAAATACACCCTTGCGCAAAGGCATTGAGCCGTCATCGGGAGCCTGGCGCAAACGCCGTACGAAGTCCCCCCCTACCATTGTGCCAACACCGTCTTGCCGCCGTATGCCTTGTCGCCAGCCGCAACTTGCACTTTTGCCTCCAGGGGTAAGTAGATGTCGGCGCGCGAGCCAAATCGAATCATTCCGTAGCGCGCGCCACGTTCCACCGTCATACCCGGCCGCACATAGCAGAGGATGCGGCGGGCCACGAATCCGGCAATCTGCACAAAGGCAATGCGACGGCCCTGTTCATCTTCCAAAACCACCGCATTTTGCTCGTTGTCGAGCGAGGCGTTGTCGGCGTAGGCACGATAGTAGGCCCCCGCTTTGTAGCGAACATCGACGATGCGGCCGGCACAGGGGATGCGGTTGACGTGGACGTTGAGCGGCGACATGAAAATGCACACGCGCTGTGCGTCGCGTCCGAGAAAGCGCTCGTCGTGGAGGCGCTCGACCTTGATGACCCGACCATCGGCAGGAGAAAGAATGAGATCTTTGCCTGGAGGCACGTCGCGCTCGGGATCGCGGAAAAATTGCACCACGAACAGCAGTCCCAGAAGCGAGACCAGGAGGAAAAGGGTCCAACCCAGCAGAAGCAATACCAGGCTGATCGCGAAGCCGCCGGCGATGAAAGGGTAGCCCTCCGGCGTCAACGGAATCGCTGAAGCGCGCTTCGAGAGAGGAAGATGGTCGACTGCCACAGGTGTACTCCCTTATTCGAAGCATAGCGCGGCCGTGGGGTCGCAACCAAAAGTTGGAGGGAACGGAACAGGCCGCGCAGGCTGTAGGCTGTAGACGGTAGGCTGTAGGACGGAGAAGAGGAGAGTCGGAGAAACTCCTCCACGCCGATGACGCATCGCTTTGAGAATCTGTGCGCCGCGCAACGAAATCAGGAGAAAGTATACCACGGCAAAAGGTATCAACGACTCGGCTAACCCCGACGACTTCCAATCCATCGCTGGTGAACAACCTTGCAAAGTACGCCCTGAAGTTTGACGATTTGCCCCGAAGGGGCGTAACTCAATAGCCCAGGGCAACGCCCTGGGGAAATGGGAGGAATTCCAAATCAGAAGCCCTGAAGGGGCGGGACCCTGCGCTCGCGACGTCCACCGTTGGCTTCGCGCAGGCAATCCGTCACATCGTCGGTACACAAGCAGCATTACTTGCCCCGCCCCGGTATGCGGGGTATCGCCCGTTCAGGGCTGATTCCTGCGTTTCTCTTCAGAACCCATGGCGTCGCCCTGGGCTACCGCATTGCTGCCCCTTCGGGGCGGCAACATCAAATGACCAACCTCCAGGGCGCACCTTACAAAGGTGCGCCCTCGCACCGATCGCTCATGAATGCCGGCTTAGTTCTTAGCCTTGTCCACCAAGCGATCGCTGGCAAGCCACGGCATCAGGCTCCGCAAGCGAGCCCCCACTGCTTCGATGGGATGATTGGCGCCTTCTTTGCGCAGCTCTTTAAAGTGAGGCATGCCGCACTGGTATTCGGTGATCCACTCGTTGGCAAAGGAGCCACTTTGGATGTCGGCAAGAATCTTCTTCATGGCCTCGCGAGTTTGATCGGTGACGACCTTGGGACCACGGGTCATGTCGCCATACTCCGCGGTATTGCTGATCGAGTACCGCATGTTGGCGATGCCGCCCTCGTAAATCAGATCGACGATGAGCTTGACCTCATGCAGGCACTCGAAATAGGCCATCTCGGGCGGATAGCCGGCGTTGACCAAGGTCTCGTAGCCGGCACGAATCAGCTCGGTGAGTCCACCGCACAGCACAGCCTGTTCGCCGAAGAGATCCGTTTCGGTCTCGTCCTTGAAGGTAGTCTCAATGACACCAGCACGCGTACCGCCGATGGCGTGGGCATAAGCAAGGCCTACCTGTTTGGTATCGCCACTCGGGTCTTGGTGAATGGCGATGAGGCAGGGCACGCCGCGTCCCTTCTGATACTCGCCGCGTACCAGGTGCCCAGGGCCTTTGGGAGCGACCATGAACACGTTCACCTTGGGTGGCGCCACGATCTTCTTGAAGTGGATGTTGAAGCCGTGCCCGAACGCGAGGTACTTGCCGTCCTTCAGGCCTGCGGCAATGTCGCTTTCGTAGAGTTCACCGGCAAGCTCGTCGGGGACCAGTACCATGACAATGTCGCCCCAGCGCGCGGCCTCAGCCGTTTCCATCACCTTGAAGCCGGCCGCTTCCGCCTTCGGCCAAGAAACTCCACCGCGCTTAAGTCCGATGGCAACCTCAAGGCCGCTATCACGCAGGTTCTGAGCGTGCGCATGGCCCTGGCTACCGTACCCAATGACGGCAATTTTCTTGCCTTGGATGAACTTCAAGTCTGCATCTTTTTCGGTAAAAACGTTCATGCTGCTTTCTCTTCCTGGTTAAGCCCAACCGTACGGGCACCGCGATGCATGGCGACGCGGCCCGTGCGCACCGTCTCGATGATTCCCAGAGGCGTGAGCACCTCGAGGATTGCGTTAATCTTGCCAACGTCACCGGTAACCTCGACGACGTACGACTCCGGCCCCACGTCAATGATCTTGCCGCGGAACACATCCACAATGGTCATCAGTTCGGCGCGCGTCCTGTCGGAGCCGCGGACCTTGATCAGCGCCAGCTCTCGTTCGACGCGTGGCACCTCATCGAAATCCGTGACCTGGATCACGCCGATCAGCTTGTAGAGTTGCTTCTCGATTTGCTCGACGACGCGATCGTCGCCGTTAGTCACCAGCGTAATGCGCGAGACGCTCTTATCGGTGGTCTCGGCAACGGTCAGGCTCTCGATGTTGTAACCGCGGCCGCTGAACAGACCGGCAACGCGGGAGAGGACGCCAAACTCGTTCTCCACAAGCACGGTAATTGTATGTTGCATCGGATCGAGCCTGCGGCGAACCGCCGCAAACTCCTACTTC
The DNA here is from genome assembly GCA_964528465.1 of uncultured Binatia bacterium (SeqCode). Classification (GTDB taxonomy): domain Bacteria; phylum Desulfobacterota; class Binatia; order HRBIN30; family HRBIN30; genus CAZGSN01. Next base: position 2,956 of record CAZGSN010000559.1, read on the forward strand.
CTTTCCTTCCGGAGGCGCTCAGGATGCTGCGGCTGGAGCGCTGGCACGATGGCGCGCCAGGATCTGCATGATGCGATCCTTACCGGCAAGTTTACGCTTCTGCAGTTGCTTCTTTTCCAGTTCCTGCTCCGGCGATAGATACAGCTTGCGATGGAACTCGGCGAGCTGCCGTTCGAGGACCGCATGCTCCTCGTAGAACTGCTGCAACTCGGGGTTGTGCGGCAGCAACTGCTGTATGAGTTCTTCGTCTGATTTCTCCATGATCCTCTCCCACAAGGGAGGGCCTGTTTAACCCAGGCCCCACTTGCTGTCAATTCAACAAGTGTATGTAAAAACAAGGCATTTCAAGAGTTTACCTGCACTTCCGGGGGCCGGATGTAGAACGGCTCCAAGCCCGTGGCGGTAACCTCTGCAGCGGCGAAACCACGCCGCATGGCCAGGTCCGCGACCACAGCTCCACGCGGTCCAAATTCGGGAAACGGCAACAGCTCAATCTGCGAGCCAAGCTCAGACTTGAGAATGGGGCCGTAGCGTTCCACGGCATCGCCAAGCACAACACATGGGGTTGGTAGCGAGGCCAGAACACGGACCAAGCTGACGGCTTCATCCTTGTTGCGTCGCAGCAACTCACCAGCGCGAGCCTCAAAGCAGCCCATGTAAAGCTCTTCCTTATGGGCATCGAGCAAGGCACAAACTGTCCCCTCGCGGTCCGCAAGCGTGAAGGCCAAAGCCTCTAGAGTCGAAACCGCAAGGAGGCGGGCTCCGGAGGCAAGCGCAATTCCCTTGGCCACGCTCAAGCCAACCCGTAAGCCGGAAAAGGATCCTGGGCCAGCCGAGACTGCCAGGGCGTCAACCGATTCGATCTTGGTGCCTGAGGCCTTTAGAACGGTATCGAGCAGGGGCAGCAGGGAAGATGCGTGGTTGCGACTAGAGACGTGCTCTTCTGCGACAATGGAACCGTCTGCCCACAATCCTACGCTCGCCCTCGACGTTGCCGTGTCGATTCCGAGCACGCGCACCGTCTAGCCCCACCCCTGAATGACGCGTGCAATGTCGTTGTAGAACGCCACGGCCATCATGCTGATCAGCAAGACGAGGCCAACTTGTTGGGCGATCTCGCGGTGACGAATATCCAGAGGCCGGCGCAAGATCGCTTCGATGGCAAAGAAAAAGAGATGGCCGCCGTCAAGGATTGGAATGGGCAAGAGGTTGAGGACGCCAAGATTGACGCTGATCACGGCCATGAAGTTGAGGAGGTATTCCAGGCCCAAGCGCGCCTGCTGCCCCGCGGTTTGTACGATCAAGATCGGGCCGCCGATATCCTTGGCAGGGATGCGCCCTTGGAACATCTTGTACAGGCTCGTGGCCAGAGTCTGCACCCACCAGCCTGTTTGCTGCACGCCCATGCCGATAGCCGAGATCGGCCCAACTTCCTGTTGGTCGAACCCGCGCTCGATGCCGATAACGTAGGCATCGCCGAGAGTCTCCCCGAAAATGTTCTTGTCAGGCTTGGCGACCGGAACAACCTCGATGGCCAGGGTTTCAGCGTCTCGCGCCACCGCAAGCTGCAGCGCCTTGCCACCGCTGGCACGGATCAGTTCCGAGAGGTTGTCCCATTTTTCGACGACGGTACCGTTGACCTCCTTGACGATGTCTCCGGTGCGCAGTCCTGCGGCCGCAGCCGGCATTCCCTCCATGACACCGCCGACTTTGGCGGATTCACTGGGGACGCGTGCTCCGTAGAGAGCAAACACGACGGCAAAAGCGATGCAAGAAAAGAGCAGATTGGCAAATGGCCCAGCCAGGACGATGGCGGTGCGCTTGCCGATGGATTTGTGATGAAAGGAGATGGCGCGGTCGGCTTCGCTCAGTTCCTCTTCCGGGTCCTCACCGACCATCTTCACGAAGCCACCGAGGGGAATGGCGCTAATCACGTACTCGGTCGACCCCACCTTGCGTCCAAGGATTTTGGGCCCGAAACCCACCGAGAACTTGAGAACGCCTACGCCTACGCGCTTGGCCACGAGGAAGTGCCCGAGTTCGTGGAAGATGATCAGAAAACCGAGAACAACAATTGCGGCGACGATGCTGGTAACCATGGACTCTCCGACTCCGCCTGCTTAGCGGAGCATGGCGAGATAGTAGTACAGAACCACGAGGGGAAAAAGCAGACTATCGAGCCGGTCCAGCACTCCGCCGTGCCCCGGAAATAACCAGCCCGACTCTTTAGTTTGAAACGTTCGCTTCATGACGGATTCGGAAAGGTCACCCAATTGGCCCAGTATGGCCATGAGCAAGGCCAGGGTGAGCACCCCGGGCCACCCGAGTTCGGGTAAGAACGTGGCTCCTGCGGCCGTGAACGCGAGCTTGCACACCGAGGCTCCGAGCAAGCTGGACAGGGTGATGCCGATGGCTCCTTCAATGGTCTTGCCTGGGCTAACGCGCGGCATGAGCTTGTGACGGCCGAGCGCGTGTCCAACGAAATATCCGCCCGTATCGCCGGCCATACCAACGCCGAGAACGAAGAGGACGAGCAATGGCCCGTCGGGGGCCAGATTGCGCAACCAAATGAAGTGTGGGGTGAGAAACGCGGCATAGAGGATGCCGATCTGTGCCAGGCCTAGATCGGCCAACCCTTGCTCGAAATCAGGGCGAGCCAACAGCGTCCAGATCAATCCTGCAGCGGTCATCACGGCGATGGCGGCACCCAAAGCCCGCACATCGGCGAAGATCACGCCAAGCAAAACGATGATGCCGAGAACGATGGTGAGGATTTTCTCGCCAGGACGGGCAGCGAAGGCCATGGTTGCGTACTCGATCACCCCGCCAAGGCCCAGCCCGCCCACCACCAAGGCAAACAGCCAGTTAGGACCGAACAGGATCAGAACCAGCAGGAGTGGAATCGCAACCGCGGCAGTAGCCAGCCTAGCGCGAAGCACGTAGCTTCTCCGTGACCGGCTCGTCGACGACACGCCCGAAGCGACGCTCGCGTTGCTGGTAGTGATTCAGCGCCGTGTTGAACTCGGCCTCGCGGAAGTCAGGCCACAGCGTGTCGGTCACATACACCTCGGTATAGGCAAGCGGCCACAAGAAAAAATTCGAGATGCGCATCTCGCCGCTGGTGCGGATGAGGAGATCGGGATCGGGCATGGAGCCCGTCGCCAGGTAGGAATTGAACCGCTCGGCATCGATGGCGCTGGGGTCGATATGCCCTTGGGCTACGTCTTGCGCGATCGCCCGCGTCGCTTGCAGGATATCTTCTCGCCCGCTGTAGCTAACCGCTAGAACGACGGTCATCGCCGCGTTGTGCTTGGTTGCTTCGACGGTCTGCCTGAGATCTTCTTGCAAAGCGCCGGGTAGTCGCTTGAGATCGCCGATGGCGAGCAGGCGGATCTCGTTCTTCATCATCTTGCGTAGCTCGGTGCGTAAGTACCGGCGTAGCAGGCCCATGAGGGCGTTGACCTCGCGTCGCGGGCGGTCCCAGTTTTCCGTGGAGAAGGCAAACAAGCTGAGCCACTTGATGCCCAGGCGGCGGCTGCTCTCGACGATGGCACGCACCGAGTCTTTGCCACGCTTGTGACCTTCGATACGGCTCATTCCGCGGCGTTGTGCCCAACGCCCGTTGCCATCCATGATGATGGAGACATGTCGCGGAAGCCGGGTCGTATCGATGGTTGGAACCGCCTCCACCATCGCTCAGACCTCCATGATCTCGGCTTCTTTGCCTTTGCCCACCTGATCGATGCGCTCAATGTAGGCGTTGGTGACTTCCTGGATCTTCTCGCCGGCGCGGCGGTGATCGTCTTCGGTGATCTCTTTGTCCTTCTCTAGGGCCTTGAGCAGATCGAGCGCGTCGCGGCGGTGATTGCGAATCGACACGCGAAAATCCTCGGCCACCTTGCGCACGTGCTTGACCAAGTCCTTGCGGCGCTCCTGGGTCAGCTCCGGAATGGGCACACGCAGAAGCTTGCCGTCGTTGACAGGCACCAAGCCAATACCGGATTGCTGAATCGCCTTCTCGATCTCGGTAAGGATCGATTTGTCGTAGGGCTGAATCAGCAACATGCGCGGCTCGGGGACAGTGACCCCAGCACACTGATTCAGGGGGGTGCGGGCTCCGTAGTAGTCGACGAAGATCCCGTCGAGCAGCGCGACGCTCGCGCGCCCGGTACGTGTGTGGGAAAGCTCCTTCTTGAAGGAGGCGACGGCGCGTTCTAGCTCGCCCTTCAAATCCGCGATGACATCTTCCGTCATGGCGCTCCTCAGTGCACGACGGTACCAATCGACTCGCCACCCACCGCCTTCTGGATGTTGCCTCGAATACCGAGGTCGAAGACGATGATTGGCAGGCCATTGTCCATGCACAGCGTGATGGCAGTGGAATCCATCACTTTCAAGTTACGATTGAGGACCTCGATGTAGCTCAACTCAGTGAATCGCTTGGCATTCGGGGTAGTCTTTGGATCGGCATCATAGACCCCGTCGACGTTGGTCGCCTTGAGCAACACTTGGGCACCAATCTCCACCGCGCGCAGACTCGCAGCCGTATCGGTCGTGAAGAACGGGTTGCCGGTACCAGCAGCAAAGATGACCACGCGGCCTTTCTCCAGGTGCCGTCGCGCCCGCCGGCGAATGTAAGGTTCGGCGATTTGCTGCATGCCGATGGCGGATTGGACACGCGTGATCACTTCCAAACGCTCCAACGCATCCTGTAGGGCAAGCGCATTGATCACCGTTGCCAGCATTCCCATGTAGTCGGCGTGGGCACGGTCCATACCGCGCGCGGCGCCGCCGATTCCTCTGAAAATGTTGCCGCCACCTATAACGACCGCAACTTCGGCCCCGGCGCGGTGTACGTCGCGCAACTCGCCGGCAATACGATCAAGAATATCGGGGTCGATACCGCCGCCGTTGGCGGTGGCGAGCGCTTCCCCGCTGAGCTTCAGAAGCACCCGTCGATACGCAGTCGGCGGATTGTCGCGAACTGCCTCAGACGGGCTGGAGACGGGGGAAGAACTCACGGTCGTGTCACGCCGTCGCTTCGCTGGCCTCGCCCAATTGGAACCGCGAAAAGCGGCGAACCACAATGTTCTCACCGATCTTGGAGATCGCATCGGTGACGAGCTGGCCCACCGATCGCTGTGGCTCCTTGATGAAGGGTTGCTCGAGTAAGCAAATGTCCGCAAAAAATTTGTCGATCTTGCCGTCGATGATCTTTTCGATCACGGCGGCAGGCTTCCCCGTGCCTTCCGCTTGCGCGCGATAGATGCTGCGCTCTGCCTCGAGGACTTCGGCGGGGACTTCTTCGCGCCGCAGGAAGCGAGGGCTCGCCGCCGCCACTTGCATGGCCAGATCCTTTACGAGGCCTTGAAACTCGGGCGTGCGTGCCACGAAGTCGGTTTCGCAATTGACCTCGATCAGCACCCCAATTTTCCCGTTGGCGTGGATGTAGGAAGCGACCTGGCCTTCACTCGCCGTGCGGCTGGCACGCTTGGCGGCAGCCGCCAAACCCTTCTCGCGCAGGTAGGTAACTGCCTTGTCGACGTCGCCGCTACTTTCGGCCAACGCCTTCTTGCAGTCCATGAAACCTGCCCCGGTCTTTTCGCGCAAATCGCGAACCAGGGCCGCACTCACCTCGCTCATGCGACCGAGCCTCCTTCAACCGCTAAGTCCCCGTCCGTCGATAGAGCCGCTGCCATGCTGATCTCACCGGCATCCTCGGCACTGCTCTCTGTACCTTCGCCACGCGAACGCTCATCGAAGGAACCCTTACCTTCGAGAGCAGCATCGGCGATGGCGGCGCAGAAAAGCCGGATGGCGCGAATGGCATCATCGTTTCCGGGGATCTTGTAATCGACAACGTCGGGATCGCAGTTGGTATCGACCACGGCAACAACTGGGATGCGCAACTTGTTGGCTTCCTTGACCGCGATCTCTTCCTTCTTGGGATCAATCACGAACAGCGCGTCGGGAAGCTTGCGCATTCCCTTGATGCCGCCCAGCGCGATGAGAAGTTTGTCCCGCTCCCGCGAAATATTGAGCAACTCGCGCTTGGTCAGCGCTTCTGCCATCAGCGGGTCGACCAACGTCTCCTCGCACTTCTTGAGGCGGTCGATGCTCTGCTTGATGGTTTGAAAATTGGTGAGCGTACCGCCGAGCCAGCGGTTGTTGACGTAGAACATGCCGCAACGGTCGGCTTCCTCGCGAATTGCATCTTGCGCTTGCTTCTTGGTACCGACGAAGAGCAAGGTGCCGCCGCGGCTAACCAGATCGCGGGTGTAGGCATACGCTGCCTCGAATAATTTTACCGTGCGCTGCAAATCGATGATGTAGATCCCGTTCCGCGCTCCAAAGATGTAGGGCTTCATCTTTGGGTTCCAGCGGCTCGTCTGGTGTCCAAAATGCACACCAGCCTCGAGAAGCTGTTTCATGCTCACTTCTGGCATAGGGAGGTCTCTCCTTGTTTCCGTCGCAAATTCGAACCGCTGTCGATACCAAAAAGCCTTACCGTACCGCAACCACCGCTACTGATTCATCGAATCGAGAAACTCGTCGTTGTCCTTGGTGTCGGTGATCTTGTCCATCAAGAACTCCATGGCCTCGACGGGATTGAGCTGCGACAGAAGCTTGCGCAGGATCCATACCCGCGCCAGGCGTGGCTTGCCGAGCAGCAACTCTTCCTTGCGGGTGCCGGAGCGGTTGATGTCGATAGCCGGGAAGATGCGCTTGTCCACCAAGCGGCGGTCCAAATGCACTTCCATGTTACCGGTGGCTTTGAACTCTTCGAAGATTACTTCATCCATGCGGCTGCCGGTGTCGACCAGAGCCGTGCCCACAATCGTCAAGCTGCCGCCATCTTCAATGTTACGGGCGGCCCCCAAGAACTTCTTTGGCTTGTGCAAGGCGTTGGAATCCACGCCGCCGGAAAGGATCTTGCCGCTAGGGGGCACGACGGTGTTGTAAGCCCGTGCCAAGCGCGTGATGCTGTCCAACAGAATCACGACATCCCGTCCGTGCTCGACCAGACGCTTCGCCTTTTCAATCACCATTTCGGCAACCTGAACGTGTCGCGTGGGTGGCTCATCGAAGGTCGAGCTGATCACTTCCCCGTCCACCGAGCGCTGCATGTCGGTCACTTCT
>CAZGSN010000560.1:0-5951 GCA_964528465.1 uncultured Binatia bacterium (SeqCode)
GCATGCGCTCGGGCGGCTTCTGATGGTCGAAGACGTCATGGTAGGCGATGTCCATGCGTTTCGTGGTTCCTGCGTCGAAGTATTTCTCCCCGCATTGGCGGCAGACCCCGGCGGGGACATTCTCGAAGACAACGAGGTGCCCACGCCGCCGGTAGTCGTAGGTTACGCGGTCTTCTTCTACTAGCCCGCCACACAAGGAGCAGTCTGCATGTACCTTCATTGCCTTCCTCCTCGCGTGCGCTCATCAGTCCACTTAGGAGGCTGCAGCCGTGCACAGAGGGGCATCCATTGTCGCCAGCTGACTCACGGAAGACAGTATGCATCCCTGATCCATCGGCACCGGAGAGCGCGCTGCTTAGGGTCGGAAGGGTTCTCTCTTCCCCTGAGGAAAACCAGAACTCAGGCTCGGTTCGCGCCCTCCTCGATTGTCGGGTCTAGTAACGGACCAGTCCCACTAAGTGAAGTCTTTCTCACTCGCCGGTGCCAGTGCCTTGTGGACGCACGCGCAGGCGCCCGGGCTCGGCGGTTACAATTGCACCCTGCTGCAACTCGCTACCCAGCCTGGCCAGCACTTGGATGCAGACCTTCGCCTGTCGTGTTGCGGCGATATCGACGAGGCGGATGATCCCCCCATGCGGTTGATTGCGCACGACAGCCAGCTCCCCGAAGTCCTTGTCGAGGGTGACCAGCACTCGCCCGTCGAGTGTTGCACGCGCGAGGATCTCTTCGTCGCCGGGGTCCTGCGGCCAAGTGCCAGCCCAGACTACATCGTGGCCGGCCGCCTCGATCTCGCTAGCGGCACCACCCCAGACGCACGTATCGAGAAGTAGCTTCATGCGTCGACAACGAACGGTTCAACTCGTTCGTGACCGACAAGTCGTCGTGCGTACAGAAGGCACGCTTGAATGTCCTCACGTTCCAACCACGGGTAGCCAGCAAGCAGAGTCTCGGCGCTGTCGCCGGCGGCAAGCATCCCGAGGATATGTTCGACGGCAAGACGCCGACCTCGGATGATCGGCTTGCCGGCGAAAATCTTCGGGCTGACAGTAATACGCTGCAAGAGCCTGTCTTCGTCCATGGGTATCCTCTCTAAGCGCCTATGCTGCACCATCGCAGGCCGTAATGGAAACACCGGTGCCAACCACTGCGCCTCAGAGTGTTCCAATCCCGGTAAGGATGTCATTAGCGGAGAACGCTCAGTCATTTACGGTGCTCGACAGCAGCGCGGCTTCATGCTGCCTGGGCGTACCTGAGCAGATCCACGGCCCGCAGCCATTCAGCAACCTGGTTCCAACTGGATCTCGCTAGCGACCCCGGCCGGGTAGCGATCCGGCGCAATGACATCGCGAAGAAGATTCGAGATACGAGCCCCTTCGAGGCTTAGCCGGGCTAGGTTGCTGTGCAGGTATCCTTCACAGCACGGCCTCGTGGCGGCAACCAAAGTCTGAAGGGCCGGAGCGGGCCGCGCAGGCAGTAGGCTGTAGACTGGACGCCGTAGGTCGGAAGTCGGCGGTTCCATCACTTCCGTCCTACGGTCTACAGCCTCCGGTCCACGGCCTGGAAATCTTGAACGGCGTTCAAGAAGTTAGGGCTTCATAGTTTAGGGGTGGCTTCGGCGATTTGCCGCAGCCCGTCGGTGATCTCAAACCAAGGGGCCTTCATGGAAGTCCAGATGTGTAGAACTGGGCGCCCGCCGGGATCGTCATCCAGGCTGCCGATACGCACGATTACGTCATCTTCGTTACTCCACGCGGCAACCAGGTGAGAGCCGCAATTCCCGCAGAAGTAACGTTTCTTCCCGGGTGTCGACTCGTAGCTGCGTAGCTCTTCCTCACCGGCGACCCAGCGAAAGCCGCTACGCTTGACGCGGGCGGCGGTGTTGAATGCGGCGGCGTGGGCCTTGCGGCAGGTTTGGCAGTGGCAATGCACCAACGGTCCCAGCTCGCCTTCGACGACGTAGCGAATGCGGCCGCAGAGGCAACTGCCGTGCAACATCGCACCCGCCCCCTACTTCTTGCCGCCGACTTCTTCGTAAATGCCAATTTCCGGTCGACCATCGAGGATGCCGCCAACCGCCCCGAAAAACGCCTGCATGGTTTCGCTGCTGCTGTGCGCCGACATCGCCTCGGCATCGGCATAGTTTTCGTAGACAACGAACTGGGTTGGGTCACTGGTGGCGCGATAGAGCAGATAGGTCAGTGTGCCCGGCTCGGCCGCCTTTACGTGCGCAATCATCTTCTCCATTTCGGCTTGGAAGGTGGCTTCGCTTCCTGCCTTGACCTTTAGCTTGGCGACAATCGTGATCATCGAAACACTCCTTGGTTGCGGGTTTGATCAAACGGCCAGCGTCTTGCGGCCGGAATAAACGGCGAACATGTAATTCTTATAGCTACAGTCGACATCGCCGAAACCTGCTTCTTCGAGCATGCGTAACTGGTCGCTGAGCAAGGCCGTGTGATCGGCACGCATACGCTCGGCAGCCATTGCCAGGTCGGCATCGCTGGCTCCTGCCTCGCGTGCATGACGGCGCCAGGTATCGCGATTGCGCGTCTCCGTCGCTGCCGTGGGGGCGAGCACCTGATCGGCATTGATAAAGACGCCGTCGGGCTGCAGCGCGTCATAGATGCGGGCAAACAGCTCTGCCTTCACGTCGTCTTCCAGGTGGTGGATGGCAAGTCCGGAGATGACGACATCACAAGGGGGAAGCTCGACGATGGCGAGGTCGCCGACCTGATAGACAAAGCGTTGTGCTTGCGCGGCAAAGCGTTCGCGGGCCCCGGCCAGCATCTCAGACGACACATCGATCAGGGTCAGCGAAGCATTGGGAAAGGCTGCGGTTACGAGGGCCGCAAGCAGCCCTGTTCCGGCTCCCAGGTCGACGACACGAATGGTGGCGTCATCGGCGAAGGGAATCAGCTCGACGGCGGTACGGTAGAAATCATCAAAGCACGGCACCAACTGCCGTCGCGTTGCGTCGTAGGTCTTAGCCGTAGCGTCAAACAGATCGCGCACCAGCATGGGCGCAGAGAAGCACAGAATGCGAGCGATGGACAGCGCCAGGAGCTGGAATCTCGAGACACTCGATCGGAGGAAGGTCCCTCGCGCAACCGATTCAGCAGCGTCGCCGCCATACATCTAACGCCTGCGCATCAGCCGCGCGCACGTTTCTTGCGCGTCGGCTGCGTGCGCTTGTTCGGCCTCTGGGGCCGTGTGCCTCGGATGTCGGACAACATCTGATCCATAGTCACACCGCGGAAGATTTCATCGCGCTCTTGTGTGTAGTCTCCGAAGCCGGCGCCAAACTGGCTCAAGAAGCGCACGGTTTCTACAATCCCGAGTTCCTTGGACAAGACAGCGATCGCCTTGTGCGTAGTCTCTGCCAACGGTCGGGCTGTTGCACTCATCGTAATACCTCCGTTACCAGCTCCAGCGGTGACACTACTCGGGTGCGCCCGGTCGCCACCCGTCGTGCCCGCCTCAAGAGCCGGTCATCGCATGTGCAGAAGAAGTCCGCGCCCGCCGCGACTGCTGACGCCAAATGCAGGGCATCGAGAGGCTTCAGGCCCGTGGCTTCCAATCGACGCGCATGCGCTTCGACGCACGCATCTGTCTCGATGAAGGCTCCCACCCTGGAGAGCACAAGGGCAGCATAGTCCCTGCGGACAGGGGGTATGGATTCTTCGCGAGCTCGAACAATAGAGCATCAGAGCCGACAAGAGTTGCCTTTCCAGACCGCACAGCCGCAACACCCCGAGGATCGCTTGCGCCTCGGTCGCTACTCGCACGTCATCCTGTGAGTCGAGCGGGCGCTGGATGCTGCACATGTCTAGGTACACCTTCATGCTCGCAGCCTACGCCGCGAGTTGTCGCGCCACAAGCGAGCCTGCAAGCCGAACGCCAATTAGAGCCCCGATTTGGGGGTGGCTGTTTTTGCCGCCTATCGCGGTGGCCAGTGAATGTCCGAATCGAGGTGTACCTCATCGTGTTTCCTTTGGTTTGTCCAGGTGAGGCTGCAGGCGATAGGGAACAGGCTGGCGACGGCCAAGCCAACTATGAACACAACGACCATGATGGGGACATCGATTGCATACAGCTCGCGCCTGTCCTTACTGTAGATCCAATACGACATTTCGTTCTCCGATCATGCGCCCGAATGCTTCTGCGCACTCCGCGCGTGGCGTCAGCGCGAGTTCGGAGGTTGCGGCAAGCGAGGGATCTCAGCACAGCGCGCGGAGATCGCCGTACTGGTGGCGTCTGGATCGTTATCTCCGCACCCGCACAAGGCGGTCAACAGCAATGATGCCGTGATGTGTATGGAGGGTCGGAGACGCATCGGACTTCACCTTCGGAAGACCAGTTATCCTGTCCGAGCGACGTTTGCCAAGATCATCGACCAGGCTCGCCCTGGAAGATGACGCAATGAGGCACCGCTACTCGCCGATGATCTTGATGAGTACGCGCTTGGTGCGTTTGCCGTCGAACTCGCCGTAGAAGATTTGCTCCCAGCGGCCGAAGTCGAGATTGCCGTCGGTGATTGCCACTACCACCTCGCGGCCCATGATCTGGCGTTTGTGGTGGGCGTCGCCGTTGTCTTCGCCGGTGCGGTTGTGGTGATAGCGTTGCGGGCTCGCATCATAGGGGGCGAGTTGTTCGAGCCAGCGAGCATAATCCTCGTGCAGGCCGCTCTCATCGTCGTTGATGAACACACTTGAAGTGATGTGCATGGAGTTGACCAAGCACAGCCCCTCGCGCACGCCACTTTGGCGGACCGCCGTCTCTACCTGCGGGGTAATATTGACGAAGGCCATGCGGGCATCGACGTTCAGGTGGATCTCTTTGCGGAAGCTTTTCATGGGAAGAGGTAGGCCGAGCACCTGTATCTCAGGTGCAGGAAGAAGGGGCCTGTGGACCGTTCAGAACTGCGGCAAAGTAACAGTCGCCGAGCGGCCACCTTCGAAGTAGGGGTTGTTCGCCGAGGCGGAGGGGGCATTGGAACCAGGAACCGTGAACTTGTCGATTACCAGGCCCACGACAGGGTCGCCGACCGGTCGCACCACAACGTGTAAGGTGTCGGTTCCTGTCGATGACTTACGCAGTGCGCTTATGCTGCTGAAATTGCGGCGATCGAAGCACTTCACGGGAGTCGAAGCCGAGAACTGCTGCTCGAATTCGTTGATCACGGCGTACTGAATGGTTGTGCTACCTGGGATACCATTTTCAAAATCGTGTGAGCACGGAGCCAGGATCAACTCGCTGTCGGACCCGGCTTGGCTCGATAGAGCGTTGAAGTGGAGGCGATCCGGGCACTGCTCGTAGGTGACCCCGTTGAGTTCGATGATACCGTTGAACGGTCCCGGGGACAGACGCCGGAAAGCGCTCGCATCATAGCCAACCCGTTGACTGGCTTGCGACAAAATAGCGCGCCCCTGGAGAGCATTGTGTGAGCCGAGATCTGAGAACCGGCTCTCCACCACGCAGTTCAACGTGCCTTCTCCAAAGAAGGGGGGAGCAAGTCGCTTGCCGTCGCCGCCTAATCCCGTACTTGCCTTCCAGGCAGCCGGTTGCTGGGCGGTAAGGGAAACGTAGAAGTCGGTTTCCGAGCACGACACGGTTTGTGAGCTGTAAGTGGCGGTGCTGTAGGTGCAGTGCACCCGAACCGTGGCGGAAGTCAGATTCATCATCTCGACCAAGGTTTCCTGCGTTTGGGAGACGCGGATCAAGGGGTAGATCAAGAAAGCGGAAGGCAGCTTTTGCGCCGGTGGTGCACCGGTGATCGCAACCGCGAGCGGATTGCTTGGGACCACGGGCAGAGTGGCAATGGGACGCGGGGTATTGGAGGGAGTTGGCTGCGGAGTCGATGTGCGCGTTGCCGTTCGCGTTAGGGTCGCTGTGCGGGTAGCTGTCTTGGCAACCGGCCGTGGCGTTGGCGTGATCACGGGGAGCGGCCAACC
>CAZGSN010000561.1:0-7803 GCA_964528465.1 uncultured Binatia bacterium (SeqCode)
TACTCTTGCTTCGTGTCCTTCGTGCCTTCGTGGTTCAAAGAACACACTGTTTTCGTCAACATGCTTCGAATCCCTCGTGCGTTCAGCCGCTTGACCCGACTTTGCCGCGAGGTCAGAATTCTCCGGGCTAGCCGGTGCGCCATGCCGCGTTTCCAAATCTCAGCAACCCCCTGGGCTTCGGAATTGTCGCGCGTGTCAGAGCACGCTCGCCGCTCGTCTAGCCCCAACAACCTTGGCTAGACGCGGCGTGTGTGCCATGAGGCCACCATGCCTCGCTTGCATTTACTGGACGGCACCTACGAACTCTTCCGTGCTTTCTACGCGATGCCATCCGAGCGCTCGCCACAGGGGCAAGAAGTGGGTGCGATTCGCGGGCTGATCGGCTCGGTGTTGTCGCTACTGCGTGAGCCAGGCGTTACCCATCTCGCCGCCGCTACTGATCATGTGATTGAGTCATTCCGCAACCAGTTGTTCCCAGGCTACAAAACCGGCGACGGCATCGATCCCGACCTGTGGAGTCAGTTTCCACTGGCCGAGCAAGCACTCTCCGCGTTGGGGGTGGTCGTATGGCCCATGGTCGATTTCGAAGCGGATGATGCTCTGGCCACTGCTGCGGCGCGCTTCGCACCCGAGGTCGATGAGGTCGTGATCCTTTCTCCCGACAAAGACCTTTGCCAAAGCGTCTGCGACGGCAAGGTGATCACACAGGATCGCCGCCAACGGAAGACCTACGACGCGGCAGGCGTGGTTCAGAAGCTGGGAGTTCCTCCCGCTGCCGTCGCCGACCTCCTGGCTCTGGTCGGCGATACAGCCGACGGCATTCCTGGGCTTCCCGGATTCGGAATGAAAACCGCCGCGGCCCTACTCACCGTATTCGGCTCTTTGGAAGCTATCCCCGGCGACGCTTCTGCTTGGCCAGTTACGATTCGCGGGGCAAAGAAGCTGGTCGCTACCCTGACGGAACAGCGATCCGCCGCGGGGCTCTACAAGACTCTCGCTACCTTACGCGTTGATGTTCCGCTGCAGGAGTCCCTCGCCGATCTCGAGTGGCACGGGGCCGATCGCGCTCGCTACCAAGCATTCTGCTCTCGCCTGGGTTTCGGCAATCTTGCCGACCGACCACATCGCTGGCAGGCACCAGCCTCAGACCTCCTGGTCCCGACGAATCTGCCATGAGCCCAAAGCGGATTCACCATGAGGCATGAAGTTCATGAAGTCAGGAAACTGGCCTGCCATCGAGCGATTCTTCTTCATGAACTTCATGATCTTCATGGTTTGATCCTCTGCTCCAAATCCGGCCCACCGCCTACAGCCTGCGCGGCCCGCACCCGTCTCTCCATACTTTGGTTGCGACCACGAGGCCGCGCTACGTCGTAGCCAATGGACTTTACCTTCACCGCCACGGAGGAGCGCTTTCGAGCAGAGTTGCGCGAGTGGCTCCAAGTATCCCTGCCGCCAACCCCACAATCCCCGATGAGCCTTGCTGAAGAGGTGCATTGGCTAACGCTATGGCAGCGCAAGCTCGCACAGGCACGCTGGGTTGGCGTGCACTGGCCGCGCGAACACGGGGGGCGCTCGGCGTCCTTGATCGAGAACTACATTTTCCAAGAAGAGATGGCGCGCGCCCAGGCCCCAGAGATCATCAACCGAGTCGGCGTCAATCTGGTCGGACCGACTCTCATCCGCCACGGCAGCAGCGAGCAAAGGCGCCGCTATCTCGTTCCCATTCTCACCGCCGAAGAGCTTTGGTGCCAACTGTTCTCCGAACCCAATGCCGGTTCCGACCTCACCAGCTTGCGTTGCGAGGCACGGCGCGACGGTGATGCCTTCGTCGTCAACGGCCAGAAGGTATGGACGAGCTACGCCCAGTTTGCGCGCTGGGGCATCTTACTGGCGCGCACCGATCCAAGCTTGCCCAAGTCGCAAGGCATCAGCTTCTTCATCGTCGACATGCACAGCCCGGGCGTTACGGTGCGCCCTCTCCGGCAAATGACGGGCAGTGAGGAGTTCAACGAAGTATTCTTCGACAATGTCCGCATCCCCGCCGTCAACCTAGTCGGCGAGCTGAACCGAGGCTGGGAGATCGCGCAAACCACGCTGGCACACGAGCGTGGCACCTCGGCAAGACAACTCACCGTGCATCGACTGTTGCTCGATGAGCTTGTCCGACTTGCCCGCACGCGACAGGCAGGCGTCGATCCGTGTCTTCGCCAACGCATCGCCCAGGCCGCGATCGAGGTGGAGATCTTCAAATGGCACAACTGGCGCGTGCTCACCCATCTCCTTCGCCACGACAAACCCGGCCCGCAAAGTTCGTTGGTCAAGCTCTTCTGGAGCGAAATGAGCCAGCGGCTGCACGACACAGCCATGGAGGTTCTCGGTCCCGACGCGCAGTTCCTGGACGATGGGCCGACTTCTGCGCAAAACAGCCGCTGGCAGCGATCCTTTCTCTACTACCGCGCCGCCACCATCTTCGCTGGAACGTCCGAGATCCAACGCAACATCATTGCCGAGAAGGTGCTGGGTCTACCGCGCCAGAGGTAGAGGCTGATCCGAATCCGGTTGATCCGGGTGCGTGTGCGACATGATTGTGGGGAAATTCAGGAAGCCCAAATTATACACCCGAAGCCAATTTGTGCGCCACATTCCAGTCGATTCCATCGAGCCTCAGCTACTTGCCGTGGTGAAACCACTTCCGGCTCTTTGAAATGAGCGCTTGAGCTTCCTGGTGATAAAAGCGCTTGGAGACACCGCTCTTCCCTGATACTTGGGAACGCAAACGCTTCGATGAAGCGTATAAACAGCGCGCGGGTGGGGACCTCAGACAACTTGTCGCACCCGGGGGCAGAAAAGGAGCGCGGCGTGACTGGTCAGCGTACACTGGTAGCAATCGTGACTGTATTGAGCTTCGTAAGGTGTGCCTTTGCGGCACCATCGGCGGAGCGGATTTGTCGATCGACGCTCGTCAAGACTGCTGGCAAGTACGCTACCTGCCAGCGCCGAGCACAGGCGCGGCTGACCGCCACTGGAGACTTGGCCAAGTTCGGCGAAGTCACACGGAAGTGTCAACGCAAGTACGCCGTAAAGTGGGCGAGACTCCAAGGCAAGACCAACTTGGCCGCCACGCCGTGTGGGCAGCCACGATTCCACGATAACGCCAACGGCACGCTCACCGACAACCTGACCGGCTTGATCTGGGAGAAGAAGACGAATGACGCGAGCCTTCGAGATGTGAGCAACGCCTACACCTGGACGGCGACGGGCACCTTGAGCGACGGCTCTGCGTTTACGGAGTTTCTCGCCTCTTTGAACAAAGAGGGCGAGTGTTTCGCGGAACAGTGCGATTGGCGCCTGCCCACGCGGGGCGAGTTGGAAATGCTGCTCGCGTCTGCGCAACCCTGCACCAGCCCCGCGTGTGTCGATCCTATCCTTGGGCTCAACACGCCGGGCTATTGGTCGTCCACGACGCTGGTGCCTCCACAGCCGGAAGGCCAGGCATGGGCGACGCAAGCCGGTGCGACCGGGCAGACGTCCGTTCTCGCGGACAAGGCAGGTTCCTTTCCTGTGCGGGCCGTGCGTGGAGGTCTGTAGGCTCATGACCGGCACGTCCAAGAAGGGGTTACCTATGCGACATTCACGAACTTCCATGATCGGAATCTCTCTGGTCCTATCGCTAAGCGCCGGAGCACAAGCCCAAGACTCTGCCTCACCGGAGGAATTGTGCCTGGCGGCGCGCCAGCAGGCTGCGGGACTCTATTTCTCCTGTCAGGCAACGGAATTCGGGCGCTACCTAGCGAGTGCGACTTTAGGCCATAAATGGGAGGACCTATTGCGATGGCGAGAAACGTCCTCGAGCTGTCGCTCCGCGTACGTTCGCAAATGGGCAGACTTTCAAGCTGCGTTTCCAGGAACCACCTGCGCTGGTCCGCGATTTGTCGACAATGGCAACGGCACAATCTCTGACAATCTGACCGGCTACACATGGCAAAAGGATTCTCCGGAAACGAGCTATACCTGGAGCGCGTCCATCGACGATACGCGGGCCAATGGGACCGTGTTCACGGAATACCTAGAAGGGCTGAATCGGGAAGGGTCCTGCTCCGCCGGGCAATGCGACTGGCGCTTACCGACTCTCGCGGAACTGCAGACGTTGCTCAATCGCCCCTGGGGGCAGTGCATCGAGAACGGGGGGACTTGTCGGTATTGGGCTACCGGTGAGGTTTGTGATTGTGCGGTTTGTTCGGGTCCTGAGGTGGTGGGTGAGTGCAATCCATGTATGGATCGAATCTTCGGTGGCAGGAGCGGGTCGTACTGGGTAAGCGACGAAGATTATTATGATTGGGATCCGGCGCCATCCAAGCACGCTCGGTTTATCTTTTTCAAGGACGGAGACAGCAGCCTAACGAGGGCGAAGTACCGTCCAAATAACGTTCGTGCGATCCGCGGCGGACTCTGAGGAGCGCGCAGAGACACCACGGGGCGCTCTAGTCGCGGAACCCAGGGCTTGCAGCCCGTTGGATGCGTATTCCTACTGAGCCGTCGTCATCCCCGCGAAGCAGATTGTTGATTTACTCCCGCACGCGCACAGCAAGGGCGAGGAGCGCCTTACGCTGCCATTGCTCAGCGACGAGTTTTGCGAAGAATGTTCTTGACGAGTGATCCACGAGTGCAGTAGGAGGCCAGGCATGCGTGGTCGGGGAGTTCACTTGGCAAGCCGTTCGCACTCTCTCTCTCTCTCTCTCTCTCTCTCTCTCGACACATCTTTTTGCTGATTGGCCGCGTCGGTTGGTTCTCCGCTTGGAGGACCGCTGGCGCCGTGACCGGTGGTCGGGGTTTGCCCGTGGCGCCGGAATTTGGGGGCAGCAATGGATTCGATTGGTGGTCTTCGGTTTCTGCGGGCTTGGGTGCGGAGGTTCGGGGGCGAATCGATGCGCCGGGGGCTGGTGCGCCGGGGATTTGTGCGCCGGTACCCGGTGCGCCGGTGCGGGGCTGAAGACAGCAAAGTAGCCGCGCCGGTGACGGCGTGGCGGAAGGCGGAATCCTGCGACTCACATGATCTGCATCCCGCCCGACTCCACGCGTTGACGAGGTTGTCTCAAAACCCTGCCTGGGGCTTGGTGCTGGAGGCTAGGGACTGGCAAGACCCAAGCAAACCCAAGCCCCGAGCCACCAGCCCCGAGCCCCGCAGCTTAGTTCTGAGACAAGTTCTTACGCGCGCGGCTACGTCGCCTTGGCTGTTCGCTATCTTCGTCGCCCTCTTCTCCGCCGCGCCACTCACCGCCCACGCGACCGTCCCATCTTCTGCCGTCGAACTACCTGCCGAACGCACGCAATCGGCAAAACACTATGCACTACCCGTTGGCCAGCACTTGGCGGTGATCGGCGGCGCGCCGTTGCACTTCCGTGATGCGAGCGGGGTTTGGCAGGACATCGAGCTGGCCTTCCACCGCGAGCCCGGTGGCGATGACCTCGCCGATCGCAATGCTTTCGTCGTGCGTTCGGATGCTTGGGGTCTGACGCTGTCGGATTGGTGGGGGCGCGGTGTGCTTTGGCTCACGCCGGCGCGCCCACAGGTGAGCGGCGATGCGGCGTCGGTTGCCAGTGAGGGAGTGGTGTGGACCTACAAACTCACACCCACCGCCCTGAAGGCCGAGGCTCTCGTCAGCTCCAGCCGCGGCGCGCAACTGTATCGCTTCCTGTACTACACGATCGGCGGCGCCTCGGAATTTACGATCGATGCCGAGGGCAATGCGGTGATCCCCGAGGTGGCGGTAGTGCCGCGCGCCTTTGCTGTCGGTGCCAATGGAGAGATCTACCAGGCCGGAGCTTGGGAGGTTGCCGAGCCGGGCGTGTTGCAGTTTGCCTTCGATGATTCGTCGCTGCCCGCCAGTGCCTTCCCGTACGTGCTCGATCCGACGACGCAGGCCGCCACCTCCGATGCCGGGTATATGTGGGGCAATTCCACCGACTACGCCACGGCGCGTAGCACGGCGTATCGCACCACCGTCGATGGTACGATTCAGGTCGGCCAACGTAACGCGGCCGGGCATCGCATCTACCGAGGCTACGTCGAGTTCGACACGGGGAGTATTCCAAGCGACGCGGTGGTGCAGAGCGTCACCTTCCAGGCAGCCCTGGGGAACTACTTCAGCGAGCCCGCCTTTCAGGTGCGGTTGCGCGAGGTCGATTGGAGTCCGCCGCTGGTCCACAACGCCAGCGATGACGCCGACTACGACGCGTGCCTGACGGGTACCGACGGGCCGCTGTGGGTGGACACCGCGACCTTACCGCCGCTGGCGACATACATTTCCGCCACCGGCCTGACTCCGAGCTACGTGAAGAAGGGCGGGGTCGGTCGTACTCGCTATTGCCTGATCTCCAATAAGGATGTCTCGGCTGCCCCGGCGACCAATCAGTCGTATCTGTACACGAGCCAATCACAGCAGCCGTTGCTGGAGGTGGTCTACACTGGCGGCAAGATCGCGTACTTCGACGGGGCCGAGGCAGGCGCCAACACGTTCGGTGTCGACAGCTCGACGCATGAGTGCCTCGGGTATTCCGCCACCAACTGCGCTACCGGCACGCAATGCTTCTGGAGCAACACGCAAGCGCGTTCGGGCGATCTGTCCCTGCGCTTCGATAGCGGCGCCTCGGGAACACAAGCTCCAAACTTACGTGCCCAAATCGTCGATCCAGGTAACGAGACGCGTTGGCTACAGACATGCGTCTTTGTGCCGACGAACTGGCCCGCGGTAAACGGCGGGGTCCCGATCGTACGGCTCAACGACACTGGCCAGGCGCGCCTGGTGATCGACGACGTGCAGACTGTCGGTGGGGTAACCACATACCGGCTGCACGGCAAATGGGGCACGGGTTCGGGTACCGTCGATTTGCAGAGCGAGGCGCTCAGCACCAATGCATGGCATTGTGGTGTGCTGGGGTTGCGTCCCGAGAGCAGCAGCGGTGCCGGCAACGGCCACATCGAGCTGTGGGTGGACAAGCGTAGCTTCGGCGCATCCGACACCGTCACCGGGGCGACCGCGCCGGTCACGGAGATCAGCTACGGCCTGCTCTCTTCCGCCGCGACCGCCAACCGGTCCCTGTACCTCGACGACATTGTGTTTGCGCACTCGCTGGGCACAGAGGCGCAAGGAAGCCTGCCGCGTCTGCGGGATTGGCGCATCGAGCTAGCTGACCCGCAGAGCGAGGGCGTCGGCAACAACTTCACGACCTTCACGCCGCAGTGCAACACCAATGATATCAGTGCCGGGTACGCCAACTGCACCAAGGAGAGAGCATTCACGGATGAAGCGGCGACGGCGCTTCGGTCCCAAGAGCCCGGCGAGTGGGCAGCAGTGCATCGACCCGACTATGGCTTCGCGACCCTGCCCAGCGAAGAGAGCATCTTCGCGGCGGGTGTGCGGGTCTGCGTCTCCAAGCAATCGGGCACACTCCCGGCCGACGCGGCCTTGCTGCTGCGGCGCCGGGTGTCAAATCAAGACGTGTTTTGTAAGGGCACAACCTTCCCCGTACCCGACGCCAACTGGGCGCTGCAGACCTATCTCAGCACCCGAGCCCCGTCGGCCAACTGCGACGACCCGTGGACTGAGCAACGCGTCAACGACACCTGGGCCGGCATCGAACGCGGCGCCGCCAACAGCGGCTACATCCGCGCTTCGACGCTGTGGTACTACCGCATCGTCAGCGGCACCGACCCCAGCCCAACCGTCACGCCCACCTCCACACCAACTCAAACCCCGACGCAAACCCCAAGCCCGACCCACACACACACGCAGACCGCGA
>CAZGSN010000562.1:0-10017 GCA_964528465.1 uncultured Binatia bacterium (SeqCode)
GGTGCTGGCGAGCAGGAGGACCACCGCGATGGCTCGTCGGTGGTGCGGCTTCATTTCTTCTCCTCCATCATCATCTCTTGCGTCAACGCCGGCGGGAATCCGTTCATCTGCCGCCATACCTCAAACCACAACGGCACGCGCTGCAACAATACCCAACCATTGGCGCGCACCCCTTGCCGCAACCAGCGCGCACCCGGCCAGGCCAGGATGCGCTCGTCTCCATCCACTTCGCGAATGCGGTCGGGCTTCTCCGCGACCAAGAGGCGAAACTTCCCTTTGCCGTTGTCGGTGGCATCTACCAGGATCACCTCACCCCCGAAGGTGCCGATAGCGGCGCTCGGCCAACCGACAAACTGAATCGCCGGCCAGCCTTCGAACTGCAGGCGTACCGGGCTGCCTTCTTGAACCACGTTGCCGTCGGCGTCGAGTTCGCGAGCCCGCACCAGCGGCATATCGTTGCCGTTGAGCCATAACTCGACTGTTCGTTGCCCGGTGTCCGGGATAATCGTGCACAAAGGGGAGCTAGCCTTCAGGAAGGTACCCTCGGTAGCTTGCACGCGAAAGACGATGCCGTCGCGCGGGGCGCGTACCTGCTGCATCTTGGTTTGGTTGAAGAGCACGTCGATGGCGGCGAGGGACTGTTCGGCGGCCGCCAGGTCGGCACGCGCAGCGTCACCCAAAGCTTGGGTGTTGCTCAAGGACGCCCGCAAGTCGACCGCGGTGCGCTTGAGTTCGGCTTCCGAACGTACCAGCTCCGCGGCGGTGCGGTCGCGTTCCAGTAGGGCGAGTTCGAAGTCTCTCTGCGAGGACAGCCCACGCCGATCTTCGAACAGTCCCTTGATGCGGTCGAACTGTTGGCGTGCGGTCGTGGCCGCATATTTGGCGGCGTCGAGACGGGTCTCTGCTGCGGCCACGGCAAGCGGCAAGGCGCGTTGCACTTCGGCGAGCTGCGCGCGTAGCGACTCGACCCGCTGGGTGGCGGCATCACGTCGCGCCACGGCCGCTTCCCGCTGCAGGCGCAGGTTGGCAAGGAGATTGGGGTCGTTGTCTACCAACTCGAAGAGGACATCGTCTTGCTTCACGGGCTGGCCCTCGACGACGTGCGAGCGCAACACGCGCCCACCAAGCGGCGCCTCCACGGTTAGGCTGCGCTCGAGCGGGTCGAAGGCAATGACGCGGCCATTGCCGCGCACAAACTGCTGCCAAGGAAGGAAGGCCAGACCCAACAAGAAGGCAACGAACACGACGAAAAGAAAGCGACTGAATCGCTGCACGCGCCGCGAAGACGAGGTGAGTTCAAAAGAAGAAAAGCCGGCTCGCTGGTCGAGCAGAGGCATCGGATCATGAAGGTCTGTTGAATGCGTATCCGGAGTCATTGGTCTGCATCCGTGCTGAGGTTGCGTCCTTGGGTGAAGTGACACTCACCGAGCTGAATCACCTGATCGCAGCGCTTGACGAGTTCCTGATCGCGCGTAACCAGGACCATTGTCCACGGGTTGTTCTGGTCGAACAGGTAGCGCTCTAGTTCCGCGACGGTCTTGGCATCCAGCCCATCCAAGGTTTCGTCGAGCAGGAGCAGGCGTGGCCGACTAGCGATGGCTCGGGCGAGGACCAGGCGCGTGCGCTGACTGCTGGAGAGAGGGCGTCCGCCGAACGACAGGCGTGAATCGATGCCGTCTGGCAAGGCGAGAACGGTCTCGCTCAGACCCACGCTTTCCAGAGCCGCTCGCACATCCGCAAGCGACACGTCGCTGCGAGCCAGGCGTACGTTTTCAGCGATGGTACCGCCGACAATCTCTTGCCCGCGCACTAGAGCGACTTGGTGACGTAGGGCTTCCGGCGGCCAGTGTCGAATGTCCACTCCGTCGAGGAGAAGAGTACCGGTTTGGATGGAACGTAATCCGTAGAGCAGATCGAGCAGAGTACTGGCCCCGTAACCGGCGGGACTAAAGACAGCCACGCGAGCACCGGCAGGAATGTGAAACGACAGGTTCTCCAATACCGGGCGGGCTGGGTCATAGCCGAAGGTGGCGGCTTCGGCGCGTAGTTCGACAGGCTGCGAAGAAAGGGAGGGCTGCTCTCCGTGTTCCCGTTCGATGGGTAAGTCGGCGATGTACCCGAGCTTATCCACGGCGGCCAGGGCGTCGTACCAAGACTCCAGATGCTTGCCGAGCTTGGCGACCGAGGCCACGATGGCGCCGACGATCAACTCGCTGGCGACGAGTTGTCCCAGTGTCAGCTCTCCCCGCAGCACCAACGCTCCACCTAGAGTGAGCAGCATGGCGCTGGCGATCGCTTGTAGAGAGAGTAGGCCAATGATTTGGCGCAGCAGCACCCGGAAATGGGCGCGGCGCGCTTCGAGATAGTCGCGCGCCAAGGCGTCGGCGCGCTCACACGCAAAGGTGCAAGCACCGCTACTTTTGAAGAGCACCGGCAACAGCGCCACTTGCTCGAGCCACCCGGCAACGGAGTGCTTGGCGTAGGACTCCGCAATACTAGTGCGTACCGCGTTACGGCCACCGACGAAGACGACGCCGGTCAACGCGATCACCAAGATCAGATCGAACGCCAATAGGAACGGGTGATAGAAACCAAGCACGACCAGGCCGATCAGTGCCGAAAGGACAAGGTTAACCCCGTCGAGCAGCAGCAAGGCGCTGGTCTTTTGAATGGTCACGACCTCGAAGAAACGATTCACCAGCTCGGGGGCGGTGGTCCTTTCCAGCGCCGCGGTTTGGGCGTGCGGGAGGCGGTAGGCTAGGTCGGCGGTGACACGGACGAAAAGGCGTTGCTGCACGATTTCCATGACGTAATGCTGCGCGGCCCGCATGACGGCGAGAAGGATGAGGAAGGCGAACAGGGCGAGAGCGAGAATGACCAAGGCCTGGAGGTAGACCCCCTCCTGGCCGCCAAAGGCGATGTTGTTGACGAGAGCGTCGACGGCCAGCGGCGTTGCCAGCAGCAAGATGCCGTTTACCAGAGAGAGCAAGAGGATCACGACGATGTCGGCTCGGTCTGGCCGAAACAAGCGAAATAGCCGGAGGTGTGGGGCGGGTCCGTGCGTGTGTGTTTGCATACTCAAGGGGTAAATAACTCCATAAATTCCAACGTAAGGCGCGCTATGATCGGGCTCAATTCAACCGCCCGCTCGACTGCAACGCGGCCCGGGTCACTAACGACTGTCTGTGCCCCTGTCATCACCACCCGGCATAGAAAATTCAACGATGTCGCATTTGTTTTACCGCACTGGGAAGGTGCCGTGATCTACTATCTCTTGATTTTCGTTGTGTGGCGTAGGAATTCTCCATGAGACGTCAGCGTGGCGGAGCAGCTTCTCAATCTCGTTGGCCCTTCGACCTACAGCCTACGGTCCACAGCCTCAGACCTCCTGATCGCCAGGATTCTGAAGTGGTCCACCGATGACGCAGATGGACGCAGATCCACGCCCCACCCTCATGCAATGTTCTGGAAGCGGTGTCATTTGCGTCATCGGTGGATGTTGTAGTCAGGGCTTGCGGAAGGCTTGGTTTGTACGAATAAGAGTCGCGAGCCGAAATTGCGTCAGGAGGATCAGCCGATGAAGTCCGTATGGAGCCAAAGCAAGGTTCGCATCTTGGCGGTTGTCGTTGCCGTTTGTGTGGGTGGTTGTGGCGATGACGATCCTAAGGTGGTTGACTCCTCGCCGAGGTATCAGGTCCCTGGCCCCTATCCGGTGGCGATGAAGACATTGGACTTGGAAGACCGTAAGGTTGCTGTCTTTTACCCGGCTGTGCCCGGAAGCGAGGTTGGGCAGCCGCACGCGACCTATCGTCAGAGCGATCCGTTGCGTTCCGCGCTCTTGAGAAATCTAGTCGAGAACCTGGCACGCCCGCGCGGTATCGATCTCGGCTACGAAATGCGGGCGTACGGAGAACTGCCCGCCGCCCCGGGCCGCTTTCCCGTGGTGTTGTTTAGCCATGGGTTCGGCGGCTGGCGCTTGGTCAACTCGAACCTTCTTGCCGGCATTGCCTCATGGGGCTTCGTCATCGCTTCTCCGGACCATTTGGAACGCGACCTCAACGCGGTATCCACCAATGCGGCCCGCCCCGACATCAATAAAGACCACGCCGTGCTCCTCGGCTCCTTACGCCTGCTGCAGGCAGAGAGCGCGAAGGCGGGTGGTTTTCTGGAAGGTCGCGTCGATTCGGATCGTGTGGCTGTAGCCGGACACTCGGCAGGCGGCGCGGCGGCGCTGCACTTGATCGATGAGCCCGAAATCGATGCGATCGTGGGCTATGCGGCCGTGGGGCAAGTCGACAATCCGCCCGCGAAGCCAACCATGCTGATCGTGGCCGACGGCGATATTGCGGTAACACCGGCATCGACGGAACTCATCTTCGGTCAACTCCGGGCGCCCAAGCGTTTCGTGGTCATCGGCAACAGCGGCCACAATAGTTTTACAGATCTTTGCGACGCGATCCGCTCCGGCGCGACGCTGACGCAGCTTGTACGCGAGGCGAGGATCCCCATCGACGAACGACTCCTGGAACTGGCGGAAAACGGATGCACGCCGAATGATATCGATCCCTCCGACTGCTGGGCGATTACCCAACATTTGACCGTGGCACATCTCCGCCAGGCGTTCGGCATCGACCGTTCCCCGGTTGGCCTGGGCCCCGAGATTACCAGCGCCTTCGTCGTTCCACTCGAGTATCGAGACGTGCGGCGGTGATCGGGAGCACGCAGCTTGCCTACGGCAGCGTTGGCACCGGTTTTCTTCGCCAACCTACGTTGCGCGGTGTCCATGCCTATGGTACGCGGCTCGTTGGCTGAAATACCCGTTTGGGCAATTGGAATTGATGGTAGGCACCCTAGCTAGCTCGGCAGCGGGCCGGCGCAGGCGCTCAACGCGTGGTGCTCGGGGGCGTGTGGGTGCGCTTTGTTCGGAAACTTTGGAACGGAGGTTTAGGTGGCAGCATCGGCATCGGAAAGTGGGAACGGCTCGAGTTTGGGCTTCCTGCTGGGTACCAATCAGATTTCTTTTGACCTCGAGGAGAGTCTCTATCCAATAGAGTCAATCTACGGGGCTTGTTACTTGTTTCTGGACAGGACGTTCGTCTTCCTATCCCGCGCCGCTTCCGGTGCCGTGACGGTACGGCTCACCTCGCGCGAGCCTGCCAGTGCGAAGCAACTCGATGCCTTGGCGGGAGAGTTCGTCAACGAGCTTCTGGCCCAGGCCGCTCGCGTTCGTCTTGCTTCCTCGACCTCGCGCATTCGCGAGTACTACACGGCGGCCGCATTGCGGTCGGCAACCTCAGCGCCATCGATCGACGACTTACTGGCCGAGTTGGAGTCGGAAGAGCTTGGCGAGGATCCGCTGGAGATCATGGTCCCCTGGGAAGAGAAGCAGGGTGGCGGCGGCAATAGCGATCCGGAGAAGAGCGGTGAGTAAGCAAATCCGTTTCGATCGGTCGCTGTATCTACCCGAAGCAGTCGAAGCGGCAGCCTCTGCGTATTCCGGTCATGCCAAATTCGAGATCGCGATTGCCGACGATGCCATTGAAGCGGTGATGTCGGACATTGCTGGCGACGATCCCGAATTCGTGGCCAACGCCTTCTGCAATCACGTGTTGCATGAGACCATTGGCCGAAAGCGGCAATCGGTGCTGCAGGAGATCGCATAGTGGAACAACGAAGTGTGGCGCTTGCGCCGATAGAGCTTGCCGAAGATCAACTGGGCTTCTTCCGCTGGGGGCATGTGGGCGGCAAGGTCCTAGTGACGAATGATGCTGGCGAATGGCTGTTCATGACGGAATCCGAGTTCGCGGAGCTGTTGGCGGGTAAGGTTGCGGAGAGCCATCCGCGCCAGCAGGAGTACCAAGCCAAGGGGTTGATTCGTGACGGCTTGGACTTGGACGCGTTCGCCAATCGCGTTGCTGAGCGCAATCGCCACGTCAGCCGCGGCCCGCATGTGCACGTGGTTACGCTGACGCTGCGCTCGAATCAGCCGGGGAGCGCGCAAGACTCCCAAGACGCTGCCGGCGACATGACCCGTGAAGTCGCGGAGAAGATCGTCAACCTGGCGATGCAAAGCCCGTCGCCGGCACTCACATTTGAGTTCCAAGGCGGCGAGCCTTTGCTGAACTTCGAAGTGCTGCGCCACCTCGTTGAACACGCGCAGACACGCAATCAGCGCGTCGAGGGTAAGGTCCTGTCCTTTAGCCTCCTCACCACGTTTGCCGGAATGACCGAGGAAATCGCCGAGTGGTTGATTGCCAACGAGGTTGCGATCAACACCAGTCTCGACGGCCCCGCCGCCATTCACGACAAGGTTCGTGCTTGGAAGGGGGGTAGCTCTCATGCCGATGTGGTGCGTTGGCTCGAATACTTCGGCCGCCGGTACTCGGAGCTTGGCAGATCTCCCGAGTTGTGCCGGGTGACCGGGTTGCTGACGGTGACGCGGCAGACCCTTTCCGCATGCCGCGAGGTTGTGGATGAGTATGTGACGCGTGGGCTGCGCAGCATCCGCCTGCAGCCTCTGCGTGCCCTTGGCTTGTCGTCGAAGCTGTGGGCCGAGGTTGGCTACGACCTCAAGGATTACCTCGCGTTCTACCGCCAGGCCCTCGACTATGTTCTCGAGCTCAATCGCAAGGGCGTGCCGCTTAGCGAGCGCACCGCTTCCACTGTGCTCTCCAAGATTCTCGCCTCCGGGGATAGCTCTGCGGTCGATCTGCAGTCGCCCGGTGGAGAAGGTACGGGCCAGGTGGTTTACGGTCCCGATGGTAGTGTGTTCCCCAGCGAAGACGCTCGCCAACTGGCTGCCTTGGGGGATCCGTTTTTTCTGTTGGGCAACGCCAAGGACTTGTCGCTCTCCGATCTCGTACACCATCCGACCGTGCGCGCGTTAGCGGCAGCGTCGTTACTCGATGCGCAGCCGCTGTGCAGTGACTGTTGGAACAAGCCGTACTGCGGCTTTTCGCCGGTTCGGAACTTCATCACGCAGGGCGATCTCTTGGGGCAGCGCCTGCGTTGCCTCGAATGCAAAGAGCACTTCTCGGTATCGACACGATTGTTCGAGTTGCTGGGTGATACCAAGGATACGAAGACCGGAGAGATCCTCAGCCAATGGGGGTCACAGGCGCGACTGGCAGGCGAGGGACGGCTCTCGCATCCCGCTCCGTAACGGTTGCTTGTTGTGGGTCAGAGCGGCGGGCGCTGGTGCATACGCTCTGACCTTCTCTTCGCTCGCGCCGCTTTATCTGCTGCCGCCGTCTCTCTAACCCGGACAATGCACGACCTCGCGGCAAAATCGGGTCAAGCGGCTGAACGCACGAGGGATTCGAAGCATGTTGACGAAAACAGTGTGTTCTTTGAACCACGAAGGCACGAAGGACACGAAGCAAGAGCAGAGCGAGGTCAAGGGGACTGGTCCACTGTGTATCCTTCAGAATTCCCTCTAAAGAGTCATTCTTTGTGACCTTCGTGCCTTCGTGGTTCAATAAGAAGGTCACGTTGATGTTTGCCGCCTCCGCGGCGAGCAGTCTCTTGAATTATCCGGGCTAAGCGAAGGCATAGTCTCGTGAACTCTCAACCAAGTAAGCGTGCATTGGAAGGCGTGGTGGCACGCTTGCTGGCGCCGTTCTTGGATGGCAGCTTCGCCGTATCGGGATGGACGCTAATCAACTGGGATGTCGAGCAAGCCATCTGCCTCACCTTTGAAAGCAGCCATGCCACGCTTCTCTTGGAGCTTGAAGCGCGCAATCCGCGCCTCGATTGCTACGAGCGCACCGAACGTTTCAATGTCTGCGTTCGCCGCCAGTTCGGCGACGGCCCGCTGAGTGACTCCGATCGCAGCTTCGTCGACGCGGTGTTGCACGTGGTGCGCGACGGTGAGGGCAACCTCCCGGCCGCTACCCGTCCGCCGGCCGAGAGCAAGCGCATGGTGCGTGAGATTCTGGTGGATCGTGTGCTCATGCGCGAGGGCAAGGATCAGTACTACATCAATCCCTATGTCGGCTGCATGATCGCCTGTCCCTTTTGTTACGTCATCGATCGTGCCGACTTCTCACGCGAGCTGGAAGGCTTGCCGCGTCTGCCGTGGGGCCATTATTTGGATGTGAAGGTCAACGCTGCCGAGGTCCTACGCCGCGAGGTGCAGTCGGTTGGCCATGGCATCGTGCGCATGAGCCCGATTCTCACCGACCCCTACCAAGCAGCGGAACGGCGCTACCACATCACGCGTCAGTGCTTGGAAGTGCTCTTGGAGACCGACATTGCGCCGGTCGTACTCACCCGCGCCCCGCGCATTCTGGATGATATCGGTCTCTTGCAGCGCTTCCGGCGTGCTTTGGTCGGATTCAGCATTCCCACGGATGCCGACGAATACCGGCAGATCTTTGAACCGCATGCCGACCCGATCGAGGATCGCCTGCAGGCGTTGCGCGCCTTGCATGCGGCAGGAGTGCGAACCTTTGTGGTCATCCAGCCCGTGTTGCCGATGAATGTTGCACGCCTGGTGGAGGAGGTGGCGCCCTACGTCTGCGCGGTACGCCTCGATCGCCTGTATGTCGGAGAACGGGTGCAACACATCTACGATGCCCACGGCCTTGGAAGATACGCGAGCGAGGAGTTCGCGGTACAGACGATTGCCGAACTCACGCAAAGGTTTGCTGCGCGCGGCGTGCGTGTCGACACCTTGGATGACTTCGAGCCGCTACTACAGTAGGGCGACCAAACGAGGCTTCCTCGGATTTCTGACCCGCACGACTGCATCGCATTTACCCAGACGGGGTCGGTATCGGAATCGGTATCGGGATCGAAGCCGGCCGCCGAACGATACCGATTCCGACCCCGATTCCGACCCCGATTCGATCGCTGCCTAGCCTGCGCAGCCCGCTCCGGCCCTGGAAGCTTTGGTTGGAGCCAAGAGGCCGCGCAACGGCTGGTAGGTGGGACATGCGGTCTCGGCTCACGCAAGTCATCACTCGTGCGTTGCGCAACCCTGCTGCTATGGATGCTGGCTGCATGGTTTCCCACGAAGACAGCGTTGAGACGCAAGAGGCTGCACCGGGTGCGCGCCTGCCGGTGGTTGCCCTGGTGGGACGGCCAAACTCCGGTAAATCTACATTGTTCAACCGCCTGATCCGTGAGCCGCGGGCAATCGTCCATGACCAGCCTGGCGTGACTCGCGATCGGAACGTTGCCCGCGCCACTTGGGACGGCCACCCCTTCTTGTTGATCGACACAGGGGGCTTCGAGGATGCTTCCGCTTCGGCGTTGAACGATTCGGTGCGCGCCCAAGCTGACCTCGCTTCCGAGGAAGCGGACGCGATCATCGTAGTGCTCGACGGCAAGGAAGGGCTCAACCCTCTCGATCGCGATTTCGTGCGCCACATCCGCCGCCAGCGCAAACCCGTGTTGTTCGCCGTCAATAAGCTCGACAGTCCCCTACGCGACGACGACGCGGGCGAGTTCTTTGCCCTCGGCTTGGAGGAGGTGTTTCCCATCTCGGCCGCACATGGCCGTGGCATCGGCGATCTCTTGGAACGATTGTTTGCACTCCTTCCCGGCGAGGTGCTTGGTGCTGCGAGCGCCCAGGCGCCGGCGGTAACCTTGGCGATCGTCGGACGACCCAACGCTGGCAAGTCGTCTCTGCTCAACCGCATCGTTGGCTACGAACGATCGATTGTCGACTCGACGCCAGGGACGACGCGCGATCCGATCGACACGCGCTTCCAGCATGGAGGCCAGGACTATGTGCTGGTCGACACGGCAGGGATTCGCCGCCGCACCCGAGTCGAGGAGCAACTCGAGCGCAGTAGTGTGGTGCGGGCGTTGCGAGCCATCGAGCGTGCCCAGGTTGCCTTGCTCGTGCTGGATGGAACCCAAGGAATGGCCGACCAGGATGCGCGTATCGCCAGCTATGCCTGGGAGCGCGGCCGTGCTCTGGTGATCGTGGTCAATAAGTGGGATGCCGTCGAGGACGAGCGTCGAGACCGCAAGAAATACGCGCAGGAAATCTGTGAGCACTACCCCACC
>CAZGSN010000563.1:0-8677 GCA_964528465.1 uncultured Binatia bacterium (SeqCode)
CGCGTTCGGCAAGGGGCTATGGTGTAGGCCTCGAGTGCTGTGGGTTCGAAACTACCCGCGGGTAGACGGGGCGCGGGGTCGTTGGATGTTTGGTCGATTTGCACCAGCCCCTAGCCCTTAGTCCAAGGCAGAGTCTCCCGGTTTCGTTCAGGCCGCGGTTGCACTGCGAATGGCGCGTAGCAAGGCGATATTGTCGGAATGTCCCGTCTTGTGCGCAACGATGCGACCGCGCAAAGGGCGGCCGAGGAGATAGCTGTCGCCCATGATGTCGAGGACCTTGTGGCGGGCGAATTCGTCGGCGAAACGTAGGGTGGTGTTCACCACCTTTTCTTCGTCGATCAAGATGCAGTTGTCGAGACGGCCTCCGTTCGCCAAGCCCATCGCCGCAAGCTGCTTCATTTCGCGCAAGAACCCGAAAGTACGCGCCGGGGCAATCTCGTCGCGAAAGCTGTGCGGGCCGTTGTAGGTAAAGGCATAGTGCTGGGTGCCTACCGGGTGCGGGTAGACGAGGGTGTACTCGATACGGAAATCGTCGGCGGGCTCAATGAGAATGCTCTCGCCATTGGCCTTCTCTACGGCGATGCGCTCGTGCACCACGATTTCCTCGAGAGGCGCGTCTTGCTCCACGACTCCCGCGCTCTCGATCAAATTGCAGAAGTCGAGAGCCGAACCGTCCATGATGGGGATCTCACCTTGCATCTTCACCAATACGTTGGTGACTCGGTAGGCATGCAACGTCGCCAGCAAGTGCTCCACAGTTTTGGCCGTAACTCCGTTGCGATGCAGGGTGGTCGCGTAGCCGGTGGAATCGACCCAGTCGAGGTGTGCGGGCACGGTTTCGTCGGTCGAAAGCTGTGCGAACTGAATCCCGCTGCGGGGCGGCAGTGGTTGCAGGATGATTCCTGTTTTGACGCCACTGTGCAGGCCCGTGCCGCTGGCGACCACACTCCTGCCGATGGTGTGCTCACACAGCCGCGGGTGGGTATGTCCCCTCACCGCCGTCGGTGCGCCAGCGGGGACAGGGATGGTACTACCATCGGCATCTACGCAGCCATTGTGATGTCGGTGCGTCGACTGTTGGTGCTCTAGGGCGCGATGGACAACGCGTAGCAAGGTATCGAGGGAAAAGGGCTTCTCGATAAAATCAAAGGCTCCCAGCTTGGTCGCTTTCACGGCGGTTTCAATGTTGCCGTGACCCGAAATGACCACCACCGTTGGCGCACTGCCGCCGTCCTGGAGTTCCTGCAGCACCTGCAAGCCATCAATCTCCGGCATCCAGATATCGAGGATCACCAGCTCGGGGTGCTCGCGAGCCACGATCTCCAATGCCTGGCGGCCGTCGTGCACTTCCACTACGCGTAGCCCTTCTTCACCGAGAATGCCGCGCAAGGAAGCGCGGATCTCCGGCTCGTCGTCTACCACTAGTACGGTTGCCATGATTTCTCTCCCGGTCTCGCTCGTCGTTACTCGCATGCCGCTTCAGCTCGTTGTGCCACCTGCCAAGCGCCGGCGCTCGTCAACCTCGCGTACCGGTAGCTCGAGGATGAAGCGACTACCACGTGGCGGATTGTCTTGAACGCGAATGTATCCCTGATGGTCGGCAACGATCGAAGACACAATAGCCAGCCCCAGCCCGGTACCTTCACGCTTGGTCGAAAAATACGGCTCGAACAAGCGTAGCTTGACCTCGCGGCTCATGCCGCAACCGCTATCGGCCACTTCGAGACGCACGATGCGCCGCGCCTCGACCTGCGTCGTCACGATTTCGATTTGTCGCGGCCCGTCCGCAGCCGACTGGCAAGCCGCAACGGCGTTATCGAGGAGATTGATCAACGCACGCTTGATCGCGTCGCGGTCGAGATCGATGAGCGGCAACGCCGGTGCAAGATGAAGGAGAAACCCTACATCTGGATGTGCCTCCCGGTAGAGCACAAGAGTCTCGTCGACGATGTCGTTCAGGTCTTGCGGCGTGAGTTCCGCACTGGGCAGGCGCGCAAACGTCGAGAACTCGCTGACCAAACGCTTGAGTTGCTCCACCTGCCCGATGATGGTGCGCGTACATTCCTCGAAAACCTCACCGTCTTCGCTGAGCCGCGCCGCGTAGCGCTTGTGCAGGCGCTGCGCCGAGAGCTGGATCGGAGTGAGGGGGTTCTTGATCTCGTGGGCTAGGCGGCGTGCCACTTCACGCCAAGCCTCCATGCGCTGCACGCGCAGCAGGTGGGTGACATCTTCGAAGAACAGCATGACGCCACGCGCCTGCCCGCTGTCGTCGGCAAGCAAGGTGGCGGTGATCAGTGCGGTGACGATGCGGTCGCCCCCGGTCAGCTTGATCTGCCGCTGTACCTCGCGCTGCGGCGCGGACAACGCTTCTTGGATCACTTCGCCGATCTTGCGCAGGTGCGATGTCTGAAACACATCGTGCCAGCTCTTGCCGCGCACCAGCGATAGGCGGAGCCCCAGCATGTTCTCGGCGGCGGGATTCAAGGTCGTGATGTTTCCCTTTTGACTCAGCGACACCACGCCCGCCGCGATATTGGCCAACAGGCTCTCGACGTACTTGCGCCGTTCGACGAGTTCCGAGTTTATTTTTTGCAAGTCGGCGGTCATCAGGTTGAAGGACTCCACCAAGACCGAGGTTTCGTCGTCGCCGTTGGCTTCAATACGATGCGACCAGTTCCCCTGGGCCACCTCGCGAGTGCCTTCGGCCAACCGTTCCAGAGGGTCGGTAATTGCCTTGGCCTGCCGAAAGCCGAACCACATAGCCGAGAAGATCACGACCAAGGTGATGAGCGAGAGGGTGAGGATGTAGCCGCTCTTGATGGGTTGCTGGATGACCGAGAGCTGCCGGAACTCTTGGTAGGCTTGCATCGTGTCGCGAGCACGATCGCTCACGTTACGTGGCACCAGGTAATCGACCGCGGCGATGCCGACGACGTTCCCGTCCACATCGCGAATTGGCACCGCGGCGCGCACCACGTCACCACGCCCGAAGCGAATCGTGCGCGCCGTGCTCTCGCCGGCAAGCACATTCTCTAGGTTGTCCTGCGACTCGCTCGGAGGCCGTAGCACTCCCTCCGCGATACTTTGCGCCAACAGAGTCTTCCCGCGATCGAAGACGAGGATGCTGGCCACATTGAGCTCTTGGCGTTTTTCGTCGACGAGTTTCTGCAACGAGGTGCGGCGGGAGGCAGCGAGAAGAGGCTTGCGCGTTGCATGGCGCCCAATCTCACCGGCGAAGTGCAGGGCGTTACTGGCGGCGAATTGGTAATAGCTCTCCGCCACCTCCTGCGAGCCGCGCAGCGAACTCTCGATACGATCGCTGAACCACGCGTCGAAAGCGGCGGTCAGCAGTCCTTGGGCGGCGAGGAACTGCAGTACACTGGGCACAAGCGACAGGGTGACGAAGGCGAGTGCCAGACGGGTTCGCAAGCGCGACCCGAACAGCCCGCGCCGTCGTTCCAAGACGAGCTTGACGAGGTTGCGGCTGACCAAGAACGCCAATAGCCCGAGCAGCAGCAGGTTCAGGTTGATGAGCAGAAAGAAAATGATGTTGCCCGCCAGTGACGAGCTGTTGCTGAAGCTGGGGAGGCGGGTCTCAAACAGAGCAAAGATCAGGAAGGCGAGCCCGGTGACGAGGATCATCCCCACCTCGCGCCGTTGCCGGCGTAGCTCCTCTTCCGGCAGCGGCCGCTGCGCAGCCCAAATCTGCCACCAACGTGTCATGAGAAGGCGGCATTCTACGGTCACCCCGGAAACTGCGCAAGGCGTGCAGTGATTCTACAGAAGGACAATCCAATGGTTGCTTTGCCCGGCTATTGGATCGCTGGTATACGCTCAGTAGTGCCGACAGTTCTGAGAGTCGATGGATTCCGCTTCTACTTCTTCAGCAACGAACGGAACGAACCTCCGCACATTCACATGCGGAAGGGCAGTGGGAAGGGGAAGTTCTGGCTTGATCCCGTGGCTCTTGCGTGGGCACGCGGTCTTCGACCCGGAGAACTCTTACGGGCGAGAGAGATTGTAATTGAGAACCAGGTGGTTCTCTTGGAGGCATGGAATGCACATTTCAGCGCGCCGGCTTGATTTCGAAGCCGAACCACCTCGTGTAGCGAGCGTTTCGTTCTCGGAGACAAAGATGCGCCTCGTCCTCGTCGACGGACGAGAGATCGGTGTGCCACTTTCCTGGTTTCCGCGGCTGGCGGCTGCAACAGCCGAGCAACGCCGGGCCTTCGAGTTGCTCGACGAAGGGGTCGAGCTTCGCTGGGAGGAGATCGACGAGGATATCTCCATCCCCAATCTTCTCGGCGTGCCCTACGAAAATTCCTGAGCAGGTATCCTCAACTTATTCCGAATCGCAAAAGTCCTAAGTCCGGTTGACAGCCTACGGGGCGGCATCTTTAGGGCTGCGCCAAGGAGCCATCGATGCAGGACAATCCCATCCTCAAACTGATTGCCGAACGTGCGCTTGAGAGTGTGGCCGACAACACGATCGTGGGGCTCGGCTCCGGACGTGCGGCGTTGGCGTTCGTGCATGCCCTTGGCGCCAAGGTGCGGAGTGGCTTACGTGTGCAGGGCATTCCCACTTCGGAAGAGACGGCTCGCGTGGCTCGCGAGAACGGCATCGAACTCGTCGGTCTCGAGGATTGCGACAGCATCGACCTCACCGTGGATGGAGCAGACGAAGTGGACCCTCAGCTCAACCTGATCAAGGGATACGGTGGGGCTTTGGTGCGCGAGAAGATTGTGGCCGCTGCGTCACGGCGTGAGATCATTCTCGTTGGCGAGGAGAAGCTAGTGCCGAAGCTGGGGGCGCGCGGCATCTTGCCGGTCGAGGTAATTCAGTTTGCGCTCGCCGTGTGCCGCAAACGACTCACGCAACTGGGCTGCCGTCCGCAGCTCCGCCAACGCGACGGCAAGACGTTCCTCAGCGACGGTGGCAACTACATCCTCGATTGTGGCGTCGAACCGCTGGACAATCCGCAGCGCCTAGACGCGGAGATCCGTGAGATTCCGGGGGTCGTCGGTACCGGTCTTTTCCTCGGCATCGCGGATCTGGTCCTCGTCGGCACGGGCAGCGAAGTACGTGTCATGGAACGGCAGCGCTGACGAGTGCTACCGTTCCGCAAGCTCACGTAGAGAAGCGACCTTGCGCTTGGAACGCGGTAACAAACGCCGCGTAGTCGGCCGGCTGTTGCTCGGCGCGAATTCGTCCCGGAGGAAAGGTTATCCAGGGCTGAGCGCTACGTGTCCAAATGTCGGCAACCGGCTCGATCCAGCTTCTGTCGTCGAGGGTGCCCGCGCGCACACTCAAGACTCCAACACTCGGCGACTGGCCGTGCGCAATACGGCAACCACACGCACCGCAGAACCAACCAAAGCGCCGATTGCCCGACTCGGCTGTCCACTCCACGGTTTGTGGGGTGCCACTAGTAAACGCAAAGCCCGCCTCGAGCACTGTGATTGGTGTCGAGAAGGCTCCGCCGCCGATCTTCTGGCAGTTAGTGCAGTGACAGTTGTAGACCATGAGCGGCGCCAGCGTGATCCGATAGCGCAAGGCACCGCATTGACATCCGCCGTCGAGAGGTAGGTTCGCCATGATGGCGACGGCTATCACGCAGCGATGCATGGGGAAAGGCAGAGGGTGCCCGGGCGGAACGCCGTGCTGCTAAACAAATGCTGAGCGGCCGCATCCTTAACGTTCGGCGGGCCGCCGTGGGTCAACTGCTTGCCAATGAATGGTTGTGAACGGCGTCCCCAATGCATGCCGTACTCCAGCCTGCGTCTTTCTTCGCGGCTTGGCAGGAACGTTTTGCCTTTCTCGAATTGATCTGGTTGAAGCTTCCACCATGAAGCGATCCACGCACAACCTCGGGGCCGCTCTCCTGTTAGGGATTGCCGTTCTCGCTCCGCAGATCGGACACGGTGCCGGCGGCCTGCAGTTGAGAACGATGCCACGTCAGGAGCGTGTTCAGATTTCAGGAGTGCCGATTCTCCCGATGTGGGACACCACTTGGTGGGTGGCCGTGGAAGCAGAGGGCGCAGCCATTTGCCGCCTCCATTACTCCGCCCGTTTTGTCGACCAGGGAGATGTACGACCGCAGGTTGGAAGCATTGCGGTGACAAGCAGCAGCGACGGTGTGCTACGCGGCCGTGTTCTCGTGCGCTGCCCACGCAGCGTGGACTATGAGAAGGACCTCACCGTGCGACTTCAGGCGGAAGGTTGTGATGGCAGCACGAGCGAGTGGAGCGAGAGCACCTTCTCGCTGGCGCGCTTGCTCGAACCACCATCAGCAACGCCCACGCTTACCGGCGAAGTTCAGGATCTCGGGCCGCTCGTGATCGAGACGGTAACCACGGAGGTCGATCCCAATACTTCCATGGAGGATGTGAAGGCGGCGTTGGACGGAAAGGCGCGCGCCCTCGGGGCAAGCGAGGCCACCAAGATTCGCCTGGTCGAGACGGTGGGGAAGCGCGTACGCTTCGCGGCCGATGCGGCTCGTGTCGTGAAATCTACCGCGGCACCCAAGCCAACAGCGTCGGGGATACGGCCAGATAAGATTCTCGGCGAGATCGAAATGCGCTGGCCGCGCCAGTAGGGTCGGAACTACGAGGCAGCGTCCTGCCGCTGGTACCAGAGCAAGCCACGGTAAACATAGTGCACTCCCGACGCCGCAACCGTGGCCCCG
This sequence comes from uncultured Binatia bacterium (SeqCode), assembly GCA_964528465.1. Lineage (GTDB taxonomy): Bacteria > Desulfobacterota > Binatia > HRBIN30 > HRBIN30 > CAZGSN01. Next base: position 6,687 of record CAZGSN010000563.1, read on the forward strand.
GTAATCGAGCATGCCACCTGATTGGCGACCGCCATCGGCATGTCGGGCCTGGCCAGTGTGGCAAGCGCCATGGTGACGGTGATCATCTCCATGCACGTGTTCACCTTGCCAAGCATGGTGGGGGCAATCTCGATTGGAGTCGAGAAGAAGTAGATGGTCAGAAAGCCGCTGAGGATGATGACATCGCGCATCATCACCAGGATCATCAGCCACACGGGAATCCCACCCAGCCACGCCAGCATCACGTAGGAGCTGACCAAAAACAGCTTGTCGGCAAGCGGATCGAGGGCTGCGCCTAGGTCGCTGCGCGCATCCATCAATCGCGCCAGCACGCCGTCGATCGCGTCGGTAATCCCAGCCGCCATGAACAACACCATCGCTGCGCCGAAGCGTTGCGCGCTGAGCAGAATCAAGAACAGCGGCACCGAAAGAATGCGCAGGAGAGTGAGGAAATTGGGTAGGGTGAGCATCTAGGTGAGTCGAAATACAACGTGTGGCGCTCCGCGTCTATTCTCCGAGCCGCACTTTCCCTTCGCTACAGGAGAGTCGGCCCGATCGCGGGTGCGCTTGACGTCGAGTGGAGTCCGCCAAGCGCCGTCCTGCTCAAGGATGATGACAGGAACATCACTCCGGCACGGGCCATCAACGCAGGTGCAGCAGCAGGCCCTTTAGGTACTCACCCTCGGGATGCGCCAGGCTAAAGGGGTGGTCGGCGGCGGCGCCTAGGTGGCGCAGCACCTGCACCTCGCGGCGTGCGTCGGCTGCGGCACCGTGAACGATCTTGAGGAACAGATCACGGCTCATGTGCTGCGAGCAACTGAACGTGAATAAGAAGGTGTCTGCAGGGAGACGTCGCAAGGTTTGCACGTGCAGATCGCGGTAGGCGCGAATTCCACGGTCCAAATCGTGGCGACGCTTCACCAATGCCGGTGGGTCCAGCACAACCAACCCGAATTCTTCCGGCATGTCTCGTAGGTACTCGAATACATCCCCGGAAACCCACTCGGCTGTAACCGAAGAGGGGTTTAGCAACCAACTGCGGCGCGCCAAATCCAGAGCCGGCAACGAGCTATCTACCGACACCACGCGATTAGCTCCGCCTGCGGCAGCATAGACGGAAAAAGCTCCGCTGTAGCTGAAGGCGTTGAGCACGTTACGGCCACCGGCGAGATCCCGAACCAAACGGCGGTTGTCTCGCTGGTCGAGGTAGAATCCGGTCTTTTGTCCGTGCGCGATGTCGACCACGAATTGCAATCCGGATTCGCGAATGATCACTCCGGCATCCGGTAAGGCTCCCGCCCGCACACCTTCGAACGAGGCCAGGCCTTCTTCGCGGCGCACGCTCCCGGCGCTGCGTTCGAAGATGCACTGCGGTGACAGTAGAGTTTGCAGGGAAGCCATCCAATCGTTGCGCAGCATGTCGGCGCCGGCCGTGAGGCATTGCACCACGATGGTCTCAGCGTAGACATCGGCAATGATCCCCGGCAGGCCGTCGCCTTCGCCGTTGAGCAGGCGAAAGGCAGTGGTGTCCTCCGGCAATACGGCGCGGCGCAGCGCCAAGGCAGCTTCGACTCTGTGCTGCACGAAATCTCCGTCGATCGGCTCGTCGCGGAGAGTGACAACGCGCACCGTGATGGCGCACTTGGGATTGACGTAGCCGCGAGCCAGGAAGGTTCCGTCGCTCGCGCAGATGCGGACGGCTGCCCCAGCGGGCAGCGAAGTATCCAAGGCATCAATGGCACCCGAGAAGATCCACGGATGCCCTTGCAAGACCGGACGCTCCTTGCCGGCCTTCAGCCGGATTGTGGGTTGGCTCACGGTGGATGGTCTTGCCGCGACGCCGCTAAATCAGATCGGCGCCAGAATCCGGGCGCTGGTCGGCGCGCACGTAGTCGCGTTGCTCGGAACCAACATAGACCTGGCGAGGTCTGGCAATGGCACTGTTGTCATTCAGCATCTCGATCCACTGTGCAATCCAGCCCGGCATGCGC
>CAZGSN010000564.1:0-2933 GCA_964528465.1 uncultured Binatia bacterium (SeqCode)
TCCATGCTCTTCGTGATGCCGAAGAAGCCCATCAGCGCGTCGAACCACGCCACCGGCAGCATGCGCAGCGGGAAGGCCCAGCGCACGAACCAGGGCAGGATCACGCGCGCCTCGTCGCGCTCGATGGCGCGCACGATGCGCCCGGCGACCGCCTCCGGCTTCATGATCGGCAGCAGCAGCGGAAAACGCGTGCGCACGCCCTCGAACATGCCGGTGGCGATGTAGTACGGGCAGACCACGGTGGTCCGCACCGGCAGGCGGTCGTGCTTCAGTTCCAGACGCAGCGACTCGTCGAAGGCGATGGCCGCGGCCTTGCTGGCGGAGTAGTCGGCCAGGCGCGGCACCGCGGCGATGCCCGAAGCCGAGGCGATGGTGACGATGTGCCCCGAACCCTGCGCCAGCATGCCGGGCAGGAAGGCGCGCACCATGCGGAAGTGCGCCAGGGTGTTCACCGCGAAGGTGCGCTCGACCTCCTCGTCGGTGGCTTCCAACATGCGCTTGCCGTCCACGATGCCGGCGTTGTTGATGAGCACATCGACCGCGCCCTGCTCGGCGAGCGTGCGCGCCGCGGCGGCCTCGATGGACGCCCGCTCGGCGAGGTTGCAGGCAACCACCGCCGCCTGCCCGCCCGCCGCGGCGATCTCGCCGGCCACAGCAGCAAGATGCGCCTCGTCCAGGTCCCACAGGATCAGCCGCCCACCCCGCGCCGCGATGCGCAACGCCATCAAGCGGCCGATGCCGCTGGCAGCGCCGGTGATCAGCACCTTTCGATTCCTGAAGTTCGACATGTCTTTCACCGACCGCAAGGTTCGACCAAGCTTCATTATGGCTCAGGCTTAATCATTCGCCGTACCGCAGAGACTGACTTTTCTTTCGCCTCATCCACAAACCCTCCCAGCCCCATCCTGTCCGGGATATTGGCGTTGTTATACGGACCCCGCCAAGCGGTATGTCTTGTGCATCAAGGCATTACGGGCGCATACTTTTGACTTGATATCAATTCATATACGGACCCGCGGGTCCGTCTAATAACTGTTGGGCCTCATGAGACTCTCTTGGCCTGCGAAGTACTTTCTTTCCGCCTTGCCGTTCGCGCTGACGTTCGCCGGGTGGCGCCTAGCCGATTGGGCTTACTCGCACTATCAGTGCAGAGGCGGACTCAAAGACCTTCAACCTTGCTTCGCTGGTTCCTTGGACATCACCGGGCTCATTGGCATCGGATTGTTCTTCTGTCAGTTGCTATGGGTGCCCGCCGCGATTCTTTCGGCTGTACTATCCCTCGCTGTATTTGAGAAGCACAACCGCGAGCGAATCGCCAGAGGCCCGTCTCCCTTGACTCATGTTCGTTGTCCCGATTGCAAGAAGATTATTCCGAAAGAATCGACTGTTTGCCTGTACTGCTTGTGCAAGCTCGTCCCAAAACCAAAAATCTGTGGGTCCGCTACTGAGGCCCAACTCGGCAGTCAGCAGGACGCTGCGCGATGAAGCCGCACAGCGCCTGTTACTTTGAACGTTAGCCCGCACATGAGTCAGTCGCCGCCAAACGGTCTGGGCATCGCCGGTGATGATCTTCTTGTATTCATTGACGAGACCGGCCACGAGTCTCTGCCGGCCGACGCACCCATCTTTGGTGTCGGCGGAATCATCGTCTACGGCGCCGACTACGAAGCCTGCGTGGCAGAACCGTGGCGTGCACTCAAAGCCCGCATCGGTCTGGCTGCGGATCATCCACTCCATGCAGCAACGGACTTCTCGGTCTACCGTGACCACTTGGACCTCCTGCAACTGTTCTTCGAGACCGGAGTGTTTGTGCGTCACGCTGCCATGGTCACAACTTCCACAACCTCGACGCACAGTCCCTTCGTCACCGCCACCTGCGCGGGTCTTGCCAGAAACGTGGGCCGAACTCTGGCCCGAGTAGTGCGCAACTCGCCGGTCGCTCGTGTTGTTTACGTGGTCGAGCACTCCGAACGTCTGCACTCCACGTATCAGTCACTCGTTGGCCCAAGTGGCCCCACGCTTGAGGCGCGCGACGGCCAAAGGCTGACCTTTCCGCACCATTGGGCTGCAATGCGAAAATCTTCCTGCACTCCGGGGCTGGAAGTTTCTGACTTTGTGCTTCACGCGGCCTACGGGCATGTTCGCGCTCGAATGAAGCAGCCTGACGGGCCGTATCGCAAGGATTTCCAGGCTGTTTTTCGTTCCGTCCACCGAGAGCATGTCGAATACATGGAGATCAACAACGCCGAAGCCGTTGCTGCAGCCGGTCCACCGGGTACCTTTCGTATTGGGTTGCAGTAATGCACAGCCAACGTGCGCAGCACCGTGTGCGGGCTAACCCTTCGTTGCACCCGACGGCCTCCAGCGGGCTGTGCCCGCTTCCGTCCGCTGGTGAACTCAAACGTTAGAGCGCTATGGTTCTTCGCTTTGCAGTCGCGGGGGCAATTACCGGATACCAGCGGTTTCTTTCCCCACATAAGGGGTTTTGCTGCGCACATCGCACATTGCATGGCCGGGGTTCTTGTTCATCTTGGGGCAAGCGTGTTGTTCTAAAACACGGCTTACTATTGTTTTTCCCACTAATGGTTCGGCGCTTCCGCTCTTGTGCGGCGGCCTACGCAACTCTAATGACTGCTCAACAAAACGGAACGGCTCCACCAAGCAACACCGAGGAAGAATATAAAGACTGCCCCTGCTTTTCTAAGGGATGCAGCAGGTATGGAACCGCAGTTGATAGCGCATGTATTTTGCTACCCATCCCTTGCGATATTTTCGGACTGTTCGGGTGATGGATAAAACGCGCTCTAACCCGCCGGTCGAGAGGGACCGCCCCAAAAAGTTAAAGGTACCGGAGTGAGCTAACCCGGGTTTTCCGGACACATTTGAAGGTAGACAATACCGACGGAGGTGTCCGATGGGAAAGGAAATCGAGA
>CAZGSN010000565.1:0-3837 GCA_964528465.1 uncultured Binatia bacterium (SeqCode)
TCCGAGATCCACGGCCTCACGGCCGCGGCTACGGTGTCTTCGCCAGCTCCGTGTAGCCGCGCGCGTGAGCGCGTGGATGGTGGAAGTTTGCCTCCCAACAAATTTGTCGCACACCCGGTCGCAACGCCGCCGGAATCGATCGCGACACGGGCTGGACGACGGCGCGTAAAACGGGATCGATACCGACTCCGATAGCGCCGTCGTGAACAGCAAGGTTGATGGATCTCTGTCCGTGTTTTGGCCTATGGTCGGCATGCACGGACCCACGAATGCCTTTTTGCAATCCATTGTCTTTCCGTCGGATCTGTCCCCGCGCCGGCGTAGTACCCATAGTTGCCTGGGTTCTCTTCTTGCCGGCGGCTCCTCGCTCGGGTGTGGCACAGAGTGGTGCGGCGGTATTCCCAGCAGGACAAGAGGAGGTCGTCGCCGACGCCTTGGGGCGTGGAGCCATCTTGCCGGGCGCATGCTCCTTCCACGGCGGTACGATCAATCGAAGCGTCGTGCGCGCAACCTACAATTGCCAAGACGGGCTGCTGGTCCTCGCCTTGTATCATCCGGAGGCGGTAGCTGCGGCACAGGCGCGAAGCGATCGCTTTGCGATTGTCGTGGAGAGTGGGGCTACGCCACCAGGATTCCTTGATGCTCTGACGCAGCGAATCCGTTCGCATGAGGGCACGCTGCAATGGCGGCAGATTCAACCGCGTGGGCGGCTGGAGACCCTCCTGCTAGCCGGCGTGATCGGATTCCCCCTTCTCACCGTGCTCCTGGCAACCGCCATCGCTTGGCGTAGTTTCCCTCGGCGCGGCAGCACTCAGCTACGACCGCAGGGAAGTTGGTTACTTGCCATCCGTGGGGTGGGTCTCCTGCTCATCTTTTTCGGCTCCTACCGCGCTGCTCTTGCCGAGGCATCTTCTGTCGAGGTCGGGCTCGCTGTCTTCGCGGGAACATTCTCGCTGGTCGCTTTCTTATGGCTAGCCATCACAGGCTGTTACGGTTACGGCTCCGTTCAACGCAGCGACTGGGTGGGGCTCATTCCCTTCGTCATCGCGCTTGTCTTGCGGGAGATGTTCACGGTGCACTCTCTCCAAGAGATCGACATCCAGTTTGCCCACGGGCCGGTGGGCCGACATACCGTAGTCTACCCGCTGTTGCAGATTTTCTTTGGCGCCTTCGTTGCCGACACCCAAGCCTTCACGATGCACATGAACGGCTGGCTGGGAGCAGCGGCAGTGCTTGCCTCCTACCTGTTTGTGCGCCAGCGTCTCCGCAGTCGGCAGGCGGGCTTTCTGTGTGCCTCGTTTCTTGCCTTCTCTCCCTTGGCGACGCGCTTTTCACCAACGGATGGGCCTTATGCCTTGCTGCTGGCGAGCTGGCTCTCTGGATTGGCCTTGCTCTCGGCACCACGCCTCGCGGGGCACGGCTTGCTTGGCGGAGCCGCGCTTGTGGGTATCGCTGCCACCTCACGTATGGAAGGCCTGGTGTTCCTGATGGCCTCGCTCCTGATGCTCGACCTACGCACGCTACTAGCGACGGTGCGGCGTGATCCGTTGGTGGCGGCCTTGAGCGTGTCCATCGTGACAACTCTCGCTGCCGTACAGATGTACTTCTTGCTGCCTTTTCATCTGCGCAACGGGCCGCTCCTGCTCGTGGGGCAGATAGTCGAAGAAGTCCTATGGCCAGTTACTTTTCACGGGCCGATTTTTGCTGGCTTAGTCGCGGTGGCTGCCATGTCGGGACTGTTTGTTCGCCATCGGTTCGGCACGCTCACCTTCCTGGCCATGCTCCTCGTGATCGCGCCGGTGACGCATTCGTCGCAGAGCATTGTCACCCTGCATCGCCTCATCCCCGCTATCGCTCTATTGGCACTGCTTGCCGGGATCGGCGCCCACATAATCGTGGCTTGGCTTCCCGGCGCAGCGCGTTGGCAATGGGCCGGTACAGCTCTCGGCATGCTCGGCGCGCTACATCCGTTGCTCTTGCACAAGGAAGTTCTCTCCAAGCCGTACGTGTTCACGGAAGAGTACGACCTGTTGCGCCGGCATCTGGTTCGCAACGGCGTGGCGAGGAGCGAGTGCACGCTGCTGGCTTTCAACTTCAACGTCGCCTGTGATGTCGATATTCACGATTTCACCCCGGCTCTCCCTGGGATGAAGGTTCAAGACTGTCGCGCCAGCGATTGCCTTGCCGCTGTGGCCGAGGGTGGCTGCTTTTTCTACATGCGCTCGGTCGCCGGGTACTATCACGACGACGCGGCACCGGCCGCGTGCCGTACTTCGGGCATTACGGAGAGCGGGGATCGACTCCCTTGCTTGAACCGGCCGACTGCAGCGTTCGAGCGGGCGGTGAAGCTGACCCCCGTCGAGACACGCAGCATCGATATCCACGGCACCTTTTCCGAACTCACCGAACACTACCCCCAGAAGGCAGAGATTGGCCTGTTTCTGGTCGGCACGGTACTACCGACCGCACACGAAAGCATGCAAAACGTGCAGGCCGAGGAACCCGCCGAGTGAACGCCTGCGATTGTTTCAAGAGCAGCACGGGCGCTCACCAACGAGTTCGCGCAACATGAAGCGATCGTTCGCAATGGCGACGCTTGGTCGATTCCTGCTGGTGCTCGTCGGGTTGTTGGTGCCCGTGCTCCTCGTCGAGGCGGGCACGCGCTGCTTGATCGCCCACCCGGGCCTAACCCGTCACCTTCCGAGCTTCCTCGTTCGCTTTGCGCGCGATTGCTACATCGTGCTCGAGCGGCCGCTGCCACAGTGGCAAGCCGAGTCGTCGCGATACGACGCGCAGCTCACCTACACCTTGCGGCCCGGCCGCTTCGTCTTTCGTACGCGTGAGTTTGCCACGGAGTATCGCGTCAATGCGCTCGGCGTGCGCGACGATGAGGAATCCCTGCAAGCACCCGAGGTCGTTGTCCTTGGCGATTCACACGCCATGGGATGGGGTGTGGAACAGAATGAGACCTTCGCGCAACTCCTCGAGCAAAGCACCGGCAAGCGCGTGCTCAACGCAGCAGTGTCGTCGTACGGTACGGTGCGCGAGATGCGCCTGCTCGACCGCATCGACGTTTCCAGGATGCGCTACCTCATCGTGCAGTACTGCGGCAACGACCTTGCGGAGAACGAGCAATTCTTGCGGGACGGGAACATCGACATCATGGATGAGACCGCCTATCGCGCGCACCTCAGCCCCCCAACCGCAGGGCAATACCGATGGGGAATGTACTCGCGCTACCTACTTTCCCATTGGCTGACCACGGAGGCCCACGCCTCACTCCCGGGTATGGACGAGGCCGAGGCCTTCGTGCATGCGTTGGTCACCGCCGGGCAGCAACGACTCGACGGTGTCCAGCTCGTGGTTGTGCTGTTTGCCCACCACGACGTTTGCCAGGCCGTCGTCCAGCACGTCCGCAATACCCCCAGTCTCCCAACCTGGGTACGCGATCTGCGCACCATCTGCGCCAACGACTTGATGCGCGACGAATACAGCTTCGTCCTCGACGACCACTGGAACGCCCAAGGCCACCAAGCCCTCGCGACCGCCATCCTCGAAGCGATGCCCTTGCGGTAAGCGGTGGCAATAGGAAGGACTCCCACATCGGATCGAACCTATCCTTGACGAGTTCCGCATGCCGGGTGCCCTGAGGCAGCTTCTCTTACAGGCGGGGAAAGTTTTCTTCGGTCAAGGCGGCTGAGCCGGATTGCCCGCCCGAGCGATCTGGCGTCCAAAGCCCCTCCAGATAGGCGCGGTTTCAGCTTGCCAGCACGCGGCGGGCGGCGCGTTCTCCAGAGAGCCAGGCGCCGTGCGTGGTGCCGGGGTATTCTTGGGAAG
>CAZGSN010000566.1:0-11558 GCA_964528465.1 uncultured Binatia bacterium (SeqCode)
CCAAACGGCTTCTGCGCGTAGACGAAATGGGCGTGACCATGCTCGGCGATCTCAAGGGAGAGTCATTCGGCGAGGAGCTGCTCGACCCGCAGTAGACGGATGGTGCCGCCACCTCGAATTGTGGTGGTCGGGGGTGGAATCGCCGGCCTCGCCGCTGCCCATCGTCTGACCGAACTCAGCCGCGAGCAACAGCGCCCGATCGACCTCAAACTGATCGAAGCCACCGCCCATCTCGGCGGTTCGATTCGCAGTGAGCACGTCGACGGCTTCGTCATCGAAGCGGGCCCGGATTCCTTCATCTCCGAAAAGCCCTGGGCGCTGCGTTTGTGCGAGCGCATTGGCTTCACCGATCGTCTGGTTCGCACCAACGATGCCAACCGTCGCACCTACATCGTGCACGACGGCAGCCTGCACGCGCTTCCCGACGGATTCCTTCTCCTGGCACCAACACAGCTTTGGCCGCTGCTGACGACGCGCTTGTTCAGTTGGCCGGGAAAAATGCGCATGGCACTCGACTTGGTGCTGCCGCGAGGTGCCGCCAAAGCAGACGAAAGTTTGGGTGCTTTCGTGACCCGTCGCCTTGGTCGTGAGGCCCTGGAGCGTGTGGCTCAGCCTCTCGTGGGAGGAATCTACACCGCCGACCCAAGCACCCTGAGCTTGGCCGCGACCATGCCGCGCTTTCTCGAGATGGAACGTAAGACGCGCAGCATCATTTGGTCGATGTGGCGGGCACAGCGGCAAGCGCCACAGGCGGCGCGCGCTACCAGCGGTGCACGCTGGAGCCTGTTTGTAAGCGTCGACTCCGGTATGCAGAGCCTGGTTGACGCTTTGGTGGAACGGCTACCATTAGACGCAGTTAGGCGTAGCGTACCGCTAGAGAAGTTACACAACGATGGGACTTGGAAGCTCCGTTGTGGCGGAGAATCTCTCGCAGCCGACGCAGTGATCCTTGCTACCCCGGCGCATGCGGCAAGCCGCGCCGTACGCTCGCTTGCCCCTTGCCTTGCCGACGAGCTTGCGGGAATCGCCTATGCCTCTTCGGCCACTGTCAGTCTTGCCTATGGTGTCGAGCAGATACCCAAGCCGCTCGACGGCTTCGGCTTCGTAGTGCCCCTCGTCGAAGCCCGCGCGATCGTTGCCTGCACGTACTCCAGCGTGAAGTATCCGGGACGCGCTCCCGGCGGGCATGTCCTTCTGCGCTGCTTTGTCGGTGGTGCCTTGCAACAGGAACTCTTCGAGCAAGACGATGCCACCATGGCAGCCAGTGTGCGTCGTGAACTGCAACAACTACTTGGCATTACCAGCGAGCCATTGCTCACGCGTATCCACCGTCACCCCAGGGCCATGCCGCAGTACCAGGTCGGTCACCTCGATCGCATGCAAAGCATCGACCTGGCAGTAGCCAACCTGCCCGGCCTTGCCCTTGCCGGGAATGCGTATCGTGGTGTGGGTATCCCCGACTGCATTCACTCGGGCGAGATGGCAGCCGAACAGGTGTGGAGTCGCCTGAGATTCTGAGCGGAGTAGGCCCTAGCCCTTCTGGCAGCGTGGGATGGCTTTGCCCGCCAATTCGTCGAAGGGTGTTCAGGCCGCGTCTCGAAGGCCGTACCCACTGCCCTTGCGAAAACGTGAGCAATTGAACTGAGGTTTTCGGGATTAGGCAGGCAATCCGGCTGATGCGCCGCGAGGGTGCGGCGTCTCCAGTGCTTACGAACATTGAGGATTCCTCCTTGGAGACGGGCTGCCCTCGGCCCGCGCCCAACGGCAACGCGAATTGGCGGGTAAAGCCGCGTGGGATCGGCAAGCGAGCTTGGAGAACCCTCGTAGAGGGCCTGCGATGCTACTCACTGCAAAACCCAACGGTGTCGCTCTAAGTGGCCCGCGAAGTGAAGCTCGCCTGTAGCCGCGCCGTAGCTTCTTTCGGCCCGATGTCCGGCGCTTGCTCCACCAATCGACGCACGCCCTCGACGACCGCCGACATTACCTCATCCGCCGCCCCCTCGTCATCCGGCACTCGCGTCACGCCGGTATCTCGATAGTAGATGCCGAGCTTGCCGATCTGCGTAAAATAGGTTCGTTCGGGGCGGATGCGTTCGATGAACACCAACAAGGATCGCGTACCCCGACGGACCAAAATGCCACGCTCCAATTCGCGGTCGCCCGGTACGTTCCACGGCGCCGGCACCCCCGCCAAAGCTGTATCGAGCAGCGGAAGAAACTGATCGATGAAGATGCCATCGGTGTGCGTAGGTTCCCAGAGGTGGTCACGACGGGTAACGAGGCCTTCGCGTTTGAGCCGCTCGAGAACCTGCTCGAGCACCTCCACGTTGGCGTGGCCGTACCGTGCACCGATTTGTGCCGGGTCGCAGCTCCGATAACCGACTAAGTCCGTGATCGCGTCCAACGCCGCATCGATCAGTGGTGTTTTCAAGAACGCCGCGTACGACGCTTCATCGGGATCGTAGCGCTCGACGTGCGAAAGGTTTTCGTAAAAGGCCTGACCGCGGATGTTGGAATGGGCGAAGCGGCCGACGCTCAACATGTCGATGTGCAGGCGCTCGTTATCCGAGTAGTACCAGGGGCTGAACTTCGAACTGTGCCGGAACCTCCGATCCACCGCCACCCAGCAGTTCGGCTGCTGGACCCACTGGATGTCCGGAAACCGCCGCGCTACGGCGTCGCCCATCGTTTGCGACAGTGCCTCGAAGCGAGCGTAAGCCGCGAGTTCTTCCTCGACGCTGGAGAACACAGGATTTGTGGCCGTCGGGATGATGTTGTGGACCGTCACCGTGGTCGGATTCAGCGCCAGCACTTCCATAAGCCCTTCGAGGAATCCGTCAAGAGATTCGCCGCCGATCCCAAAAATGAGGTCGACGTTTACTTCGTCGAAACCGAGGGCATACGCCTTCTCGATAGTACGTCCCATCTCGTCGAGGCCGAGGCCAGAGCGGTTTACCGCCTTGAGGGTCCGATCGCTCCAAGATTGAATACCGCAGCTCAAACGGTTGAAGCCGTGCTCCCGCACCAGCGGCAACGTGTCTGGGCGCAGCGAACTCGGAAGGAACTCGAAAGTGCGCCGGCTCGTGCCCGTGAAGCGGAAGTGCTGCTCAATCGTTGCGAGCAAACGCTCGAGCTGCGGCTCTGAGAGGAGGTTCGGAGTACCTCCGCCGACATACTGATAATGGGCGAGCCCGGGCTGGCTAGCTTCGGCGAGGAACTCGATCTCTCCCGCGATCCAGTCGAGGTAAGAGGCGACTTGCGCGTCCGACTTACGTAGCGAGGTGCTGCATTGACAGAAATTGCAGATCTGCGGGCAGAACGGGATGTGGGTATACAACCAGTACGGATGCCCCGGTCCGCGGCTTTCGAAATGCTTTGCCCAGATGTCGCGCACCTGACGGCCCGTGAGTCGCACAGTCTTCGGCGTAAACGCCCGCACGGCGGTCAAACGGATCCTGCGATCGGCGGTGCCGTTATCACTGAATGATTGCGGTTGTAGGTGTGCCATCAGCAGAGGTGCTCTCGCATCCGACGGATCAGACGCGGGTAGGAGTTATCCCGTGCAGCCATCGACGAACACAAATTCTCCAGCGTCACCGGCGCATACCTGAGCTATTTGGCATTAAGGTCAGTCTACTCGCCCCCCGCGGCAAAGCAAGAATCACCGGAACCTGTGGCGCGTTACTCGGCTCTCGTCGCTTGCAAGAAGGAATGTTCCGGTCATGGATGGGTCACGCATTTCGCGACGCCTGCGCCAGGCAGGCCGCCAACGGGTGTGCGACAAATTTGTTGGGAGGCAAGCTTCCACAATCCACGCGCTCACGCGCGCGGCTAGAGGGAGCTGGCGAAGACACAGTAGCCGCGGCCGTGAGGCCGTGGATCTCGGATGAAAGCCAACAGTTATGACGCTCGCCCCCGCCAACACCATGCCGGCCACTTCCTTGACGCCGAATGGTGCTGGGTGGTAGCACGGCTACGGTCGATCACGGGAATAAGGGAAATGCCGATGACTGCTGATGTTGCCCGCCCTGATGGAGGCCGAGAAAATGGGCAGGGGAGTTCCCCCGTCCCAAACCGCATCGCCCAGGAGTTCTTCGAGCTCGGATTCGTCCTTGTCCCACAGGTGTTCGCACCCGCGGAGCTTCGCGCCTTGGCTGAGCACGTCTTCCACTTGCGCCAGCCCTCGGCAGCAGCGCGTGCCAAGTACGGCGTCGACGGCTACGAGTTGCTCGGCAAGGGCGCGCTAGCGGAATTGTCGCCGCGCGAACTGGTCCGCATCGAGCGGCTCCTGCGCCTGCACATCTTCGATCCTCCAACTAGGAAGTTGATGCTGGACACTCGCATCATAGAGCTGCTGCGATGCCTGTGGCCCGGCGATCCGCTCGGGGTCAGTGCCCTGTACTATCCCAAGCCGCCCGGTGCCCGCGGGTTCGCGCTGCACAGTGATACCGGATACCTATCGACGGAGCCCCCGGAACTGGCAGGCGTCTTCATCGCCGTCGACGACGCTGACGCCGAGAACGGAGCACTCAGCGTGGTGCGCAGCAGCCACCACTTGACGAGTGTCGAGCGCCGCAAGATTCCAACGCACGATTTCATCTTTCCGCTCGAGTTCATCCAGCCGCCCGATACGGAGCGGGTACTAGTGCCGATGAAAGCGGGAGATGTACTGCTCTTTCATGGGCACAGCCTGCACGGGTCGCTTCCGAACCGTAGCGCCGACCGTTGGCGACGCGCCTTCATCTGTCACTACATCAGCGCCGCCGTGTACTCGGTGTCTGAGGAACTCAACCCTGCGTATCGCATCACAGGAGAGGAAGTGCCCGCGCCAGGGCATACATCCGTCGGCCGTCCCCCCCACAAGTCCTAGTGGCCCGAATCAAGCGATTGCCGTCGCCCCCCGGGGACCTAGGCTGGCGTAAAGGTCCTGCGAAGGTCGTGACTACGGGCGATCGCTGGCTATCGCGACGGCGGTGAACCGGCAGCTCATCGTTTGGTCGAACTGGGAGACGGCTGCGCACCAGCCGCCCGGTCCGACAAGCGTCCAACCACGTGAGCCGCCGCTGGCGCGAATTGTATCGGCACGTCGCTCATCGGCGCGGCATCGATTGCCTTGATCGACTCGACCGCGCGCACGAACACGGGCGATGGGTCCTCGGACTGTGTTCCCGTGTACGAGATTGCGAAGTTAGCGGAGCGGTCGTAACAGGGACGGGTCGGATCGGCACCCACACGGAGCTGAATGGTCGGCTCTGCCGACAATGTGAACCACAACTCGGTGCCGTTTGTCTGCAGATCCTGACTGCCAATTGCCCGCACGATCTCGAATAGGCGATCCGCCACGCACTGCCCCGCCGGACCGAGGTCGCTGGATTCCCTCGCGGCGGCCGCACGAAGAGCCAGCACCGCGGAGACACCGGTTGCGGCGGCAGCGACGTCCGAACGTGTCTTATCCGCACGCTCAGCGATGAAGTCGAGCACATCGAAGCCTTCCGGCAATACACCGCGATGCTGGCAAAAGAGGAACTCAAACAGATCGAACCAGATCGCTTGCACCGGGTGGAACAGGAACTGCCGGTAGGGATGGGCCTCGAAGTAATGTTCCGGCAACACGCGATCGCAGAGCGCGTGGAACCGCATCCTGCTGGCCTCCCGCGCGTCGGGCCACCCACGCTTGTCGCGCAGGACGGCGTCGAGCAGCCCCGATCCGACATCCATGGATCGCCAGCGACGCAGGAACACCCGCCTCACGATGTACTTCAACGAGCCGAGCGTCCGATTGATGCGCCAGCGGGCCGGCAGATGGGAGCTGTAGGCGGCAACGTCGTAATCGAGGTAGGGCACGCGCACCTCGACACTCGAGGCCATGCTGAGCTTGTCGAGCGGCTGAAGATGACGGTCAGCCAACTCCGCCCCCATCAAGTGGTCCAATATCCAACGATCATCATCTATCGGCGGGCCGGCCAGCAATCGCTCACGTTCGATCGCACCCCGCTCCGTGAGGGGCAGCGATGTCGGTGCTTCACGTAGACGCGCGATATACCGACTGGACCACTGGTGTTCCGGATAACCTCCATACAGCTCGTCCGCACCTTCGCCGTTGATCGCCACCCGGAACTCACGGCCAATCTCTCGAAACAGCAAATACTGGCCTACATCGTCGGAATAGGTTTCTCCGGCAACGATCGACGGTGCCACTGCCGCCAGGTAGTCCTCGAACTTGAACAGGACACCGCGGTGCTCGAACCCGAGCAACTGCGCCATCTTCTGCGCCTGTGGAAAATCGAGGTGAGCAGAATCATCGGAAACCGCGTAGCTGACGACTCCGGTGCCAGCCTGTTGCCGCAGGATGAGAGCGAGCAGCGTCGAATCGAGGCCACCCGACAGAGTGAGGCAGACGGGCACGTCGGCCATTTGGTGTGATCGGACCGCGGCATCAAGGAGCGCGTCCAGATGTTCTTCCGCGGCGTCGATGTCTTCGATCGGGTCGCCTGGATCCTGCAAAGAGCCCGACTCGTACTCGCGGATGTCCAGTCCCGATGCCGACAAACTGATGTCGAGACAATGACCGGGTTCGAGGCATGCAATGCCTGCAAACAGCGTCGCACGAGTGTCTGCGACATACTCGAACGCGCGCAGGTCACCCATGGTCGCCACATCGATTGCGGCTGGGACCTCCGGATGGCGCAGCAAAGACTTGATCTCGGACGCGAACGCGAGCGAGCGCCCGCCGTTCAGCAGGCAGTAGTGGAGCGGCTTGATTCCCAGCGGATCGCGGGCAAGAAGAGCATGGGTGCCATCGATGATCGCAAACGCGTACATGCCGCGTAGGAACTCGAGGGCGCGCCGGCCGTACTCTTCGTAGGCACGCAGCACGACCTCGGAATCCGTCGCCGTCTCAAAACGGTGGCCTCGCGCTTCAAGCTGCCGCCGCAGATCCGAATAGTTGTAGATTTCGCCGTTGAACAGCAGCACGACACCGGTCTGCGCACTGACAAGCGGCTGATCACCGGCAGTAAGGTCGCGGATCCGCAGGCGTGTCGCCCCAACATGCGCGTACGGAAGCAACAGCGATGCTTGGCGATCGGGACCCCGATGCCGGAGGGCCACCGTCATCTCGTGTACCGGTGCGTTGCCGACGTCGGCTCCGAGGATGCCCGCGATACCACACATTTCAAATCAACCCCTGTGTGTGCACTAGCCGGCCGGGGCGGCGAAGCGCCCCCTCCCTGCAGTCGTAGCGTCGCTTCTTTCGCCTGAAGTCAGGCGTTTCTTCCACCAACTGAGACACGCATTCGACCACAACCAACATCCCATCGTCCAACAGCACTTCGTGCTCCCATACCACCATCGCGCTGGTATTGCGACGGCCGATGCCGAACCGAAGTCCGGCGCTAACGCTAGATCTGTAGGTGCACGGTGCAACGGTTCGCTGGTGCGGGGCGCAGCGTTCCCGAAATCAGACGCGCCAGCCCCAGGGTAAGCCGTCCCGGTTTCGGGATAAGCCGTCCAACGAAGACAAAGGGGACGTTAGCACCGGATCTGGGCCTAGTTTGCCGGACGCGCTCCGAGGAATTTGGCTGTCGCCACTGTCGGCCGGTGGTCCTCGCGCAGGGGTTCTTGCCTGAGGCAGGATCTCGTTTAGCATCTCCAGCTCTGAATTCTTGAGCCGGCCAACCGGGCGTTGGTCACGACGCATCTCTAGGAGGAATCACGATGAGTTCGCAGGTAACGATGAGTGAAGAAGAGCTGCGCCAGCGCGTGCGCAAGCTGGTAGCCGAGGTGAATCCGGACAAGGTCGACATGTTCACCTTCCGTGGCGCGCAGTTCGACCACGGCTTAGCCATGGTCAACTTCCCGGAAGGCTTCGGCGGCTTGGGTCTGAATCCCAAGATGCAAGCCGTCGTTAGCGATGAGCTGCGTAAGTTGAGCAAGACCGTGTACGACGATCTCGCCATCAATCCAATCGGCATCGGCATGGGCGCGGCCACGGTTCTCACCTACGGCAACGACAGCATGAAGAAGACGCTGCTGCGTCCTTGCTACACGGGCGAGGAGATCTGGTGCCAAATGTTCAGCGAACCGAGCGCGGGCTCCGATGTTGCCGGCTTGGCAACACGTGCGGTGCGCGACGGTGACACCTGGGTAGTGAATGGCCAGAAGGTGTGGACGACGTTGGCCCACTTGGCACGGTGGGGCCTGTTGGTAACCCGCACTAACCCCGATGTGCCTAAGCACGAGGGCATGTCGTACTTCTTGGTCGACATGAAGAGCCCGGGCGTGGAAGTCGTGCCTCTGTATCAGATCACTGCCGAAGCCGAGTTCAACGAGGTCTTCCTCAACGACGTACGCATCCCGCACACCCAGATGCTGGGCAAGGAAGGCCAGGGGTGGCAGGTTGCTCTAACGACACTGATGAATGAGCGCACAGCGCTGGGTGGCGGCTCGACGCAACGTGCCGGCGGACCGATCAGCGTGCTGATGTCGCTATGGAAGGGGCGCAGCCACGGCGCCGAGTCGGCTGCCGGCGAAGCAGTGCTGCGCGATCGCATCACCAAGCTCTACATCGACTCCGAACTCTTGCGCCTCACCAGCCTGCGCGCCCGCGCGGCGCAACGCTCGGGTAATCCGGGCCCGGAAGGCTCGGTCGGTAAACTTGCCCAAGCCGAACTCTACAAGCGTCTCTGGGAGTGTTCCCTCGACGTGATCGGTCCGGAAGCACTGCTCTACGAGCCCGGCTATGAACTGCGACGACCCAGCGCCGAAGATCGCCTCGATCGAACGTTGACGGCGAAGTATCAGTTCCTGCGCTCACGGGCGAACTCGATCGAAGGTGGCACCTCCGAGGTCATGCGCAACATCCTTGGCGAGCGCGTGCTGGGTCTGCCTGGAGAGCCACGCACGGACAAGGGAATACCCTGGAAGGATGTTCCCCGCGGTTGAGGGTGGTGGAACCGCATTTCGCTTGCTGCTGCTGATCAGGAATACGGAAGGAACCAACGATGGATTTTGTATTTACGCCCGAACACGACGAGCTGCGCCAGACCGTCCGCAAGTTTCTTGAGGACAAGTCGCAGGAGCAAGCTGTTCGCAAGGCCATGAGCACAGAACGTGGCTACGACGCCGAGACGTGGACGCAGATGGCGGAGCAAATGGGCCTGCCAGGTCTGACCATTCCCGAAGAGCATGGCGGTGCTGGACTTGGCTTTGTCGAACTTGGCATTGTCCAGGAGGAGATGGGCCGCGCGCTCTTGTGTGCGCCGTTCTTGTCGACTGCTGTCATGGCTACACAAGCACTGCTGCTTGCAGCAACCGACGCGGCCAAGGCAGAGCTTTTGCCGCGCCTGGCCAGCGGCAGCGCCACGGCAACCTTGGCGTATGCCGAAGCCGGGCAGGGCTGGGAGCCGAGAGCCGTGAAGATGCAGGCAACCGCAAGCGGCGATGCTTGGCTACTCGATGGTGCCAAGACCTATGTGCTCGATGGGCATACAGCCGATGTGTTGCTAGTGGTAGCGCGTGATGCGCAAGGCCTTTCGCTGTTCCAGATCCGCGGCGACGCGGACGGGGTGGAACGGTCGCTGCTGCCGACGCTCGACCTTACCCGCAAGCTCGCCAGCATGCGCTTTCACAAGGTGCGAGCCCAACGCATTGGTGTCGCCGGTGACCTCAGCAAGATTCTCGACAAGGTCTTGACCTTGACCGTCGTTGCCCTGACTGCGGAACAAGCGGGCGGAGCCCAGCGTTGCTTGGAGCTATCCACCGAGTACGCCAAGACGCGCTTGCAGTTTGGCAGAGCGATCGGCTCGTTTCAGGCAATCAAGCACCGCTGCGCCGACATGCTGGTTGCTGTCGAATCGGCAAAGTCTGCGGCTTACCACGCCGTCTTTCGCGCCGCCGAAGGGAATGACGAGGAACTGGCCACGGCCGCGGCAATGGCAAAGTCGTACTGCTCCGAAGCCTACTTCCAAGTTGCCGCCGACAACATTCAGATCCACGGCGGCATGGGCTTCACCTGGGAGCACTGCGCGCACCTGTACTTCAAGCGCGCCAAGAGCAGCAGCTTGTTGTTCGGGGATCCGGTCCACCATCGCGAAAAGTTGGCAAGCCTGATTGGGTTGTAGAGCAACGCCACGGCAAAGTCGTCGACGGAGCTTGCCCTGGGTTCCATCCGACGCGGGCCGGGGCGGCCCGTCTCCAAAAGCAAGGAACACGAGCACTGGAGACGCCCCCTCGACTGGGCTCGGGACAGGCGCGCCCTCGCGGCGCGTCAGATGGAATGCCCCGAGAGCGACTTTGCCGTGGCCCTGGACTGTAGAGTCCTTCCTGACTCTGGCGTCTAGGCTGTGTGCAAGAACACAGAGTCTTGCGCGGAGGGCCGATCGAAAAGCATCCTGCCACCAAACAAGCGGCCCTCGATGTCCTGCGGGTCGTCGACTTGGCGCAGCGCGGCAAACGCGGCTTCCGCCTGCGGGTGGCGGCGCTGCAGGTAGCGAAGCCACTGCTTCATACGCCCAGCACGATTGCGTGGCTGTGTACGGGCTACGACCTGGCGCCAGAACTCGGCCAACAAGGGCATTAACTGCTGCCAGGAGAGCCCTGGGTAGCCCTGGCCTTTGATGGCGAGTGCAAGTCCAGGATCGCTCACCAGACCGCGGCCGAGCATCAAGTCCTGGCAGCCCGATATGGCCCGACAACGCGCGGCGTCGGCCGCGGTCCAGATCTCGCCGTTGGCAACCACGGGAATGTCCACGGCCGCGCGGATTGCCGCGATGTGCTCCCAGTAGGCAGGCGGGCGGTAGCCATCGGCTTTGGTGCGCGCGTGCACGACAAGAGTGGCGGCACTATTGTCGGCGATCGCGTGTGCGCATTCGAGCATGTGCATGCGGTCCTGATAGCCAAGGCGCATTTTGGCCGAGACGGGAATGGTCGTTGGCACCGCACGGCGCACCGCACCCACGAGCGCGCCGATGAGATCCGGCTCATCCAACAAGACTGCGCCACCACGGTGCCGATTTACCGTACGCGCCGGACAGCCGAAGTTCAGATCGATGCCGGCTGGCTCCAACTCGGAAAGTCGCGCTGCATTTTCCGCCAGGCACACGGGATCCGAGCCCATCAATTGCGGCCACACCGGCACGCCGCTTGGGGTCCGACTCTGATGCGACAGCTCCGGGACAACCCGCAAGAAAACACGATAGGGAAGCAACCCGCCCGAGACGCGAATGAACTCGGTAACGCAGCGATCAATGCCACCGCATCGCGTCAACAGATCGCGCAGGACAACATCGAGCAGCCCCTCCATAGGCGCCAAGATAATCTGCATGCAGCGAGGTTAGCCAAATCCACCCTCGATGCACGGCCGGCGATGGGCCGGCTCCATGTCTAGCGGCGTTCATGGGAGACATCCTTCGATATCCCGTAGCGCGGCCTCTTGGCCGCAACCAAGTTCTCTCGATCAGATAGCCGATACGTACCGATGGTCCCCGCTCGATTGAGCAGGCCGCGCAGGCTGTAGACTGTAGACCGTAGGCTGTAGGTCGGAGAAACCGCGGAGGTCG
>CAZGSN010000567.1:0-1588 GCA_964528465.1 uncultured Binatia bacterium (SeqCode)
TCCCGCAGACGAGTTCGCCGCCTTCGCCAAGCTGATCGGGCAAGGCAAGTCGGTCGAGGACGTGGCTGCCGCCTTCGGTGTCACGCCGCTGGTGGTCAAGCGCCGCATGAAGCTGGCGACGGTTTCGCCCATTAATCGCCCCGGGTTTTGAGGAGGCTCCAACTCTTGAGAAGATGGAGCCATGAACAAATCATCGAAGTTTTCACCGGAAGTGCGTGAGCGCGCTGTGCGCATGGTGCAGGAACACCGAGGCGAGTACCCCTCGCTGTGGGCGGCGATTGAATCGATCGCCCCCAAGATTGGCTGCGTGCCGCAGACCCTGCATGACTGGGTCAAGCGCGAGGAGATTGACGGTGGCCAGCGCGATGGGCTGACGAGCAGTGAGCGCGAGCGCCTCAAGCAACTGGAGCGAGAGAACAAGGAGTTGCGCCGTGCCAACGACATCCTCAAGGCGGCGAGCGCGTTTTTCGCCCAGGCGGAGCTCGACCGCCGTTTGAAGAGCTAAAGCACTTCATCGACCAACACCGTCACACGTTCGGGGTCGAGCCCATCTGCCGGGTTTTGCAGATGGCCCCGTCCTGTTACTGGCGCCATGCGGCACGCCGACGCAACCCGCAGCTCCGCAGTCGCCGCGCGCGGCAAGACGACAGCCTGGCAAACGAGGTCCAGCGCGTGTGGCACGCCAACTGGCAGGTCTATGGTGCAGACAAGGTCTGGCTGCAGATGAACCGTGAGGGCATCCGGGTGGCCCGCTGTACGGTCGAGCGGCTGATGAGGCGCTTGGGGCTTGAGGGGGTACGTCGTGGCAGGAAGGTCCGCACGACGCTTCCCGACGCCTCGGCGCCCTGCCCACTGGACCGGGTCAATCGGGTGTTCAAGGCCCGCCGCCCCAATGAGCTGTGGGTGTCGGACTTCACCTACGTTTCGACTTGGCAGGGGTGGTTGTATGTCGCCTTCGTCATCGACGTGTTCGCCCGGCGCATCGTGGGCTGGCGCGTCAGTCGCACCATGCAGACCGATTTCGTCCTCGACGCGCTGGAGCAGGCTTTGTACGAACGGCGGCCCGATGCCAACGGCTTGGTTCATCACTCGGACCGAGGCGCTCAGTACCTGTCCATCCGCTACTCCGAGCGGCTGGCCGAGGCTGGCGTGAAACCGTCGGTGGGCAGTCGTGGCGACAGCTACGACAACGCACTGGCCGAGACCATCAACGGCTTGTACAAGACTGAGCTGATTCACCGCCGCGCGCCCTGGAAGAACAGGGAATCGGTTGAGTTGGCCACCCTGCAATGGGTGCACTGGTTCAACCACACCCGACTGCTCGAGCCGATTGGTTATATTCCACCGGCCGAAGCTGAGGCAAACTACTTCCGGCAACTCGCCGAGAAGACAGAGACCGCAGTCTTAACTTAAACCAACCGGCCTCCTCGAAACCCGGGGCGATTCACCAAGCTGATGGCCCTATTCCGTGAGGACAAGATCAGTCTGGACTGCCTGATGGTGCTCGCCTCGGTCGACGACCACGAGAAGCAGGAACAGGCGTGGGCCAACCTGCCATCGTGGAATCGTCATGCCGACTACTTGCGGC
>CAZGSN010000568.1:0-1818 GCA_964528465.1 uncultured Binatia bacterium (SeqCode)
TCCAGCAAGGAGAAATTGGTAATGAGTCGTGTGAGTGTAGTGGTTGTGTTGGCAATGTTGGTGGCCGGAACCGGCTGCGGAGGAAAGGCACCGGAGGCACGCGTGTCCTTCCGGATGGTCTCTCAGCCGAAGGGAACGCTCGATCCAAGTCACATGGACATCGCGATCCGCGCGGTGAAGACGCAGGTCGAGGGCACGGGAGCGGGTGACGGCGGGAACGATGAGGCCAAGTGGGGCGAGATGACGGCGGACATCCTGGAGCATTACTTCCAGGAAGCTGCGGAGAAGCACAGTGTTCCGCTGCGCGTGGTGGATCGCCAGCACCTGAAGGAGACCATGGAGGAGAAGGATCTGGCGGCTGCCGGCATCACGGATACCGGAGACGCCGTGGCCTCGTCGCAGTTGAAGGGCGCGACGGCCATCCTGACGAGCAAAGTAACGGTCAAGATCGACAAGCAGAAGGGCAAAGGCCGGACGATGAGCGCGGCGAGCCTGTTCGGCGGCGGCGGCCATGGCTGGGGCGGCGGCGGCGGCTCGATGCAGACCGAGGAAGTGGAGAAGGAATCGCGGAACATTTCGGTACAGTGCCAGTTCCAGCTCAAGGATCCGGCCACCAACGACATTCTGATCGCTTACACGTCGTTGCCGAGCCAGGAGCACGAGCGGAACAAGACCAGCTTCCTGTTCGGATCCAGCAAGACCGAGGCGGACATGAACCCTCGGGACCAGGTGATTGGTGAAATGGTGTCGGCCCACGTGAATCGGTTCCTCGGCAAGTTCCTGCCGGTGGAGACCGAGACGGAGGTGGTGGTGAAGGCCGGCAAGAGCGACGAGAGCAAGGCCGGCGTCCGCTCGATTAACGCAGAGGACTTTGAGGCGGCGCTGGGTCACTTCAAGGCGGCCATTGCCGAGCAGGATTCGGATCACCACTCGTACTTCGGCGCAGGCGTGTGCTGCGAGAAGCTGAACCGCTACGACGAAGCTCGGAAGTATTACAAGCAGGCTGCATCGTACGACAGCAAAGAGGAAATGTACGAGGCGGCTGTGCGGCGTGTTTCGGACATGAAGAGTTGAACCTCGCGTCTTTTTAGTGACTGCCGGTCCGGCGGCGTGGCAGCGTTGCTACGGAAAGGGCCGGCACGAACGGAAAGGAAAGAGCTATGAGATTGGGACAGATCAGCGTGATGTTGGCAGCCGTCGCACTTGCCCCCGTGGCGGCGACGGCACAGGACGCCGCGGAAGCGGCAAAAATGGCTCAGAACAAGCTGCTCTCCAAACGGGCGGCGGAAGCTGACTGCTATCGGAAGCTGGCGGAGTGCGTGAGAGGGCTGCAGATTACGTCGGAGACCTACGTCAAGGACTTTGTGACGGAGTCGGACGTCATCCAGGCCGAGATGGACACGTTCATTCGCGGCGTGCGGCTCGGCAAGGCCAAGTGGGATTCCGACCTGGTATGCACGATTGAGGGCGAAGTCACGGTCGCGAAAGTAATCGAGGAGCTGAAGTCGCTGCACACGCGGCACTACAAGGGCAATACGCTCAAGGCGACGGACTTCGAGCAGATCACCAAGCACATCAAGACGGATGTTGTGAAAGCCATCGGCATGGGCGCGCCGCGCCCGGACCTTCCTCCCGAGTCGCCGGATCTGCCCGCGCCGGAAGGCATGAGTCTCCCGGAGCCGATGGTACCTGCAATCTGGAAGCAGGTTGGCCCCCAGGCAAGACTGATGGCCAAGCGAGCGGCGGAAGTGGACGCCATGCGCAAGCTGGTCGAGCGGATCAAGGGACTGCGGATCACGAGCGACACGCTCGTGCGGG
>CAZGSN010000569.1:0-2570 GCA_964528465.1 uncultured Binatia bacterium (SeqCode)
GAGAACGGTTTGGGTCGAATGCACCGCCGCGGGGACGTCGTCCCTGGAACTCAGGGTGCGCCGCACGAGCAATGGCACCACCAAAGACACGGATCGAGTCAATTTCTACAGCTTCACTAGTATCGTCTTGGCTCTCGGCGGAGAGAACCAAGAGCCAAGCAACCCGATCAACTCAGACCACGGCGTCTTCGTGATTGGTGGGAATCTCTACGCACTCGGGTATGACGTGCACATCTACGATGAGGACGACGTTGGCAGTGACGGCTACGGGGCAGTCTACAACGAAGCGGTGCGCGCCGTTCGTGATCGCGGCGTTAGCGCAATCGCCGTTTATGGCTACAGCCACGGCGGCGGTTCGACCTTCGACTTGGTGGAGCGGCTCGACAGCAACCGCGCCAGCATCGGCTACTATGCCGTTCCGTTTACAGCCTATATCGACGGGGTACGAAACGGTTCGGACATTGATCTCAATTCCGAATCCCGTTTGCCGATTTTCACGCAGTACCACGTGAACTATTACCAGCGAAATTTCATTCCCATGGGTACGTCGGTGGCGGGTGCCAACATCGACGTCAACCTCAGTAGTGCTGGAGCCCAGCACGGCAACATCGACGACCGATCCGACGTTCGCAGCAGCGTGCAGGACTCTCTGGTCGCGCGTGTTCTCCGCTGAGGCCGCCGTCTACGGCCGGCGCCGCTAGCAACCATGCCCTACGCCGACTCGCTGACCTTACGCGATGGCCGAGCCCAATACTTCGCCGACAATGGCTTCGGCGATGGTGGCTACAACGATCGCTGGGTCAAGCTGCAGGCCGGACCGATACCGATCTACTTCCGCAACACCGAGGCGCGTGTGCGTGCGGTCCGACTTCATGACCTACACCACGTGCTCACGGAGTATGAGACGACATGGACTGGCGAAGCCGAAATCGGCGCCTGGGAAATTGCTGCAGGTTGTGGCCGCCATCATGCGGCTTGGCTCCTCAACCTGCAGGCGCTTGGTGTCGGACTGTTGCTTGGTCCACGCCGCCTCTTTGCCGCGTTTCGGCGAGGTCGGGTGTGCAGGTCCCTCTACGGCCAAACCTTTGACGAGTCGCTGCTCGATCGTCGTATCGGCGAAGCGCGGCGAGAGCTTGGATTGGAGGCTGCACCACCCATCGCCAGTGGTTGGGATTTCCTTGCGTTCTCCCTCTGGAGTATCGCCGGCAGTCTGCTCGTTGCGGCTAGCGCCATGCTGTTCCTAGCGCCGCTGTGGCTGATCGTACTGGTGCTGCGCAGTTTCTGAGTCGCGCCGTAGGAGGTGATCGTGGCGGCTCCTGGAACTGTCGACTTCCTGCCTCAGAAGACAGAACCTCGGACCCAGGGCGTTCCCAGACGGGAGCCTGGGAACGAGGTGAGCCTTCGCAATTGTGGCCTGGCACGTTCGACTACCGGCTCAAGTCAGCGGCCGTACTGCCCTCCGAAATGATCGTAGGGATCGACCCCGTCGGCCAACAGCTTCTTGTATTTCAAGTCGTCAACGAAACGTTCGAGTTCATCCAAGAGGTAAGCGTGCAAGTCCGTCGTCGAGACTAGCCCAACTGGCTTTCCCTTCTCATCGACGACCGGCAGGTGCCGGAACTTGCGCATCCGAAAAATCCCCAGCGCATCTTTCAGCGACTGCCCAGTGTCGAGTGTCGCTGGTGCGGGTGTGCAAATATCTCCAACCCCTGTCGTATCCGCATCGAAGTGCTTGGCGAGTACGCGGGTCAGCAAATCGCGCTCGCTAACCACTCCGATCAAACGTTCCTTGTCTACAATCAACACAGCCCCGACACCGTTATCCGCCATGCGCTTGGCCACAACGGTTACCGATTCGTGCGCCTCTGCGGTTACTAGTTGTGTCGCCATCACGGTGGAAATTGTCGTCATACGAACCTCCTTTTGCGGTGTTTCGCAAGGAGCTTGCCAGAATCGCAATCGCGAACCTCGGTGCTCACGGCCACGCTCTCGTTGCAGGAATGGGAGTGGCGTCCAGCGTGCGGACTCAGTCCTGCGACAACACCGCCAGGGCTCGACCAAGCTCGCGCAGCCCGTCAATGCGCTGCACGGCCCCGGTGCGGTCGCCGACACCCACGAAGCGCACACCGGCGGCCTCGGCGGCCTCACGATCACTAGGCGAGTCGCCAACGTAGACGACCTGCGGCCCTGGTAGATCCATGTGGACGAGGCACTTCTCCAGCATGTCCGGATAGGGCTTTGGTCGCGGCACATCCAACACCCCTACGGCAATTTCAAAGTAAGCAGACAGCCCGAAGCGCTCGACAACCTCGGGCACCGTCGCCCCTCGATTGGTTGCCATTCCCAGTCGGTAGCATCGCCGCAGCTCGCTAAGCACTTCGTATAGGCCCTGCACCGGCTCCATCCAGGCAAAGAACGGTGCATAGTCGACGCGTCGCGCTGCCTGTCGCATCCGTTCTGCTAGATGTGGCGCATCGCCGAACAATACCTCCAAGAGCTGCGATCCAGCCAGCGATGTGGCCAGTCGCTCCCCATCGCCATCGAGTCGCGGCAGGTCGGCCGCTTCCAGC
>CAZGSN010000570.1:0-4750 GCA_964528465.1 uncultured Binatia bacterium (SeqCode)
GAAAGAGACTGTCGATTTTCTCTAGAAAGCAGAGTCACTGCGCAGAACGGTTCACCGCGATCTGCTAGAGTTGTCGGTGGCAGGGAGGAGGGGCGGAAATGCGGCGCCGACAGACAAAAGTACCGAACATGGCCCAGGGAAGCCTGGGATTCGCAGGCGAGAACAAGACGCGAGAAGAGAGTAGCGGACCCAAGAAGAAACGGGTTGGGGGGACGCTGTTTTTGGATGCGACGCCTTGGCACCTCTTTGTGGGCCAAGAGCGGCTGGATGAGTACCTCAACAAGCGCGGAGCGGGCTGGGTGGTGAAGCTGCGCAAGGAGCTGCAGGAGGTCGACTTCGGGATGCTGGAGGTGAACTACCTTGGAAGCGGACGCCCGGCGTATCACCCGCGGATGATGATGGGGCTAGTCGTGTACGGAGTGCTGCAGGGGAAGCACTCATTGCGGGAACTCGAAGTGCTGGCAGTGACGGATGTAGGTGCATGGCTTTTGTGTGGAGGGAACCAGCCAGACCACAGCACAATCGGGGATTTTCTAGAGCGCCACCGGGGGCAGATTACGCAGGAGTATTTCAAGGAATTGGTACGCGGACTGGTGACGCGCAAGAAGATCCAAGCAGGAGTGGTAGCAGGAGACGGGACGGTGGTAGAGGCGAGCGCGAGCCGCTTCGAGCTGCTGAGCCGGGAGGCGGCGGAGCAGGTAGCGGAGAAGGCGAAGGCGGCGGCAGAGCAAAAGCCCGAGGACGAGGAGTTGAAGGAGAGAGCCAGAGCGGCCACGGAAGTGGCGGAAGTGGCGCGTGAGCGGGCGAAGCAGAAGAAGGACAAGGGGGCGAAAGAGGCAGATAAAGCCTCGGTGGTGACGCCGGTGGAACCGGAAGCAGTGCCGCAGAAGTGTAAGGATGGGCGGTTTCGGCCTGGGTACAAGCCATCGATTTTGGTGCATGAAAGCGGGCTGATCATCGGGAAGGAGGTGGAGCCGAGCAGTGAGTCGGCTGCCGTGGCAGGGTTGCTCGACCAACACTACGAAGTATTTGGAGCCAATCCGGAGGCGGCGTTGCTCGATGCGGGGTACCACAACGAGATAGTGCTGAGCGAAGCGCTAGAGCGGGGGATCAACATCCTTTGCCCATCGGGCAAGACACTTGGTGAGCAATGGCAGAGGCGGGGAAATCAGGGAAAGTTTGGCAAGACACAGTTTGTCTACGATCGAGACGGTGACTGCTACCGATGTCCGGCAGGGCACACGATGGAGCCGGGGGCGGAGTACGTGCACTCGGGGACCAGGCAACGGGCTCGAAAGTACAAGACGAAGCAATGCGTGGGGTGTCCACTGCGGTCGCAATGCACCGAGAGCGAGGCCGGGCGAGTGATTGTGCGCTTGGAAGTGGACGAGCTCAAAGAGGCGATGGAAGAAGTGATGGGGCAAGGGAGGGCGCGTCGACAGTACCGCAAGCGGCGGGAGATCGTGGAGAGAGTGTTTGCGGAGTTGGGGTGGAGACAGGGGCTGCGACGATTTCGGCGACGCGGTCGATCCGGGGTCGGGTTAGAGTTCGCGTTGCACTGCATTGCCTACAATCTGAAGTGGGCAATTGGGCGAGGCCCAGAGGCGCTTGTAACCGTAATTTTGGCCTACCTGCGCCGTCTACGACGGGTGTCGTCCACACAGGCGGCTGAAGCACGAATAACCAAACGGGTTGGGGTTGATGCTGATTTGGGGCTGAGACAGGCAGCCTGAGGAAAATTGGGAACTATTACGACAGTCTCGGAAAGCCGGGATCCAGTGCTGGAACGGCCTGCGGATACTGGCTTTTCGCCACTGGCCCCCGGCTTTCGCCGGGGTGACGCTCGAGCGAAAACGCGGGCTCCGAACGATGTACCGCGAAGCGTGCACGACTTGTGCAGAGGTTCCCTATGGAACCTCTGCACAGCCCCTGCAACTAGATCGGGGTTGGAATCGGTATCGGAAGCGGCCGCAACACGGGCTAAGCCAGCGTGCGAAGCGAGTCGATACGGACCTGGTCCGGTTAGTGCCGTTTTCTGTAGCGAACCGCGGTAGCGACGAGCGGGATTAGTAACCACCACCCGGTCCCGCCGGCTTGGGGCGTAAGAGAACAAGCCCCCCCCGCCTCGGCTCCGACTCTCTGGTTGGGCGGACGGGTGACAGGAGTTGGCGTGAAAGCGAGTGTCGGGAGAACAATGGCACCTGGGAAGTGGTCGGTTTTCGATGTCCCATCGACGCCGCGGAACGCCCCGCCCAACAAGTTGCCGTTGCGTACGGTGTAACGAATGCGCTCGTTGTCGATGAGAATGGTGCCGGAAGCGGGCAGCGAAGAACCGTCGGAAACCTCAATGGTTCTCGTGTCCGCACCGATCTTCTTTACCAAGGTGACATCCGCAGCACGCGTCGTTGTCCGCGTTGGAGTATTTTCCTGAACTCGTGTTGCTGTTGCTGTCGGGAGGGTCCCGGTCGGCGAGGGCTGCGGGGCTGTTGGTGTTCGGCTAGGTCCAGGAACGGTGCGGGTGGAAGTGGCGATTGGACGCGTCGGCGTATCGGTTGGTTCCGCAACTGCCCCAATACAGGTTCCACCGCTGCCGCAGTCGGTGTTGTCGCAACAGGTCAAGGAGTCGAAATCACCACCGGAGCAAAAGCGACCGGTGGAAACGCAGGTTCCGCCCCCTGTGCACTGGCTGTTGTCGAGGCAGGGAAATCCCTTATCTGTCCCTGAGCAGCAGATTTTCTGGCTACCGCGACACGGGGCGTTATCCTCACAATTGAAATTTACAGGATCACAACACTCCGTGCTGAACGAGCCGCCACGGCAGGTCCCAAAGCTTGGGTCGGCGCTGCATACCGGCGTTGCTTGGCATACGCCGGCGGGGCAGTCGCAGGGAAAACCATCGGTGCTCCCCCCATCGCAGACGCCCTGCATGACGACGCAAGCGCCGCCCTGCGCGGGGACGCAATCCTCGTCAGCTTCGCAGGTGCCCCCATCATTCGGACCGGCTGAGCACAGAAAGAACTGTCCCATCGCCCGCTCCGCCGACCCCACCACCCCAATGACGAGGAGTGCGATCAAAATCGCTTCTCTCAATCTGTGCTTGCTCACATCATGCCTCAAGGTTCGCACTTCTTTCTCTTCTTCTTGCCCAATAGTCAATATGAAACCGTCGGAAAATACGAGCCTTCTATAGGTTGTGCAAGAGCAAAAGGGAAATGGCGGCGGCGGCAGCCACGAGGTCGGCGCTTGTGCCGGCAACAAGTGCAACGACGCAAACGCATAGTTCGCGGTGAACTTCGCATCCGCAAACCCTGCGGACGTGCACCTTGCGCCAGCCACAGAAAAGGCCGAGACCCATGGAAAGGTCGCTGATTGCGAAGGGGTGCTCCGGATTAAGGACCGGCATCTTCCTTCAACTCATCCTCGGTAGCGTACTCGATGATCGCGACGCGTTCCTCGCCGGCTTCCTGCAAGTCTCGTTGTATTCGGACCAATGTGTCCAGCAACGCGTCGCCCGTCAGCTTGGCTACGGAGTTGGGGGCGATCACTATCGTCACCCGCAACGCATCTCTGCCCTCAGAGTCCGACACCGGCTCGCTAATCACCCTCTCAACCGTCTTTCTAGGTAGAGTGGCTCTTGCCGCGTCGCTGGCGATGTCTGCTATCTGCGCAGCCTCCATCATGCTGCAAATTTAGCCACGATGCCGCTCGGCGACCAGCCACCGAATTCCACCGAACGCCATCGTTCTCCGCCCGTTCAGCATCACCCGTTCCCGAGTTGGAGTTTCCTAGCACCGCTGGTCGATTGTCGGGACCTGCGGGCCGGGCGCGGGCGTCAGGCGGCTGCACGGTGCATGGCATGGTGGGCACTTCCGCCATGGGCTCTGTCGCCTCAGTATCCGCGTACTGGTCCGTCTCGACCGAGGAGGACTCCCGTGGGTGTCTATGCTCCATCGCGACTTCGCTGACGCGCTAGAGCTAGCCTGCGCCCCAGCCCGTGATAGACAGCGTTTTATGTGCGGCCGCATTGCCCGGACCAAGGAGATCCGGCACTACGCCGAGGAGCTCGGCATCGCGTCGATGGTCAACGTGGTCCCTGCACCACGGTACAACATTGCTCCAAGCCAAAACGTCGAGGCGGTCGTATCGGCCGAGGGCGAGCTGCGCATGGGTCCGATGAAATGGGGTTTCCATCCACCGTTTGCGAGTTCGGCAAAGCCTATCAACGCGCGCGCCGAGACGGTGGCGAAGTCGCCGATGTTCCACGCGGCGTTTCGACGGCGGCGCTGCTGGATCCTCGCCGACGGTTTTTACGAGTGGCGCAAAGATGGGAAGGTGAAGACGCCGCTCTTCATACATCTTCGCTCGGGGAAGCCGATGTTGCTCGCCGGGATCTGGTCGGCCGACCACGAGGTCCAGGGCAGGCGGGTGGCGACCACGGCGGTGATCACCTGCGCACCGAACGAGCTGATGGCGACGATCCATGACCGCATGCCGGTCATTCTGGCAGATGCGGTGCGCGAGCGTTGGCTGCAGCAGGATGTCGATCTGGATGAACTGGGGGAGATGCTTGCGCCGTGTCCTGCCGGCGAGCTTGACGCTTACGAGGTGTCGAGAGTGGTCAATTCGCCGCGGAATGACTCGCCCGCGTGCATCGCGCCGGTGTGACAGATGCGCGGCTTCCGAGGGGCGTCTGGGTGTCTTGGATGCTTGGCTGTCGCTCGTGCCGGAAGGATAACCACCAAGACACAAG
>CAZGSN010000571.1:0-5957 GCA_964528465.1 uncultured Binatia bacterium (SeqCode)
CCGCCAGGCGACACTGCCGGCAATCGAGGCAAGCGTATTCGACGACGAGGGCGTGGACGTAGCGACGTTCCAAAATTTTCTGCGCGACAACGGCTTGGCATTGATTGTCAGCCGTAACGTCACCCAACGCGACCGTGCCGATGTGCAGCAGCCATTCAACCTGCAGATTCCCGGTGGAACCAGTTCGATTGCCGCATCCGGGCAGGTGTACGACGTGAGCTACTTGCAGATTTTTCAAGGGGACGCTCTGCGCGGTTACGGCAATCCCAATTCACCCAGTGGTCGGCGATTGTTGCCACGCCCGATGCATGAAGCGGGAGTCTCGCAGGACCCAGACGGCCCGAGTGGAGCGGTGGCTCTGGGCCTAGATGGGTCCATGGCTGCGTTGGTACCGGCGCAACGAGCGCTTACCTGGCAACTCACCGACGACGACGGCAACGGCATCGTACGCGAGCGCAACTGGCTTAGCTTCCAGAAGGGCGAGATCCGCGTGTGCACGAGCTGTCATGGCATCAATACCTTGAGCCAGACCAACTCGCCGCCGCCCACCAACGAGCCGCAGGCCTTGCACGACTTGTTGGCCACCTGGAAGCAACAGAATCCAGGGGGCACTCCGCTACCGACAAACTCTCCGACGCAAACCTCCACACCAACGGCAACGCCGACGCTGACGCCGACGACAGGTAGTGCGGTGTGTGGCAGTGGTATCGCCATCGTCAACGGAGGCCTGCGCGCAAAGGCAAGTTCCGGCAGTATCGTCGTCCGTGGCGAAGCGACGATCCCCAAGCCGTGGAGTAGCGTGGCGCCGGTCATCAACGGAGTGCGTGTTTCCATCGATGGCGTCTTCGATCTGAGCGTCCCCGGTGGACAAGGTTGGTCGAGCAACCCAGCGGGCACACGCTGGCGCTTCAATGATGCCAGTGGACAGCACGGCGGCATCCGGCGCATCGACATCGTAGATCGCTCTGCCATGCAGCCCGGTCACGTGAGCTTTGTGGTGCGGATGCGCGCGGCAGCATCCGTGCCGTCCTTGGGTGCGAACGATCTTTCCATCGGCTTTGGCGATGCTGCCGAATGCGCCAGTGTGCACTTCAATGCGCCCCAGGCGGCGGCACCAAACTGCCGAGGTAAGCAGTCGACGATGGTGTGCGGCTAAGCCCGAAAACCTCAGTTGGGGTGGACGTCAACTGGACGCACGCTTCGAGACGCCGCCAAAATCCTTCGATACGCTTCGCTACTCAGGAGGCGGCTCCTCAGCGCGAACGGTTGCGGGGCTCAGTAAACAAAGTTTCCGTTCGGCCTGAGGAGCGGCCATCGCTTCAGGCCGCATCTCGCCTTCGCACGCCAAGTCGCTTGGGCAGGCAATCCGGCTCATGCGCCGCGAGGGCGCGCCTGTCCCGAGCCCAGTCGAGGGGGCGTCTCCATTGTTTGTAAACATTGATGAATCTGAGTTGGAGACGGGCCGCCCTCGGCCCGCGTCTGCTGTAAGAACGATTTGGCGTGCAAAGCCGCGCGTCTCGAAGGCCGTCTCAGTGTGCCGTTGCGAGAATGTGGGTAATTGAACTGAGGTTTTCAGGTTTAGGAGTCTCGGCTCCGATATCCCTGCCACCAGAGCGGGGGCGGAATTGGAATCGGCAGCAACCCGGGTTGGCAAGACCACGGTTGAAAATGGCATCGACACCGACTCCGACAACGACCTCGACCGCAGGGAAGGTGACCTACACGGACGTGTACAGAACCTTTCCTAGAATGTTCCTGGAAGGGCGAGGCGCTCTACTCACTCTTCCATTTCCAGTCTGGGAAGGGCAGGCCGCGCACCCGCGAGTACCCTGCGGCAATGCTTTGGATGCGGCCCTCGGCATCGATCAGCACGAAGCTCGGACTACCGCTAATGCCGTAGTTGCTGAAATCGCGACGTTCCCAGTCGATGGCGACAATCGGCGGGAAGGGGTCGTGCATGGAGTTGAAGTATTTGTCGAGGATTTCGCTGGGCTCGTCGGTGATTGCGATGATCGGCGTGTCGTATTGCTGCGCGTAGGCAAGCAGCTCCGGAAGAGCGGTCTTGCAGATGGCGCACCAGGTGGCCCAGAAAAACAGCAGGCGAGGCCGGCCGGTGGATGCCGGCAGCGAGCCACGGTAGGCGACGCTGCGCAGGGCAGGGGCCGTGGTCCCGACTTTCGGCGGACCCGGCAACTCAGGCCAGTGCATTGGATACGGGGATGGAGTCAGGCGCACGGTCTGCTTACGACCTTCACGTAATACTTTAAGTATCGCGGTGTGCCCGGACGGCGCCAGCATCGACCACAAGCGCACTTCATTGCTGCGCCAGAACGACCGGCCATTGGCGCCGAGGAGAATGTCCCCAACTTGCAGTCCGGCCTTGGCCGCGGGCGTATCGGGAAGCACGGCTAGGACACTGGCGGCACCTTCTGGAGCAGCCAGCGATTGGCGGCGAGTTTGATCGAGATCGCGAAATTGAATGCCAAGGAACGAGGGGAGGGCGGCCTGGGCTTCCTTGGTGTCGGCGGCGAAAGCGGGAAAGTCTGCCGTAGCTTCGACCGCGGTGGGCACTTCCGCAACCGGCAGATGGAGATCTTCGCAGGCTTGTAGATCGTCGAATCGGCGGCGATCCGCGTCGGACGCCCGCGTCCGCAGATACTGTCGCCCGGCAATATCGGTGAGCAACGTCTCTAGGCGCAGGAGTGCGGCCAAGCGCACCTCCATGCGATAACGAGCTGCAGCCGCAGCCGCGCCTCTCGATTGTGCCGTTTGCAATCGTGCCTCTTCCTCGGGGAATGTCGAGCGCGCGAAGCTGGAAAGCTCTGCCGCAAGCTCACGGCGCAGAGAGCTCAGGCTCTCCAAATCCAGCTTGCTTTGCGGTTCCGGCAAGCGTGTTTGCCAGCCCGGAGCCTGCGCAAGGAAACGCGCATGGGTTTAGTAGGTGCGCAGCCGCTCAGCGCGAGAAGCCACAGGGCTAAACCCGCACGCAACGTCCGATAAGATATATTATGTAAACCGAAGCTCAGGCGATGTCCTGAAATCCAGGTTCTAGCCCTTCAGTGCATCAAGCTTGGTTGTCGCCATCTCGTTCTCTGAGGAACTTGGAAATTCTCGCGTCAGCCGTTCGTAGAGTTTGCGGGCTTGCTCCTTGTCTCCGGACAACTCACGGCAGCGAGCTTCGCCATAGACAGCGAGAGCCGTGTATGGACCCTCCAAGCCAGACGCCTCAGCGAAGCGTGCGGCGGCGCCGGCGAAGTCGCCTTTGCCCTCGGCGGCACTGGCCTGCGTGATCGCGGCGTGTTGCTGCAGATAGGATGGCAAGCTCTCTTTATCTGGAAACTGCTGCAACAAGCCTGCGGCCGCGTCGTAGGCAGCGGCTTGGATCTGGGCATCGGCTGCGAGCAAACGCGCGGCACGCCCGGGTTCGGTGGACTGCCAGCGATTGCTCACGTCCGTTAGCTTCGTGGCGGCTTCGGCAAAGCGCTTGGCCTGCAATTCCTGCAACGCCTCACTCAGATCGTCGCTGGACTGCCTGATGCGGGCGTCTCTCAAAGAAGTAGCGGCGAGGAAAGCAACTGCCAGGAGTGCCGCCACCGCACCGATTCCGACTAGTAGAGTCTGCTTCTCGCGTGCCCACTCAAGAAGCTGTAAGCCTTCCGTGACAAACTCATCCGGGCGTTTAAGGTCCTTACGCTGAAAGCGTTGACGCGGCATGGGGAACGTCCTCCTAAAAAGAAACAGTCAGTGAACCAGCTTAGCGACGTCTGATAACGTCAAGGCAGAGCTACATCTTATACTTGAAATCCTCGGGCGCCATTTTCTCCAGGATCTCAGCCCATTTGTCGCGCGAGACGTTGGAAAGGTTGTTCGCCCCGCCCTCTTCGTCTTGCTGCAAGACGCTCGAACTCTCGATCACGCTCTTGTCGACATAGATCGGGCTCTTCGTCCGCAGAGCCAAGGAGATCGCGTCGCTGGGGCGGCAGTCCAGGCTGCGTGTTTCCCCGTTCACACGCAAATGGATGAATGCAAAGTAGGTATTGTCCTTGAGCTCGGTGATCTGCACGCTCTCCACCTGCGCGCCAAGCTCGCCGAGCAGGTTGAACAGCAGGTCATGCGTCATTGGACGCGCCATCTTGATGCCCTCGAGTTCGGTGGCCATGGCGGTGGCTTCGAGCAAGCCAATCCAGATGGGCAGATTGAGCTTGTTGTCGCGGTCTTTGAGGATAACGATCGGAGTCTTGGTGACCGGATCCAGAGTAAGCCCCCCAACCGTCATCAGGATCGAGTTCTTCAGGTTCACAGCTTCTTTGCTTTGCTCGGACACAGGCGCCCATTCTTCACAGAAAGGTCAGTCCCGGTCAATGCTGATTGCGCGCCGTCCACAGCCTTCTGAGACGCCGCGCTAGGGAAGCTCTGCACAAGCTCTCGACTACTCCCGGAGCAGACGGTCGCAAACCACGCTCCCAACCCTGGTCATCCCGGCGAAAGCCGGGATCCAGTGCTGGAAAAATCGGTGGGTGCTGGCTTTTCACCTCTGGACCCCGGCTTTCGCCCTGAGCCTTACCCACAAATCGGCCCGCTGGACACCGGAGGCGATCGGCGCAGACAAAAGAAGCCAACGCAGAGGCGTAAGCGAGCGAAGCGCGCATGAAAAACTGACGAATCAACAGGAGGCAACGGAGAAAACAGAGAAAGTCTCTTCACTTTCTTGCAATTGTTCCTCTGTTCCCTCCGTGCCCTCCTGTTCAATCTCTTATTTTGGTTCCGGCCAACGGTCGGGCTGCGGCATCCGTCAAATCAGTGGTCAAATGGGCCGTTTCCGGCTTAGCTTGCTCATCCGGGCCCGGTGTCCAGCACTGGGACTTGTGGGTAAGGCTAAAACCTTTCGCCGGGGTGACGTTCGAACGATGGCGCGGGCTCAGAAGGAAATGCCGCGAAGCGTGCAGGACATGTGCAGAGCTTTCCTACGTCACCATGCGGTCGATGACGCGGTAGAGCTGGTTGAGGTTGCGGCACTCTTCGATCACGTCGCAGTGCGGCATGTAGCGATCCATTTCACTGTCGCCGAAGCCCCAGGTCAGCCGGTTCTCCGGATTCAGCCAAATCACTTGCTTGGCGCGCTGGCGAATCTCCTTCAGCACCCACTCGTGCGGCAGGTTGTAGTTGTTGCGCGCATCCCCCAGAACGATCACCGTGGTCTTGTTGTTGACGGCGCCGATGAAGTCGCGATGGAAGCTGCGAAAGGCGCGACCAAAGTCGGAATGGGCAAAGACGTTGATGAAATTGCCGCTCAGCGCATGCTCGATCGCATCGGTGATCTCTTCCTCCTCGAAGAGCTGCGTCACCTCGCCGAGTTCGCTTACAAAGATGAAGCTGCGCACGCGCGAGTACATGTCCTGCAAGGAGTACACGAACTGCAGCATGAAGCGCGACACGTTACGCACCGAGTCGGAGACATCGCACAGCACCATCACCTGTGGCTTGTCCTTGAGCTTGCGGTCAAAGTGAATCTTGAACGGCACGCCGCCGAACTGCAGGTTCTTGCGCAATGTTGCCTTGAGGTCGAACTTGCCGCGCTTGCCGCGTTTGCGCCGAATCGCCACCACGTTCTTCAAGCGCTGCGCCAGCTTGGTCACGGCTTCACGCATGCGCCGCACCTCATCCTCGCTGAGATAGTGAAAGCTCTTCTCCGCCAGGGTTTGCAGCCGCGCGCTCTCGCGCTGCGATAGGTCTTGCTGCTCCAGCTCCAAGCGCACCGTCTTCTTGATGAGTTCGGTGAGGTCTTGCAGGCGTCGCTCGAGCAAGCGCAACAACTGCTCGCGCAAGGCGGGGTCGATGTCCGCCTCACCGATCTTGTCCTTCAAGCCGTCCAGCTCTTGCGACAAGGCACCGAGACCGAGCATCTGGGCCATGCTGTGGCTGTAGCGGCCTTCCTGAAACGACCTCTGGATGTTGGG
>CAZGSN010000572.1:0-21907 GCA_964528465.1 uncultured Binatia bacterium (SeqCode)
AGCCGTGGCTGCCATGGGAGCCGTGACTACCGTGCGAGGCATGGGACATGTGTTGCGCTAACAGCATCTTCTCGCTGTTGGGATCTGTGCGCAACGCTTCTGCCGCCTCCGATGCATCCAACACCACATCGGGCTTGACTGCCTGACGAGCTTCATCTGGGCTCAAGAAATCCAACGGTGTCTTGCGTAACGACGGCAACTCATTCTTCTTCTGACTCATTCTTGATCTCCTGCAACTCGGCCGCGAAAAACGCCTAGCGGAGCCGTGCGTGCTCACCAGAGGCGAACATCCGCAGGCGCTCGGCATGTGGGAGCAAGGCCACTACCACAGGCTGCTGGTGGGTCTCATTAGAAGCAAGCACGTGGGATATCTGCGCTACCGCCTGGGCAAGGCCTTCGTCCGTCGGCAAATCTCCCTGCCCGCCGTTCATCACCAATAAATCCAAGTGCTCGGTGTACACCAAGCCCTGAGGTCGTCCATCATTACGGCACAAGTGCACGCGGTGGTTACGTCCATGTTCGTTTTGCAAAGTCAGGACGCACGACCCGTTGCTTACCTCCGTAAGCCCGGCAACGTGCCATCCGCAGGCAACGGCGGACCCAACCTGGAGAGGTCGCAACAAAGCCCATGGCGCCGGACCATTATCTTGAAGTGCGTCGTCACTCGCGCTCGACGCGCTCGGCACTTGCTCGGGCAACGGAGCCACATTTCTGGACAGCTCCCCCGTTGGCGGGACTTCGGCTGCCGCTCTGCCCTGAGAAGCCCCCGCAGTCTTGCTGCCGCTTCCTGCAACAGCCAACGCTGCACCTGCTACGAATTTGCCAACTACCGCACGCCGTGTAAGCACGATTACCTCCCTAGACCTGGGTATAGATAGACTTCCGGTATCACAAGCGTCTTTGGGAAGTAAAGAAGTTTCTCGATGATTCCTGCTGTCAGCGCTGTCGTCCCCAAATCCCTTGCCTGTAGCTAACTCCTCTCTTGATCCGGCCCGACGCCGACCTTGCATTCATTGGAGGGATGATCCTGAAACCCGCATGGCTACTTCTGGGCGGGCACGTCTGACTTCGGAAAACGGCACCCCGTGCAGGCGAACCGGCGCACCTCGTACCTCCAGGTCCGGCGCCAGCGCCACATCCGGGAGCCGCCGGGTGTGCGACAAATTTGTTGGCCTTCATCCGAGATCCACGGCCTCACGGCCGCGGCTACTGTGTCTTCGCCGGCCCCGTATAGCCGCGGGCGTGAGC
This sequence comes from uncultured Binatia bacterium (SeqCode), assembly GCA_964528465.1. Taxonomy (GTDB): domain Bacteria; phylum Desulfobacterota; class Binatia; order HRBIN30; family HRBIN30; genus CAZGSN01. The sequence continues at coordinate 1,249 of CAZGSN010000572.1, forward strand.
GCGTGGATGGTGGAAGCTTGCCTCCCAACAAATTTGTCGCACACCCGGAGCCGCCTGGAGAAGGGGCAACGCTTGACCATGCCGACGTTGAGGTGATAGCCCGACGAACCTCATGGTGTCTCGCGTTCAACTCGGGCTAAGCCCTGTGCAGGTTGCTCCGCTGGGGGTGGGTTGCTGGGCCTGGGGGGATCGTGGGTACTGGCACTACGAGGATACCAAGGACGGGCGCGACATCGTCGATGCGTTTCGCAGCAGCCTGGATGGTGGGCTGGACTTCTTCGACACTGCTGAAGCCTATGGCTGGGGAAAGAGCGAGAAGATCCTCGGCAGCTTGGCACGACGCAGCCAACGCGCCCTCGTCCTCGCCACCAAGTATGCGCCACTATCAGGTCGAGGCGGCCCAGCGGCCATCGAGAAGGGGTTCGAGGGCAGCCTGCGACGCCTCGGGGTTCCGCACATCGACCTCTACCAACTCCATTGGCCCGATCTGGCAGAAGTCCCGATTCCAGCAACGATGAATGTCCTCGCCGACCTTGTGCAATCCGGAAGAGCGCGGGCCATTGGCGTCAGTAACTTTAGCGCCGCCGAGATGCGCGAGGCGCATGCGACGCTGGCGCGGCGGGGGGTGCCCCTGGCCACAAACCAAGTGCGCTACTCCCTCCTACATCGAGCCCCAGAGGTAGACGGCGTGCTCGACGCTTGCCGGGACCTCGACGTGACCCTTCTCGCCTACAGCCCGCTCGAACAAGGCCTTCTCACCGGCAAGTATTCCGCAGATTGTCTACCTCCAGCACCGCGTGCCGAGACGCCGAGATTCGCGACAGCCAATATTGCCGCAGCGCAGCCGGTGCTGGCGCAGTTGCGCACGGCGGCACAAGCGCGAAGTGTGGAAATCGCCACGGTAGCGCTGGCCTGGCTGCTGGCGCAGCCCGGGGTCGTCCCGCTCGCAGGAGCACGGAACGGCATGCAAGCAGCACGCAACGCCGCGGCCCTCCACATCTCTCTCAGCGAGGAAGAACTCTCCTCTCTCGACCAAGCAACACTGGGCTGGCGCGTGTTGCAGCCCGGGGGTTGAATCCTCGCTTCCCGATAGTCCAAAACGAACGCTAGTCTCCATCGGCCACCCGATTTCCTAAAGTCAGCCCGCCCGGCTACGCGCTTGCCGAAGCGAGAACATCGGCAACGGCGCGGGCCAACGGCATACCAGGGCACCCCAAGACTCCGACTCACAGTCGAGCCGAAGCCGCGCTCGTAGGCCCGGCTTGTTGTCTGGGTCCTCCAAGCATGGTTTATGACCGGCCACCGGGAGGCTCGCGCATGGATGCCAACGATTTGATTTTGGTGAGCGTCGACGATCACGTCGTCGAACCGGCCGACATGTTTGCGCAACACTTGCCGGCAGCGCGGAAGGCCAAAGCGCCGCGTAGCGTGCGCAAGGCCGATGGCAGCGACGTGTGGGTGTGGGACGGGGTGCAGATCCCCAACCTCGGGCTCAACGCTGTCGTCGGTCGGCCGCCGCAAGAATACGGCATGGAGCCTACGTCGTACGCGCAATTGCGTCCCGGCACCTACAATGTGCACGAACGCATTCGCGACATGAACGCCAACGGGGTGCTCGCCTCCCTGTGCTTCCCCTCCTTCCCGAGCCTCTGCGGCGAAAAGTTTTTCAAGCATTCCGACCGTGAGGTCGCGCACACCGTCCTGCAGGCATACAACGACTGGCACGTCGACGAGTGGTGCGCCTCCTACCCCGGGCGCTTCATCCCTCTCGGCCTGCTGCCACTTTGGGACCCACAACTCATGGCCAACGAAGTGCGACGCCTGGCGCGCAAGGGTTGCCATGCGGTGAGCTTTACCGAAAGCCCGGACGCGCATGGCCTACCAAGCTTTCACGACGCGCACTGGGATCCGTTTTGGAAGGCATGCACCGAGGAAGGCACGGTCATCTGCATTCACATCGGCAGTGGCTCGGGAATGAAATTCTCATCCATGGATGCACCGGTCGACGTCATGATCACCGTGCAGCCGATCGCTTGCGTCAACTGCGCGGCCGATCTGCTGTGGTCGCGCGTGCTGAAGGAGTTTCCCACCATTCGCTTTGCCCTCTCGGAGGGAGGAATCGGGTGGATCCCCTACTTCTTGGAGCGCGCCGACTACGTGCACGCGCACCACCATCCGTGGACACACCAGGATTTCGCCGGCAAGCAGCCAAGCGACGTTTGGCGCGAGCACATGATTACTTGTTTCATCGACGACCCGGTAGGCATCAAGAATCGCCACGCCGTCGGCATCGATACCATGACCTGGGAATGTGACTACCCGCATTCGGACACGACGTGGCCCCGTTCACCCGAGACTCTTGCCCGTAGCCTTGCCGGCGTTCCGGCCGACGAAGTGGCCAAGATCACTCACGAGAATGCCCTGCGCGTGTTCCACCTGGACCCTTTCCGCTTTCGCCCGAAAGAAGCATGCACCGCCGGCGCTTTGCGCGCCGAGTCCCCCGATGTCGATCTTTCGTTGCGTTCCCAAGGAGGCAAACCTCCCACCGAGACCCTACGACCGGTTACCACGCAAGACGTGTTGCGCCAGTTGGCCAGCGTCTACAGCACCATGCCCGAGGAATGAATGCCGGAGTCTACACCAGATCCCGATCCGATGATCGTCAACTGTGCGGTCTATGCCGAGGGCCGCAAGATCGGCGTCGTGGACACGGAAGACATCAGCGAGATCATCAAGTTTCCCGGCCAATTTATTTGGATCGGCTTGCACGACCCGGACGAGCCGCTGCTACGCAAGATGCAGGAGGAATTCGGACTGCACGATCTCGCCATCGAAGACGCGCTACGCGCTCATCAGCGCCCAAAAGTCGAAGAGTACGGCGAATCGCTGTTCGTGGTTCTGCGTACCGCGCTGCTCGAAGGCGCCGCGATTGAGTTTGGCGAGACGCATGTTTTTCTAGGGCCACGCTATGTCGTGTCGGTGCGCCACGGAGCTTCCCTATCTTACAAGGAAGTGCGTGCACGCTGCGAGTCGACTCCGGGCCTGCTGCGCAAAGGCCCGGGCTTCGTCTTGTACGCGCTGATGGATTTCGTCGTCGACCAGTACTTTCCCGTCGTCGAGGCCCTCGAAGAGCAGCTCGAAGCGCTCGAAGAGAAGATCTTTGGTGGCAGCTTCTCCAGCGAAACGACGCAGGACGTTTACGCCCTCAAGCGCGATCTAGTTGCGTTCAAACGTGCCGTGTCGCCGCTCATCGAGGTATGCAACCGGCTGCTGCGCTTCGACCTAGGCTTGGTTCCGGAAGACGTCCGCGTGTACTTTCGCGATGTTTACGATCACGTCGTGCGCATCAACGAAACCATCGACACGTTGCGCGAACTCTTGACCACGGCCCTGGAAGCCAACCTCTCCTTGATTGCCGTGCGTCAAAACGAGGACATGAAGAAACTAGCCGCATGGGCCGCGATGTTTGCGGTGCCGACGATGATTGCAGGGATCTACGGCATGAACTTCGACGTCATGCCCGAGCTGCGATGGCCGCTTGGCTATCCGATGGCGTTGCTGCTCATGCTCGGCGTGTGCCTAGGATTGTACGGATGGTTCAAGCGCTCCCGATGGATTTAGGGGCAAGGATCTATAGATCCCGTTGGTTGCTGGTTGCCACAGTCCTGGGATTGTGGGGGTGTTTCGGTGCCGTCGAAGCGCCGCGCCCACCGCAGCCGGCGGTGGAGACTCCAGCTCCCGAACGCTGGATCAAGGTGGACAAGACCGATCGCCGTCTGTGGCTCTACGAAGGCGACAAGGTGATCCGCGAATACGCGGTGGTCCTGGGTGCCGATCCGTACTGGCCAAAGCTGCATGAAGGCGACAAACGTACGCCGGAAGGTGAGTACCACATCATCAAGAAGTACCCGCACCGCTACTGGTCGCGTTTCATGCTCCTCGACTATCCCAATGACATGAATCGGGAGATCTACGCCTGGAGTCGCCGCCATGGCGCACTGCCGGACAACGGGCGCGGTAACCCCGGAATCGGCGGCGCCATCGGCATCCATGGCGCCGAAGATGAGAGCAAGAATCGCCGTGGTATCAACTGGACCCTCGGCTGCATCTCCCTGCTCAACAGAGATATCGATGAACTCTACGACTTGGTGCCGCTGGGCACACGTGTCTGGATACAACGTTAGGTTCTCCACCAATGCCGATGCGCCTGTGCAACGCTTGCCTCGGCGCACTCGCGCAGCCGACGAAGAGGAACGAACCTGAGTCTTCCGTTCCCCAACGTCCACAGATGGGTTGCCGGCCGAAGCGCTCCACCAGAAGCTTCGCTCTCGAATCGACGAAAAACTCCTTGCAGCTCTCGACAGCGGCCCCGCACTCCCAGGCGAAGAAGTGATGGTTCGGCTTAAGGAGGCCTAACCCCGGTTACGTCAAGGTCGCAACTCGGCTGCTGATCCCTGGGGCACGATCCGGAAACCCACGGCGGCCAGCCGCGGGCCGAATGAGACCAAGCGAGTCTTTGAATGGTGAGACCAATCACGCTGCGGCGTTGACAATGGGCTTATCTTCGTACTATCCGACCGAGGCAAAACCAAGACCGAAAGGGGATTTATGACACTCAACAAGATTGTAGTGGCGTCTATTTTGCTGTTCGGCTCGGTGGCTGCACCGGCCTGGGCTGGCGAGCTACGGTTCTCGACCGGCTTCTTCGCCTACAGTGACGATGAGCACAATCTCGATGTCACGTTGCACTCCAGCTACTCGCCTGCTCCGGGTGAGACGCCGTCCTCAGCACGTGTAACCGTCTACGACGACGACGGAGCAGTCGTAGGGCTGCCCACGAATGTCGACATCAACCCAGGTAAAGCCAACCTCGCGAGCTTCGCTTTGCCGGCACTGGGCCTGGGAGAGACCGGGTATGTGCGCGTCGATATAACCTGCGTCAAGTCCAAGTCCTGCAACAAGGACCGCTTCCAAGGCCATGCGACGGTTCGTAGCGTCAAGGTTCGCCGCGCCGCCGCATCGCTGCTGAAGTAGACAGGATGGCAGCATCTCCACTTTTGCCGTCTTGATCCTCGGGTAGCGCTCCGATTACAGAAGGCCAGCAAGATTTCGCCCGGCTGCGATCCTCGCCGACGCGGCTTTTGGCTGCCGCTGCTAATCGATTGCGTATGACCGAGGCGACGATCGCCGACGAGAATGGGGATTTGCTTCCCAGCACCACCGTCGATGGCTCACTGCACTGTGCTTGCCGGGTGACGCCAACTCCAGTGGTGGACCCGACGCCGGGGACGTCACCAGATGCATCGATTTCAGTATCGGCCGGCGTCAGCCGGTGCTGTGGGAGTACATCCTCGCGCACCTGACATGTGGAGACACCCCCATCAGCTTTGTCGACTGTTTGGAGCGCCCGCTGTGCGACGATGCGATGGCTTGCGCACTCCTGGCAGGCGCCGATCGACGGAATGACCATGAGTCGTTGGGTCAAGATATGACTGAGGGGAGCGCAATAGGGAGATTTTTCGAATGACTATGGCACGGGGAGCCGTGGCAGTATTGTTATGGGCAATGTTGCCAACCGCCGGATGCTTGATCTGGGGGCTGAACGCCCGATTATGTAAGGAATCGTTCTTCCAGGCCCTGATGTCGGGGAAGGCGTTCCGATTCTGAGGGGTGGCAACGTCAGGCCGTCGCGGATGAACCTTGAGTCGATGGCGCGAACAACGCATGAATTGGAGGCAACGTATGCGCGAGCCCGACTTAGACCCGAAAACAACAATTGAACCACGGATAGACGCCGATGAACACGGATACAGACAGCAGCTACAGGAGCAAGAGGAGAAACGCTTGGGCCCTACGTCCGTCCACAGCTCTGTGCTTCTTGGTCTTGATCCGTTTCGCAAGCAGTCCGCGTCTATCCGCGTCCATCCGTGGTTCCAACTGATTTTTTGAAAGCCAAAACCCAGACGCAAAAAAGCCCCGGAACCTATTGGATTCACGGGGCTTCTTATTGGTTGCGGGGGGAGGATTTGAACCTCCGACCTTCGGGTTATGAGCCCGACGAGCTACCGGACTGCTCCACCCCGCGACAAGGGACGGCGGGAGATAGCCGCACTGCCGGAGCAAGTCAACTTGCTCCGCCCTCGCGACTGGGGCGTGCGTCATATTTGTTGGCTTTCATCCGAGATCCACGGCCTCACGGCGCCCCACGGCCGCGGCTACTGTGTCTTCGCCAGCTCCGTGTAGCCGCGCGCGTGAGCGCGTGGATGGTGGAAGTTTGCCTCCCAACCAATTTGTCGCACACCCTCGCGACTGCTTGCGGTCCGCTCATCAAGCGCTCACGGTCTTGTGGGCTGGTGCATCCATGGAGTTTTTTGAATTCCCGCGTGCTCCACGTTGTAGTCCATACCGCCTTGGGGGAGTTGGGAGTGTGGGATTCAGCACGCTCTGGCACGCTTTGGCCCAATGCCGGTCGGTCAAGGAGATTCCGCCCCTGAGGGGCAACCATTCGAAAGCCCAGGGCAACGCCTTGGGAATGCTGCGAAGAGATAGAAGCCCTGAAGGGGCGAGATTCATTAGGCCACAATACGAGTCTCTCCCCTTCAGAGCTGCTACCCAGAAATTCCATTTTCCGGGGCGATGCCCCGGGCTATCGGCTTGATGCCCCTTCGAGGCGAGGCCGCTTGGCCTAGGCGACCGGCATTGCGCTTTGGCCGGTCCTCTGGGTTACGGAAATCACCGACGATCAGCATCGAGCCGCGCTTTTCGAACGGCGCAACGAAACAATTGGCAGGGGACGGGAAAATCTCGTAACCATTTGGAATTTCATGCAAACTCATTTTCCTCTTGGCTTTACGCTCCACCCCCGATTTGCTACATGCGTAGGCGGTTTTCAACGTCCCCTTCCTGACGGAAAGTTTCCCATCGCTCGTGAGGTAACGTGCAAGATTCCATCGACTACGGCGCCGATCAAATCAAAGTTTTGGAGGGCCTCGAAGCGGTCCGCAAGCGGCCAGGAATGTACATCGGCGACACCGGTGAACGCGGCCTGCATCACCTCGTGTTCGAGATCGTCGACAACTCCATCGACGAGGCCTTGGCTGGGCATTGCAGCAACATCAAGGTCGTCGTTCACATCGATGGTTCGGTTACGGTGGAAGATAACGGCCGTGGCATCCCGGTGGATATGCACTCCGAAGGCATGTCCGCCGCCGAGGTCGTGCTCACCAAGCTGCATGCCGGCGGCAAGTTCGACAAGGGTGCCTACAAGGTCTCGGGTGGTCTCCATGGGGTCGGCATTTCTGTCGTCAACGCGCTCTCAGAAAGCCTTGAAGTCGAGATCAAGCGTGAGGGGCGTGTTTACAACCAGCGCTATGAGCGCGGCAAGCCGCTGGCGCCGCTCAAAGAGATTGGCACAACCCAGGAGCGCGGCACCAAGGTCGTCTTTCGGCCCGACCGCCTCATCTTTGAGACGACCGACTTCAGCTTCGACATCTTGTCGCAACGCCTGCGCGAGCTGGCCTTCCTCAATCGTGGCGTCGGCATCGTCATTGAAGACCAACGCACCCAAAAAGAGCACGAGTTCTTGTACAAGGGTGGCATCGAGGAGTTCGTTCGCCACCTCAATCGCGCCAAGACGCCGATTCACACCGACGTGATTTACCTCAAGGGCAATCGCGACACCTTCGAAGTCGAGGTCGCCATGCAATGGAACGAGGGGTACGCCGAAAACGTCTACTCCTTCGCCAACAACATCAACACCATTGAAGGGGGTACGCATCTGATCGGCTTCAAGTCGGCGCTGACACGCACGATCAATGCCTACGCATCGAGCAGCGGTATCTTGAAGAAGGACGCCGACGCCCTTCAGGGCGACGATGTTCGCGAGGGCGTGACCGCGGTGGTCAGCGTCAAAGTGCAGGAGCCGCAGTTCGAAGGGCAGACCAAGACCAAGCTCGGCAACAGCGAGGTCAAGGGCTTCGTCGAGCAGTTAGTCAACGAAAAGCTGGGGGAGTACCTGGAAGAGCACCCACAAGACGCGAAGCGTATTGCCATCAAGGCGACCGACGCAGCGCGGGTGCGGGAGGCGACACGCAAGGCCAAGGAACTGGCACGCCGTAAGGGCGCGCTCGACTCGGGCTCCCTGCCGGGCAAGCTCGCGGACTGCCAAGAACGCGACCCGGCACTTTCCGAACTCTATCTCGTCGAGGGGGATTCGGCCGGAGGCTCTGCCAAGCAAGGGCGTGATCGGAAGAACCAGGCCATTCTGCCACTGCGTGGGAAGATCCTGAACGTCGAGAAAGCGCGCTTCGACAAGATGATCTCGTCGCAGGAGATCCGCCTCTTGATCACGGCACTGGGCACTGGCATCGGCAAAGAAGATCGCGACCTTTCCAAGCTGCGGTACCACACGATCATCATCATGACCGACGCCGACGTGGATGGCTCGCACATCCGCACGTTGCTGCTGACCTTGTTCTACCGCCAGTTCCAGGAGCTGGTGGAGCGTGGCCACATCTACATCGCACAGCCGCCGCTGTACAAAGTGAAGAAGGGAAAGACGGAGCGCTACCTCAAGGACGACGCGGCGCTGGAAGATTACCTCATTGATCTCGGCACCCAGGACACCACCTTGCGTGCGGCCGGCACTGCGGACGGCGTGACCGGCACGCCGTTGAAGAACGTGGTGAAACGCGTCCTGCAGCTCGAAAAGATCCTCGATATCGTCGAGCGCCAAAAGAAGAATCGCCACGTCATCGCCGCACTCATTCGTGATACGCGTTTCTCGGCCCAGGTATTCTCCGATCGTGCGCAGCTCGAGGCTTTGGCCAACGACGTCAGTGCCCGTTTGCTACTGGCAGCTCCTGACTTGCAGCCGGTGCAAACGGAGATTTCGGAAGATGCCGAGCATGGGTGCTGGCAACTGCTGGTACGCACCCGCACCAACGGGTCCAGTCAGGCCACACGCGTCGATTCCAAGCTGTGCCTCACCCCGGAACTCGAAGAGCTGACCCGCATTGCCTCCGAGGTCCGCGCCGTCGGGCAGCCTCCCTTCTTCGTCGTCGACGGCGACAAAGAAGCCGAAGTTCCGACCTTGCGCGAAGCGGTGCAGCGCATTCTGCAACAGGCGCGCAAGGGCCTCGACATTCAGCGCTACAAGGGCTTGGGCGAGATGAATCCCGAGCAGCTCTGGGAAACGACGATGAATCCGGAGACGCGCACGCTGTTGCAGGTAAAGATCGAAGACGCCTACACTGCCGACGATATCTTCTCGACTCTCATGGGCGATGAGGTGGAGCCGCGCCGCAAGTTCATCGAGGACAACGCGCTCAACGTCCGCAACTTGGACATCTAGCAGCCCGCTGACCGTCCACGGCAAACGCACGCAATAGGTTTTGACTATGGAAAGCACCTCGCGGGGGAATCGCATCCCCATCAATATCGAAGACGAAGTTCGCCAGTCCTACATGGACTATGCGATGTCGGTGATCATTGGGCGCGCCTTGCCCGATGCCCGCGACGGCTTGAAGCCGGTGCACCGACGGGCGTTGTACGCCATGTACGATCTCGGCAACGAGTGGAACAAGCCGTACAAGAAATCCGCTCGCGTCGTCGGCGATGTCATCGGTAAGTACCACCCCCACGGGGACACCGCCGTGTACGACACCATCGTGCGCATGGCCCAAGACTTCTCGATGCGCTACCCGCTGGTCGACGGCCAGGGCAATTTTGGGTCGGTCGACGGCGACTCCCCGGCGGCCATGCGTTACACCGAAATCCGCATGGCCCGCATTACTGCGGAGCTGCTTGCCGACCTCGACAAAGAAACGGTCAACTTCGCCCCCAACTACGACGAGACCCTGCAGGAACCGGTGGTGCTGCCATCGCGCATCCCCAATCTCCTGGTCAATGGCTCTTCTGGAATTGCCGTTGGCATGGCGACCAACATCCCACCGCACAATCTGGGCGAGGTGATCGATGCGCTGGTGGCTTTGATCGAGAATCCAGACCTTACCGTCGACGATCTCATGAAGTACGTGCCCGGGCCGGACTTCCCCACGGCGGGCTTCATCTACGGCAATCGTACCATCCGCGACGCCTATCGGACGGGTCGCGGCATTGTACAAATGCGGGCTCGCGCCGGTACCGAAACCGACAAGAAGACGGGGCGGGTCTCCATCATCGTCAAAGAAATTCCGTATCAGGTCAACAAGGCCAAGCTCATCGAGCGTATGGCCGAGTTGGTGAACGAGAAGCGCATTGAAGGCATTTCCGATCTGCGCGACGAGTCGGATCGCGAGGGCATGCGAATCGTCATTGAGCTCAAGCGCGATGCCAATCCCGATATTGTCCTCAACCAGCTCTACAAGCTGACGCCGATGCAGGAATCCTTCGGTATCATCATGCTGGCCATCGTCGAAGGCCGCCCGAAGGTTCTGGCACTCAAAGAGGTCCTGCAAATCTTCCTCGGGCACCGCAAGGAAGTCGTCACCCGACGCACCGTCTTCGAGCTGCGCAAGGCGGAGGAACGCCTGCACATCCTGGACGGCCTCAAGATTGCGCTCGACAACCTCGACGCCGTCATTGCGCTGATCCGAGCAGCCAAGAATCCGGCTGCGGCGAAAGAGGGATTGATGCAGCAGTTCGGCCTGTCCGAAGCACAGGCGCAGGCGATCCTCGAGATGCGCTTGCAACGCCTGACCAACCTCGAACGTGATAAGATCCTGCAGGAACGTGACGAGACTATCGGCTTGATTGCACGCTTCAAAGAGATTCTTGGCAGCGAGGTTGAAGTCTACAAGATCATCGGTGCGGAGCTGCAGGAGGTGAAGAGCCTGTACGCCGACGAGCGCCGCACGGAGATCGTCGACGAGACAACCGACATCTCGATCGAAGACATGATTGCCGACGAGGAGATGGTAGTCACCATTTCCCACGAGGGCTACATCAAGCGGAATCCGGTGACCGTGTATCGCGCGCAGCGCCGAGGTGGGCGCGGCAAGCTCGGTGCGGCCACCAAAGAGGAAGACTTTGTCGAGCATCTCTTCGTCGCCTCGACCCACGCCTACATCTTATTTTTCACTACCAGCGGCAAGGTATTCTGGATCAAGGTCCACGAGATCCCCTCTGCCGGCCGTGCGGCTCGTGGCAAGGCGATCGTCAACCTGCTCGAGCTGCAAGGTGAGGACCGCATCTCTGCCTTCCTGCCCATTCGGGAGTTCCAGGATGGGCACTACCTGATGTTCGCCACCAAGAATGGCACGGTAAAGAAGACCGAGCTGATGGCGTACTCGAACCCTCGCAAGGCCGGGATCATTGCCATTTCTCTCGACCCAGGAGACGAAGTCATCAGCGTGCGCCTCACCGATGGGCAGCGCGAGATCATCCTCTCCACCAGCCAAGGTCAGGCCATTCGCTTCAAAGAGGGCGATGTACGCAGCATGGGCCGCGGCGCCGGTGGCGTGCGTGGCATGTCGCTTGAGATAGGCGACGCAGTCGTCGGCATGGACGTTGTCGATCCCAGCGCAACCCTGTTGGCAGTTGCGGAGCGTGGCTACGGAAAGCGCACGGCAATGGACGAGTACCGCCTTACCAACCGTGGCGGCAAAGGCATCATCACCATGAAGACGACCGACAAGACCGGACCGGTCATTGCCGTGCGCATGGTGAGCGACGCCGACGACATCATGCTGGTAACCGACGGGGGCAAGGTGATCCGGACGCCCGTCAAGCACCTCTCCATCATTGGCCGCAACACTCAAGGAGTTCGTTTGATCGAACTCACCGAAGGCGAGAAGGTTGTAGCCGTGGCTCGCCTGGCGGAGAAAGAAGAAGACGAGGACGCCTCCGCCGAAAAGGACCCTGGACCTTCCGGGGAAGGCTGATCCAGCACCTGCACAACGCACGAGTCGGCCGAGAAGTCCTTGGCCGCATAGACGGTTCGGATCTCTCGTGTTGGCGTAACACCGATGCGCAGGCCTGCTTGCCTCTAGCAGCACTCGCCGCTGGGTTTCCTTGAACGGGCAAACTGAACTATGGTTTGCAGGCCCAGAAACGGTGATCCAATGGATAAGCCACAGCTTTCAGGAATCTCGGCCAAAGAAGCACCATCCGTACAGCTCACCAATCGAGTGGTCGCCGGCCTGTGGGTCATTCTTGCGGTAGCCGCCGCCTTCGTTCCTTTCGACTACCTGCGGTTGCGAGGTGCAGTTCCTGCTGTTCCGGTCATACAGGGATCGTTCCTTGGCCTGGTGGCGCTGTCATTGGCTGTGGTTCGCAAGTTGACCGAGGCAGGCACCCGACGGTTGGGTGTCGTGCTGTTGATACTGGGATGTCTCGATTCGGCAGCGATTGGCGTTTTGACAGGGAACACTCAATCCACGGCCCTGCTGTCCATCGCCGCGGTACTTGCCGCCGCTACGACCATCCCCTGGGGGCCACAAACACAGGCGCTCGCTGCTGGTGCAGCGAGTGTCATACTGATCGCGGCAACCGTCATCGTCCATGGAACGACGCTGCTCACTTCTCCCGAAATGGCGGCCTTCTTGATCGTAATGACCGCTTCGGTCTGGGTTGCGGCAGGGATGGAGCGACAACGGCATGCCAGCGCTCTCAGCGAAGCGTTGCGCCGCAAGACGGAACATCACAAGGCCGTGCTGCTCGAACTGTCGCGCACCCTTTCCGAATCTGTGGAGCAGAAGGCGCTGCTTGACGCGATCACAGCCCATGCGACACCGGCTCTGGGCGCAGATATGGCTGCCATATTTCGTTGGTCGGAGGCTCGACAAGGATATGTGGTGATTGCAAGCTTTGGCGTTCCAGACGCATTGCGGGCGCAGGTCGAGTGCCTGCAGTTTCCTCGCTCACAGCTATGCGGAGGTCGCTTGGGCGGCGGAGAAACGATTCGCCAATCCCTAGAGGAGGTCCCTGCCCAGTTGCCCGGCCCCCTACTGCGCAGCCTTGGTGCTCGTCATCTGCTTGCCACACGTTTGCGTTGCGGCAGTCGCGACGAGGGAACATTGGTTGTCGTTCGCGCTGAGGATGTGGCATTTTCGGCGGAGGACGAGCCATTGATCGAGGCCATTGCCAGCCAGGCAGGCGCTGCCCTAGAGCGGGTCGCACTGATGCAAGCCGCGCGGGAGGATGCTCATGTCGCGGACACCCTCGCCGGGCTGAGCCAACGCCTGCTTTCGGCAGGGAACACCCAGGCGGTCTATGAAGCGCTTTGCCAACACTGCGCCGAGTCTCTGCACGCCGAAACAGCGTATGTCTGGCTGCGTAACGAAGCGGAACTGTTGTACCACGCCGTTGCGCAGCACGGAGACGCGGACGAAACCTGGCAAGTCGTACGCACCGTCAAGCTGGAAGAGTTGGGAGACTATGCCGGGCGGCTCACGCGCGAACGGGTAGTGGTGGCGACCGGCGACGAAATTCTGCAACTGCCGCGCGGCGAATGGGCTCTCTCCTTGGGGATAACACGGCTCATCCACATAGCTCTCGAACGGGGCGGCAAGCTGTTCGGCTCGATCACCTGTAGTTACCGGCAGCCACCGTTCGAATGGACGGCAATGCATCAACGTATCGCCGATGGCATCTGCCGCGTGGCTTCCTTGGCAATCGAAAATGCTCACCTCATCGAGGCGCTTGAACGCGCCAGCCGCGTCAAGAGCGACTTCGTCTCCACCATGTCGCACGAGCTGCGCACGCCGCTCAACGTCATCATCGGCTACAACGACCTTCTGCTCGACGATGCTTTTGGTCCCACGACTTCCGAGCAGCGCGACACCTTACGGCGCGTCTTGCAACACTCGCGGGCTTTGTTGACTCTAATCAACCAAACTCTCGATGTCGGCAAACTCGAGTCGGGAGGCTTAGCAGTCAAGGTCGATGCCGCTGAAGTCCCGGACATCATGCGAGAGGTCGATGCGGAGACCAAAGAGCTGCAGGCCAAGCCTGGGATCGACGTGCGCTGGCAGGTGAATGGTCCACTCCCGGCGCTGTTCACCGATGCAGCCAAGCTCAAGATGGCGCTCCGCAACCTGGTGCACAACGCCATCAAGTTCACCGACGCAGGCGAGGTGGAAATCACGGCAAATGCACGCGACGGCGGTGTCGAACTCAGCGTGCGTGACAGCGGTATCGGCATTCGCGAGGATGCCTTGGAGTCGATCTTCGAAGCTTTTCAGCAGGGTGATGATTCTCCGAACAGCCGCTTCGACGGCGTTGGGCTGGGCCTCTACATCTCGCGCCGACTCATCGAGGTTCTAGGCGGCAACCTCTCGGTGGAAAGCCGTGAGGGGCAAGGTTCGGCGTTTCGCATCTGGGTGCCCCAGCGGGCTCCCGCCTTACCCAGATCCGGCAGCTAGCGTCTACCCTAAGATGCTCGGTTCGCCAGTGCCAGGCAGTTTCCGTAATTCGCAAACGCCGGCCTGCGAGTGCCCGCGGTTTGTGAGCATTGCAACGCATCACACGACTTGGCAGTGACGCTCTGCAGTGCCAGGAAGGGAGGTTCGACGTATCACGTCCCCTGGCTCATAGCCGTTTCGCCAGGGCCTCGAGATGTTCGATCTGGCCGTCTTCGCGCTGGTGCAAGACGTCATTGTAGCTGCCCTCGCCGCGGTGGTGCTCTGCCTGAGGGCGTGCGAACGAGAGGATGGCGCTAATGCGATGGCGGGCGAGCGTGGGGTCGGTCGGTGGTGGCGCTGCGTGAACCGTATCGCTGTAGTGCAGGGATACGCTTCCCGGCTGGGCGCGAAAGTGGGCGGCGTAGCGCTTTGGATCGATACGCCGGTCATGGGCGTTGAACGACGCACGGTGCGATCCGGGAAGCATCGCCAACTCGCCGCTCTCGGGGGTAGCCTCTGTCAGGTACACGGAGAGGACCAGCGTCGGGCACATCACGGCGTGGCCACCCATGCCGCAGTCGCGATGCCATGGCAGATCCCCCAGGCCTCCTTCTGACATTCCGGGATGTTTGAAGATGACGGTCACGCCCTGGCCTTCTCCGACTTTGTGGGTGAACCCGGCGTCGGCCAGATTCTTCAGACTAAGGATTCGGGAATCTTCCCGAAGGCTGGCGAGACGCGGCTTGGCTATGCCGCGCGTCACCCGGCACAGCACCTCCGCACCCGTCTCTGTCCTACCCCACCAAGAGAGCTTGTCGCCCGGTCTGGCTTCGGCCTTGAGCTGTTCCGCTTCATCGAGAAATCCCTCCACCTCGCTTGCCGAGAAGACATCGCGCACGAAGAGGTACCCGGCAACACGCAGAAAATGGATCATCTCTTCGCGATCGGCTGCGAGGGAGAAGGTTGCCTGCGGATCGAGCGCATAGCCGTTGCGATCAGGGAGCACTTGCTGCGCGGGGAGGTACGGAGGGCGGCCGTTGTAGAGAGCTCGCAGGGCCGACTCCCAGTTCATCAGGGCAAGCGGGTTGCCACGCACGCCGCGCGCCCGCCGCGCGTACAGCAGGCCAGCCGGCGCTTCGAGTTCATGCACCAACCCCCGCCACGATTCGAGATCCATCTCGATAACGGCCTCGGCACTGTCCTCGCCGGCTACAACAACAACACCGTCGGGGCCTGGGCGATACGTGTATGCGGCACCACTCGGCAGACGCAGTGCCAAGCTGTGCAGTCCCTGTGCCGCACGCGCAGCCAAGGCGCCTCTCCCGCTCTGCATTTGCTTGGGCAGATCGAGGTTGTGAAAGACATCGAAATCGATCTCTGGGAACTCTGGCGGCAGCGGCATGCGGATAACCTCGTGAACACGGCCTATATCACTCCGTTCCTCCCGAATGAATGCACAGCCAAGGTTTCGCTCTCGAGGTTCCTACCTTTCCGCGGAAACGGTCGGTCTTGGTCGCAGCAACTCCGCCAATGCCTGTGCCACAAGTCGATGACCTGCGGCATTCCAATGAGCGCCTAGTCGGCAAGCTGGGATATGCGTAGGCCGGTGGGGCCAAGGGATCGCATCTGATGCGCAAACCAAAGCGAACTTAGCAAGAGCCGAGCGCAGATCTCGAACACCAATAGCGTCAGAGTCAAGAGAGAGATCGCTCCAGTCGCGAAGCGGTATCGGTTGAAGGATGTCGTACGCGCTGGAGCTGCCACCATATCGCCTTTACGTACCGACCTAGCATCGGCATGGGCACACGTGAACGACTTTATTCGACCAGCGACTACGACGAGATTGTACGTCTGCTTGTCCCAGTTGCCGGTCGTAAGGGCGAGCACAGGCCTGCTCGATTCCAGCCGCAGAATCGTTCAGCGAGTGTTGGCGTAAACGCGTTTGAGCGTGACTGGGGAAACCCCGCAGAAGTAGAGGAAACGCAGGGTCCACATGAGGAGGATGGTGCGGATCACCCCGTCTTTGCGCCAACGGCGCGATGAGGTGGTAAGGCGTTGGCGCAGGCAGGCAATGCGACCGGCGCGTTTCATGCGGCGGCTAAGATCGAGGTCCTCCATCAGTGGAATCTTGGCGTAGCCTCCGAGGCGTTCGAACACTTCTCGGCGCACGAAGATACCTTGATCTCCGGTTGCCATGCGGCTCAGACGCGAGCGCAAGTTGATGAGTTCGGCGGTAAGCCACAGCAGCGGGCTCGTCGGTTCTAGGTGCAGGTCGAAGCGACCGCCTAGGACCCTCGGATCTTCCAAGGCTTGCTGGATCGCTTGTGCATATCCCGGAGGCACCCGCGTGTCGGCATGTAAGAACAGGAAGACATCACCACGTGCCCGGGCCGCGCCAGCATTCATCTGGGAAGCACGCCCTCGCTCCGCATCAATCACAACATCGGCCAGCTCCGCCGCGATTGCGCGCGTGGCGTCTTCACTGCCCCCGTCGACTACCACCAGTTCCAGTACTCCCGCTTGGCGAGCATGCTGCAGCGTGTCGCTAAGGACTGGCGCCTCGTTGAGGGCAGGAACGATTACCGAAAGTTGCATCGACGGCGGCGCAACCGTTCACGGGGGAGACGCTGGTGCGGTCCCTGGCCTAGCTGGGGTATCGAAGCGGTAGACAACCTCGCCTGGCTTCACCAATCCAAGACGCTCTCTGGCGATTTTCTCGATGTAACGATCATCCGATTCTAGCTGTTGGATGCGTGCCTGGAGGCGTTCGTTATCTGCCTGCAGCTCGGTGACCGAGCGGTTTAGCTGATTGTACTCCGCACGCATGCGCGTCAAGCTGGACAAGCCTTGTGGACCAAGAACCGTGGAGACGGCAAAGGCAATCAAGGCAATTGCGCATGCGGCGAGGACGGCTTTGTATTTTGCCGAGTTGGAAGATAGAAGACCCATCTTTTGCTGCCTGGGCTTTTGTGCCAGACGAGGACAGCGTTGGCAAATGGAGGTGGATGATGAAGATTCGCAAAGTATGGGCGCGTGAGATTCTCGATTCGCGTGGTAACCCTACGGTAGAAGTGGATGTCGAGCTGAGTGATGGAGCCATGGGGCGTGCGGCGGTGCCGTCTGGAGCTTCTACCGGTCAGCATGAGGCCCTTGAGTTGCGCGATGGTCTCAAGCGCTACGCCGGCAAGGGTGTGCAGAAGGCCGTTGCCAACGTCAACAAGATCCTTGGCCCACGCCTGCGTGGTCGTGACGCCCGCAAACAGGCGGACATCGACCATTTCATGATCGACCTCGACGGCACCCCGAATAAGAGCAAGCTCGGCGCCAACGCGATTCTGGGCGTATCGCTCGCGGTAGCCAAAGCCGCGGCGGCCAGCGCCGGCTTGCCGTTGTACCGCTACCTCGGCGGAGCCAAGGCCAAGACGTTGCCAGTGCCGCTGATGAACATCCTCAATGGGGGAGCCCATGCGGACAATTCGGTGGACCTGCAAGAGTTCATGGTAGTGCCCATCGGCGCGCGTACGTTTGCCGATGCGTTGCGCATGGGAACCGAGACGTTTCACGCCTTGAAAAAGGTGCTCAAGGACAAGAAGTACACGACCGCCATCGGCGACGAGGGGGGCTTCGCCCCGCAGCTCAAGTCGAATCACGAAGCCCTCGAAGTGATCTTGAGCGCCATTGAAATCGCGGGCTACAAGCCCGGGCGCCAGATTGCGTTGGCACTCGATGTGGCGTCGACGGAGTTCTACGAGAACGGCTCCTACGTGTTTCGCAAGTCCGACGGTTCTCGGCGATCGAGTGCCGAGATGATTGCCGGCTATCGCGACTGGCTCGGCCAGTACCCGATTGTTTCCATTGAAGACGGACTCAGCGAGGACGATTGGGAAGGCTGGGCGAGCATGACCGCCAAGCTCGGCCGCAAGGTGCAACTGATCGGCGACGACTTGTTCGTGACCAACGCCGAGCGCCTGCAGCGCGGCATCGAGCAAGGCGTGGGCAACTCGATTCTGATCAAGCTCAATCAGATCGGCAGCCTGACCGAAACCCTGGATACCATCGAGCGCGCCACGCGCGCCGGTTACACCACGGTGATCTCGCATCGCTCCGGCGAGACCGAAGACGCGACCATTGCCGACCTGGCAGTGGCGGTGAACGCCGGACAGATAAAAACCGGCAGCGCCTGCCGCGGCGAGCGCACCGCCAAGTACAACCAACTGCTACGCATCGAGGAAGCCCTCGGCACCAGGGCCCTGTATCCAGGAAAAACTGCGTTCGCGCATTGAGAGCGGCTGCAGTCCGAGAAACACTGGGGAGTAGCAAGGGTCGAGGGATCAATTCGGTGACAGGAAGAAGGCACTCACTCTTACATGCGGCCCGCAACCGCAAGTTGGTTTCGAGAGCGGCGGGTCAAGTGAAGGCAATGACGTAGCTCAGAACAATAGGAGTGAAAGCAGGGACGCCGAACACTCTTCTCGAATGATCGGCGTCCCTCAATCCTCCGGGTTCGGAAGGTGGGTTCTGCGGCCTCACCCCGAATCCGGGGGTATTTGGCAACATTGTACTTTGAAAACCGGTGTTAGCGCCGAATCAGCGGTTCGAAGTGCCTGGTCGTTTGCTGAGCGATCGTGCCGTTCGGACCTTCCCAATCCCCAGGCCCCGGTTTGTAACTCATGCGATGTGTTTGAGGCTCCTTACACGAGAAAGCCCAAATCGAAGTTCGCGCTTCGCCAGTAGTGATCCGGATTGAGAGCGCCGTCGTCGAGGGGCAGGAGCGTGGAGGGGTCCGCGACGTTAAACCAGTGCTTGAGCAGGGTTCCGTACACGTCGCGGAAGTCGGTCGATCGGTAAGGGTTGCCGGCCGCTTGCGAATAAACGGTGTTGCCGCCGGAGAGGGAGCCGACGTTGATGTCCGGGTGATTGCCGTAAACGTTCCCCTGCACGGTGCCCCCGATGACGAACATGGGAGCCTGGGTGCCGTGATCGGTGCCGTTGTTGGCGTTTTGCTCGACCCGCCGCCCGAACTCGCTCCAGATCAAGATGCACACCTTGTTAGCGACTCCCATGTCGGCAATGTCGTTGTAGAAAATCTCGACCGCCTCAGCGACCTCCTGGTGGCGTAGGTAGTGACCATCCGTCGGTGCCGCCGCTCCTTGGTTGGAATGCGTGTCGTAGCCGCCGTTCGCGAGCTGGAAGATGCGACTGTCGATATCGCCGTTGATAGTACCGTAGATGTACTTGGCGACGTCGCGCAGGCGCCGCTTCATGCCGGTGAGATTGGCGCTGTACTGGTCGTACCAGGAAGGTCGAGCCGTGCGATACGCGTTGTGGAGCTGCGGGTACGTCTTGGTTGCCTCATACGTCGAACTACCGATGTCGCCCACACGCTTGAGCAACGGATGATCCGAGAGCTGGGCGTCGGCGTAGATGGACGAGATGGCTGTATCCTTGGCGCCATTGTCCGACGTATTGGCCGTGTCGTACGGGAAGCCAAAGTTCTCGAGACGATCGATGCCGAGCACACTCGTGGATGTCTGCTTGAGTTCGCCGGCAATCGTGCGCGCGACGGTCACCGCGGGGATCTCCAAAGTCCCGTAGTTGTCGGCCATGTAGCGACCAATCCACCCTTGCGCCGGCAATGTCCCGAGGGGAGTGGCCGTCTGCCACTTTCGCGTCGACGCATCGTGCGAAAGATTGGGCACCGGGTAGCCGCAGCCTTGCACGACGGCGACCTTGCCAAGATCGTACAAGTTCTTGAGGCCAGCCAGCCCGGGATGCAACGCCAGAGGCGTCGCCGTTCCTGGGTCGGTTCCGACGGCAAAGGGGAGGAGATCACTGTATTCCAGGCGCAGCCCGCCAGCGCCGCTCTGGCGCGCCGCCTCGTAGGCAGCACGCAGACCCCCGATCGAGCCGTTATCGAGAGGGGTAACCGTATTGAGTCCGTCGTTGCCGCCGTTGAGAAAGATGGAAACGAAGTAGCGATCGAGCGTAGCCATTGTGTCGGCGCGGGCAGCGCGCAAGAACGGCCTTGGCAGGAAGCCAGGAGCCAGCAGGCCGCCGGCGGCAAGCAAACCACTGCGATGCAGAAACTGTCGTCGGGTAATCGCCATGTTCGAGTTCCTCCGTCCTAGTACAGTTGGTATGCTGGCGATTGCAGGGCGAGCCCAAACAGCCCATGCAACTTGCGATTGCGGTAGGTCGCGTCGTTGAGGTTCACCGGATTGGGACCCATGTAGTCGACCAGCGCTTGCTTCTGTGCATCGGTGAGCTGGTCTTTGATGCCAAGGATCTCGGTAACCTTGTCGACGATGTCCTCCGGG
>CAZGSN010000573.1:0-3737 GCA_964528465.1 uncultured Binatia bacterium (SeqCode)
CCACTGGCGCAGCAGGGCGATGCGCGGGTAGCGCTGTTGCGTGGCGACCGCGCCGGCCAATTCGCGGCCGTAGGCGGCCAGCACTTCCGCGTCGACGGTGGTCGGGCGCGACGCCACGGGTACTGCTAGGACCGGGCTGGAACGTGGCACTGTGACGGGTGTCACTGTGGCGGCAAGCGGCTCCGTGCCAAGTATTAGACGGGCCTCCTGCCCCGCGTCGGCGGCCGGGTTTGCGAGCACAGGCAAGGCGCGCTGCGGCCTAGGTTCGGGCGCGCGGCGAACCGGTTGTATCGCGGCCGGCGCGAAAGTTGGCGCTGGCGGAACGGCGAGCTTCGCCGGTTCAGGTTCCGGCGCGGTAAAGCGGACATGGAGCGGAGGTCGTGGCTCTTGCTCCACCATGCGGTCATCCAGTCCAGGCAGCCAGCCCAGAGCAAAGCCGTGGATCAGCGACGAGGCGAGCACAGCCGCGCCAAAGTGCCAGTAGCCTCCGGACTTGGGCAGACTTCGGTCGGGAAAGCCGAAGGGATATCCGAGTACCGCAGTATTCATGCAGCAAAGCTAAGGAAACGCTGAATAAGCTGCCGCAAAACTCAGCGGCAACCTGAAATCGAGACGAAATTGTGACATTAATGTCGTTTCCATCAAATAATTGGCCTGTCATGATCCAAAACGCAGGGTATTCCGCCTCATTCTGCTCATGCCGGACGCGCTTCTCCCGTCAGAAATCGTCTCCATTTGTTGCTGTTGATCCTCGCCAGCATGGAAAAGGCGCGGTTGGCATTCTTCGCCAGGCCACGATACCGAACCTTGACAAAACCCCACAGGCGCTTCGCGGTAAAGAAGGGATGCTCAATCTTCGATCTGACGCTGGACTTGCGCCGATTGGTTTCCTTGTCGGCATCCGTCAAGGGGCAGTTTCTGTAGGCTCGTTTGTTGGTGAAGTCCTTCGCCTTAGGCGCAATCGCCTTGAGTCGCGCACGCTGTTCCTTGTCCCGATAAGCGCTGTCACCATAAAAGCCAGTCTCTTCGCCATGGAGCAGATGTGGCACCTGGTGGCTGTCATGCACGTTGGCCGCCGTGAAGCTGGCGCTATGAACCAAGCCGGTCTGACTGTCCGCCCCGATGTGCAGCTTCATGTCGAAGTGCCACTCGTTGCCTTTCCTGGTCTGGTGCATCTCCGGGTCGCGGCTCTTCTCCTGATTTTTGGTCGAGGGCGGTGCGGCGATCAGCGTCGCATCGACAATCGTGCCGCCCGACAGCTTCATGCCATTAGCCAGCAGCAACTCGCCAACTTTGGCGAACAGGGCCGCGCCCAAGTCATGCTTCTCCCCAGCAGATGACGAAAGTGAAGCAGGGTCGTGGCGTCCGGTACCCGCTCGCGTCCCAGATCGATCCGACAGAACTCGCGGAACACCGGCGGATCGTAGAGGGTGTCTTCGCAGGCTTCGTCGGCCAGGCTGAACCAGTTAGCGACGCAGTACATCCGCAGCATCCGCTCCAGGCCAACCAGCGGACGGCCGTTGCCGGCTTTCGGGTGATGCGGTTCGATCAAGGCACAGAACTCAGCCCACGGAATCAACCCTTCCATGCGAGCCAGACACTCCATCTTGCGCCTCGCCCGGTTGTTCTTCTCGAATCCTCTGGTCGCTGCCAGCGCCATTTGCTTCATCGTCTTGTCCCTTGTGATCACCACTCTCCGTCAGACTACATGACAAAACAATTGTTCACAGTGTTTTATCTTATTCAGCGTTTTGTGGGACTTGAGTTACGTATCATGAGCATTTAAGCAAAAACTGTCTTCAAGGAGCGCTTGTGATCAACACATGATGGCAAACAGGTAGGACCGGGACGAGGACACCCTGATAGGGAATGTGAACTTCCAAGTTCGATATTCAGATGAGGACCTCGTCAGCGAATTCCATCAGGGCCAGCAGGCTTACCGCCTGCACCAACAGGCCGGATATAAGACTGCGACCCTTTCCTGCAAACCACCATGCAAAAATCACTTGATCTCCCGGAGGCGTCCATATAAGTCCTTCCCTAACTGCACGATGTCGACATGGATCCCCTCATTACCACGACAGCGTTCTCGTCGAGCAGCACCAGAGCCAGATTCGCACCGTCGACCTGCATCCAGGCGATTAGCACAGCCACTGGCTGCCGATCCTTAGCATCGAGTGACAGCGGCGCGCCGTATCGTCATCACCAACTCTTAAAGCGCCCGTGTCTCATGGCGTGTCGAGGCTGCCGAAGGATTTCGGATAAGTGACGATGCCCCAGGGCATCTGCTTGTCGGATATGCGTTTGACAATCTTGCCGCTGTCGGCATCGAGCACCACCACGTCGTCCGAGCGGCCACAGGCGACCAGGATGTGCTTGTCGTCGGGAGTGAAAGTGAAATGCCAGCAGCGGTCGCCGATCGGGTATTCAGCGATGCTGGTGAGGTTCGCGGCGTCGAACACCTGCAGGGTCTTGCCCCTGGCAAGCGCCACGTAGACGCGGCTACCGTCACGGCCGAAGGCCACTCCGTAGGGCGTGTCGCCGGTCGCCACGACCTTAACTACATTGAAGCTGGCGTCGAGCATCACCAGCTTATTGCCGAACTCGATGGTGGCGACGTAGGACTTGCCGTCTGGCGCCATCTTGATGCCGCGCGGCCGGTTGCCGTACGGCCTAGTGTCGATGGTGTTCAGCAGTTTGCCGCTGGCGATATCGTGCACCGTGAGGTTGTTGTCGTCCTCGTTGGTGACGATGATCTTGTTGCCGTCGGCGGAGAACTCGATGCCCTCGGTTTCCATGCCGCCAGTGATCTCGGCGGTTTTTTTGCCGATCTTGAGGTCGACGATCGCAATCCGCGCCGGCTCCTCCTTTTCGTCAGCGCGCTTCTGCTTGAGTTCCATCGCCGCCTTCGAGCCGGGTTTGGGCGGTGGGCCGCCGGCGGAGGCAGGTTCGAAGGAGACGAAGGCGTGGTCGCCCCGTACGCGGACGAACTCGGGGTTCTTGCCGATCGCAATGCGCTTGACCACTTTACCGGTCGCGAGGTCGACGACGGCGAGATCGCCCTTGTCGCGCGATGCGACCACCAGCAGTTTGCCATCGGCGGTGACGCCGATGCCGCGTGGCGAGGCGCCGCCGACGTCGATTTCGGCGACAGTCTCGAATGTGCGCAGATCGATTGTCGTCACGTTACCCTTCTGGTTACTAACATAGGCGACGCCGCCGGCGGTAACAGCCGGAAGGGCGATGACCAGTCCTAAAACAGCGAGAAGCAGGCGGGAAGGGCGGAGTGGATTGGGTTTCATCAGGAGTCCTTGATTGTTTCGATGGGAATCGAAATTTTGACGTCGTTGGCGACGCCAGGGAGAAGTGCGTTCATGCTGAAATCGGAGCGTTTGATGGTGGTTTGCCGGCGAGCTTGTTGAAACGTTCGCGCTGCAGCGAAAAGCCGTAATGACTGTCCCAATGTGCGGTGTCATGCCGAAGTGCCACTCGTGACTCTTTGTTCTGGCGTCGTCGTCCGATCGCTTGCGATCACTTCTCCATTTTTTGTGTCATGACAGAGCAATATTTCTTAGCATTTGTATCTTATTCAGTGTTACCTTAGATTCCTCATGGATTCTCTCAGCGTTCGCCTCACCGTTTGATTTCCTTCGATAGCATTTCAGCGTTTCAGATGGAAGTTCCCCAAAGAGTTCCTTATATTCTTTCTTGATTAGCCCCCAACCTCAGCCAGTCTG
>CAZGSN010000574.1:0-3672 GCA_964528465.1 uncultured Binatia bacterium (SeqCode)
GGAAGGGGAGGGGTCATGAGCTTGCTCCTGTGTTGCTGTCGGCGACGATGTCGGTCATCGACAAAATTCCGACGGGCCTGTGTTGCCCGGCGCCATCCGTAACCACAAGGCGATGGATGTGATGGTCAGACAGCTTCTGCACGGCCGCTTCCAGAGGCTCGTCGGGCCAGGTCGTGATCACCTCTCGTGACATGAGGTGCGAGGGCAACAGCTCCGGCAGGTGGGTTTCCAGTTCACTCTGGGTAATGTGGGCGTGCCGCAAATCGGTAGACGACAATACGCCGCGCAGCTCGCCGCTGTCGCGGTCGACGACGACGACGGCGGAGATGCCGCGATCCTGCATGGTGGCGAGAACATGGGGCAGAGGCGTATCGGGATGACAGGTGATCACCGACGTGACCATGACGTCGCGCACGTGTTTTCCTTGCAGGGCCAGCGAATCGCGCTCGACATCGCGCAACATCACCTGCCGCGGTACTTCCTGCACCTCGGCGAATCCGCGACGCACGCAGGTCATGTTGTCTTGCACCACCTGCTCACCGGCACGGGCAAAGTAATGGCGAATGGCGGTCTCCACGTTCTCGAACAGCGCCTGGGTCGTGAGCTGCAGGCGCTGCAGGTAGGGAGTGCAGCGCAGAAAGATGCCGAGCAACACGATCCCCTGCATACGCACTTGCAAGTCGGGCCGGCTGGAGACGGAGGCGGCAATGTGCGCCGCATCCAGGTGCAGAACCCGCACATGCTGGCGACGAATGATGCGCTTGGCGTAGGTGGGGATGTCGTGCCACACCTCCTCCGGCTCCGTCTTGGAAGACTGCACGAAGACGGTACCCCCCTCGCTTATGCCGAGGAGCGGATTGCCAAGGTTGAAGGCATTGACGTTGTTGAGCGGCACCAGCTCGACGTGATTGAGTTCACAGTGGGTGCGAATCGGTTCCGGGGCGGCGGTTAGGTAGTAGGTGGTGGGCAGGCCCTTCTTCTCCGAGCCGTACAGTGGATACGCCTGCACCTGTAAGCCGAACAGCTCGCCGGCAATGGTTGCGATTGCCTTGTTGGTGGAAACCGATCCGTAGCCTCCGATGGAATAGCCGCGCATGCTGAAGGATCCGGGCGGACGGATGTCAGGGTCGAGCTTGTTTTCGAGCGTCAGTTCGTGGCGAACACCGAGGACGAAGAAGCGGCGACCGTGCTCGACCATGTTGGTGAGCACTGCGATGAAATCCCCCGGACGGATATCGCGGCTGCCAAGGCCAGCGGCGCCAGAGTGAATGTCGGGAACCCGGTGTACGCGGGCGTAGGCCGGGTGGCCAGTGAGCGCGTCGGCAAAGGCACTCTTCAGTTCGGCGGTCAGCGGGTTGCTCTGCGCCAACGGATTGTCCATGCGCTCGATCACGGCGACGGCCTTGCAGTCGGCGAGCGCCGCAACCAATTGTGGGCCGGGGAAGGGCCGGAAGCTGGTGACGTGCACGACGCCGCAGCGCAGGCCAGTTTCGCGGCGGACGTAGTCGACAGTAGCCATTGCCGTTTCGGCCATGCTGCCCATGGCGACGATGGCGTATTGTGCATCCTCCATGCGGTAGGGCTCGATCAGTCCGTAGTGACGGCCCGTCTGCTTCTCGAACTCGGCCATGCTTGCCAGCAGCGCTCCCTCGATCTGATCGTAGAAATAGCGCTGGGCAATCTTGCCCTTCATGTAGGCATCTTGGTTCTGCACGACGCCCGACTGCATCGGGTGATTCGGGTCCATCAGGTTGAGGAGATGATCCGGCGCGCCGATGAACTCGCGCATGAAATCCGGCTCGGGGAGGCGCACGCTCTCCAGCGTGTGGGTGGTAAGGAAGCCATCCTGCACGTTCAAGAACGGCGTATGCGCTGCCTCTGCGGCTCGTCGCGCAATCAGGCAAAGGTCCCCGGCACCTTGCGCGTTGTGGGCAAACAGCATGCCCCAACCGCAATCGGCCACCGCCATCACATCATCGTGCCCGGCGTGCACGTTCAATGCGTGGCTAGTCAACGCCCGCGCCCCAATGTTGAAGACAACCGGCAGCCGTTTGCCGCTGATGGTGTACAACACCTCTTTCATCAGGATGAGGCCTTGGCCGGAAGTGAAGTTGGTAACCCGCCCACCAGCCAGGGCGAAACCTTCGGCCGCAGAAGCCGAGGAGTGTTCGGACTCCGGCTCGAGGAACTGGAGCGGTTCTCCCCACAAGTTGCAGCGTCCATTCGAGACGGCATCGGCGAATGCCACGCCCATGTTGGTGGACGGTGTGATCGGATAGGCACAAGCGGCTTGCGCAATGTGCGTTTCCACCCATACCACGGTCCCCGTTCCGTCATTGATCGAAGGGACGCCCGGATAGGCCACTACTTTCGAGGCTGGAGGATTTGGAGAGGATTCCGTCATGAGCTTGGTTCCAATGCAATTGGGTTAGCCGGGATGCGTCCGTGGCGCCATTGCGCTCACGCTGCCTGGCGGCGCGCATTTATGTCTGGCGCCGCAACCCGGCGGAGCTTTTCCCCATCGTGGATGAGCAGCTCGCGGCGACGACTGGCAATGATACCGGCTCGCTGCAATCGTCCGAGCAGGCGAATCGCCGTCTCTGTCGATACGCCGATCATTTCGGCCAGGTCGCGCCGGCTGTAGGCCAGAACAAATGGCCTTGCGTTATCGAGGCAGCCTGCCGCTTCGGCGAGGTCGCGCAACAGGCAAGCGAGGCGTCCCTCGGCGCCCTTGAGTGCCAAGTCGCGAACCTTGCGGCGGGTCGCGGCAAGCTCGTCGCTCAGAGCCGCGATCAACCGCAGCGCCGTTCCTGGGTGACGCTGCAAAAAGCGCTCGAGGGGCTCGCGTGGAACGAAGCGTACGCGCGTGTCGGTAAGCGTCTCGGCCGAGATGGAGTAGGTCTGCCGGTGGTTGCGCGGCAGCTCGCCGAGCAGCGCCCCGGGACCCTTGATCGCCAGAATGTGGTCGCGCCCGGAAGGATCGGATTGGTACAGCTTCACTTGACCCGAGCATACTTGGTGCAAGCCGGCGATCGGAGATCCCTCTTGGATGATCACCTGCCGCGGCTTGTAGGCGACACTAGCCCCTGCATTTCGGAACTGTTCGATTGCGCCTGGGGGAAGATCGGAAACGATGCACGCCCGGTGCTGGGCGCAATCCTCACAACTCGTCAGCCTCATGGTCTGCGCTCAGAGCACAGGCCGTTCCACAGGTGGGTTGCATAGAAAGAGATGACATTCATCAGCTTCCGCTTGAGAAATTCTCCGCGCCTAGGAAGTGCGTGGCAAGTCTCGGAAACAAGCCTGCTGCGCCGCGGGATCGGCGCGCAGCCACGCACGGGCAGACAGCCGCTCTCCCCCTGCCAGCCCGCCATCGCCGTCACGGCGATGCGCACCGCCGTATCCGTGTTGGCATCTTGCCCATGTGCCATTGCCGACAGCACAGCTATGCCTTCAAGGCACAGTTCCCGACAGGCTCACCTGGACCACGCGGGTCGGACCAATCTCGCGCACGATGAGATGTATGTGGTTGCTGGTTCCATTGTAGTCGAGTACGCACAAGCCGAAGCGCCGGCACGCCGCGTAGACCCACCCCATCCAGATGCGTCGGTCCTTGAGGAACTTCAAAAGGAACTGCTTGTGGTGGCAACGATGCGTCAGATGCCAGATATA
>CAZGSN010000575.1:0-5644 GCA_964528465.1 uncultured Binatia bacterium (SeqCode)
CAGCGGCAATCGTCCCCCGTGGTACTCGTTGATCAAGGTGAAGGTAGGGCTACGCACCTTGCGTTCGGAGATCCCCAAGCCCTCGGCAATGCCGCGCACCAGCACGGTCTTGCCGGCACCGAGATCCCCGTGCAGGCCGAGCACGTCTCCCGGTTGCAGGTGCCCCGCCAAGCAGCGACCAAAAGCACGTGTATCGTCTTCGTTGCGGCTACTCCTGTCCAATACGTCGGCCATGGGCAGGCCTGCGTAACATGAAGAAGTTAGCGGGCCAACGCCGGCCGCCGAGTCGCTGTTTCGTTGCTCTGAGGTACTGTTCCCATACGCGGTTGGGCTTACCAGACGACCCGGATGAGTCCCGACGCTTCGATATCCGCGTCGCGGCTGAGCAAGGGCAGACCGAGGTGCCGGGCGGCCGCGCAAATGAGCGCGTCGAACGGATCCGTGTTCGGGCGAGCTTCGTCTGCGAGGTACACTTGCTCGGCGGTTAGCTCGACGGGCTGGTACGCCGGATTGCTGAACAGGTCGGCAAAGAACTGTCGTGTGGGCCGGCCAAGGTCAATTCGCCCGAGACGTGCCAGAATCGAGCATTCCCACATGACCGCAACCGGGATGTAGATAATGCTCCTGCGCTCCTCGGCGCGAGCGAACACCGCCGCCGCACGCTTCCCCAAATGCCGCCCTCCCGCTGCGTGGAAGACAAGCGCATGCGTATCGGAAACGGCGCTGACAGACATCAGTCGCTGCGCCGACCGGCCGATCTGCGCCGCTTCCGCTCTGGCGGCACTCCGTAGTAAGCCACCTCTTCCGCAATCATCGATACCGGGAACAGCGCCCTCACGGCGGCATCCGCCTCTAGAAGCTGCGGGTCGAGCGCGCTGATACGCACCGTTCCCACGACCGAGCGAATCGACTGCTCCTGAACCGCGCCACCACTACGCGCCGCCGAGACCAAACGGTCAAGCACTGCGCTCAAGCTGCGCATACCGGCCGCATGGGCTTGCCCACGCAACCAAAGCAAGTTCTCCGCGCCAAGGGTGACCGAGACAGCCTCTTTCGACATACGATTTTCATACGACAACTGATTCACGTCGGCAAGTGTGGCAACTGATTGGCACATCCTCACCGACACCACGTAAATTTTGGGCTCCCTGACAGAATCTGCGAGGGAAGTTGCGGCGCTTTTTGGGGGGATGGAACCATCCTCTTCTCTAACTACCGCCAAGCAAGCATCAACGCCGCTAAGAGCAAAAGAGGAAAGCCGCGACCACGACTGTTGCACCCGAGCCAGCAAACAGCCCAAAGCACGCGCCCATGTCCCGCCAGACTTTGCTAGCGGCCACAAGGCCACGCAATGATCAGGGCCGCAGGCGGTGTTGGGCAAGCCTGCTGTAGCCCTCGGGAATACCGCTCACGATGTCGGATGCCAGGTAGCCGATGGGGCCGCGGTGCTCGACGAGATGATCCGCGATCTCGCCGTGCAGGAAGGTGCCCAGGCATGCGGCATCTCGGGGGGACACGCCTTGCGCCAAGAGACCACCGATCATGCCGGCGAGCACGTCGCCCATACCACCGGATGCCATGCCGGGGTTACCGCTCGAGTTGATCGCGACGTGCCCGTCAGGTGCAGCGACGACCGTGCGTGCTCCCTTCAGAACCAAGAGGCAGCCGTGCTTCGCTGCGAAATCACGGGCGGTGGCAATGCGATCGGCCTGCACACAGGCAACATCGCTGGAGCACAGGCGTGCCATTTCGCCGGGGTGCGGCGTCAACACCACTGGCCCGCGAGATTGGCGGAGCAAGGTCGGATCGTTGGCGAGGCAGGTCAACGCATCGGCATCGAGCACTACCGGCACACGTGCCTCGCGCAGCAGAAAGCCTACGGCTTGCGAAGCGTCGGCATGCGTACCGAGCCCAGGGCCGACGACGACGGCTGCTTTGCCCGCAAGCGCCTGGCGCAACTCCGCCTCGTCGAAGTGGATGTGGCCAACTGCATCGGCTAGCGCCAGCGTCATGATTTCCGGCAAAGCAGAACAGTAGATATCGTTGAGCGACGCGGGTCCGGCCAGAGTAGTGAGCCCGGCGCCAACACGTGCAGCGGCGCTAGCGGCGAGGATTGCGGCACCGGAATGACCGCGGGCTCCGGCAAGTACCAGCACGTGGCCGCAGTTGCCCTTGTGGGCTTGTGGTTGACGCCAAGGCACCAAAGCCGCCACGTCGGGTGCAGTTAGCAGGCTCGCTTGCGGTGCCACCTCGCGCAAAGCCTCAGCGGCAATGCCAATGTCCACGACGGCCAAGGTCCCCACATACTCGGCGCCGGGATGAATCACCTGGCCAATCTTGGGAAAGGCAAAGGTAGCGGTCGCCTCGGCACGCACCGCAACACCCAGCGGGATGCCGCGCTCGGCGTCGAGTCCCGAAGGAATGTCGATGGCAAAGATGGGGACGCCGCTGTCGTTCATCCGTTGCAGCATGGCGGCGCGCCAGCCGGTCACTTCCTGGTTGAGCCCGGTGCCAAACACCGCATCGACGATAAGCGTGGCCGCTTCGAGTTCCTTGGCAAACTGCGGCAGCGCATGCTCGCCCACCGTTTCGACGAAGCGGCCTCCAGCTTTGCGTAACGTCCCCAAGGCTCGGGCGGCATCACCTACCACCTCTTCTTGCTGGGCGAGAAGGACAACGTCGGCACGCACACGTTGCGCGCGCAACAAACGCGCAACGATGAAACCGTCGCCACCATTGTTGCCGCGACCCGCGACGACCACGACCCGACCTTCCCGCACCGCCGGAAAGCGCTGCAAGAGAATATCGGTGGCACCGGCGCCAGCACGTTCCATCAACGTGTACCCCGGCGTGCCAAGCTCAATGGTGCGCGCATCAAGGCGGCGCATCTCGGCAGCGGTTACCAGAATCATGCAGCCGAGATCGCACAATCCGCCAGGTGCGCCAAGAGGGGAAGCCGGTCGGTCGCTGATTGAGCGAGCCGGCGACGGCCGCGAGCACGTCGCACCTGACTGGCACGGCCTACGACGTGCCGGCACCACGGTGCGCACGATGGGGGGTCACGGTACCGCCCCCTAGGCGTGCTCGCGGGCGGCGGCTTCCAGCGATAGACCGCGCGTTTCCTCAATGCAGAGAAAGAAGATGACGGCGCTGGGGATGGCGAGCAGGGCAAGATAGCCGGTGACGATAGACAAGCCGCCGAGGCGATTGGCGAGCAGGGCAATGATGGTTTGCGAAGACACCGAGGCGATGGCTTGGGCGATGGCAAACCAACCCACCATGGTGCCGCGCAGAGCCGTGGGGAAAAGTTCCGTCGCTGCGGAGTTGCTCCCAACCATCCAAGCGTTGACCGCGCTCATGTACCAGCAAAACCCAGCCGCCAACCACAACTCGGGATAGGCAAACTCGGAAGGTGGTCCCCAATAAAAAAATAGGGAACCAAAGGCCACCAGAATGCTGGCACAGGCTACGGTCGGAACGCGTCCGAAGCGCTCGGCGCTCCAGGCACCCATGGTGAGGCCGACAAAGCTCATGCCGCCGCCAGCAATCATCATGGCGCTCGCAGCCGTGGCGGAGAGTCCAACCACCGACACCGCATGAAAGAACCCCCAGCTCGTCACCGCCGTTGCCGCGGTCATGCTGAGCAGGGAGCAGATCAGAATCGGAATGGCGCGACCGCGATAGCGCGGCGCAAAGACATCGTAGAAATGTGTCTGCGCGGTGGAACCACTTTCCGCGGCATGCTCCCAACGTTGGCTCTCAGGCAAGGCTCGGCGCAGGAAGGGAGCGCCGAGGATACCGCTACCCGCAAGCACGAGGAGCCAGCGCCAAGAGTAGCCGGAGTTGGTCAGCAGCGGGACGAGGACCACACACAACCCGCCGCCAAGCCCCAGCGCTAAGCCCCCGTAGCCTTGGCCCCGCGCACGTTGGTCCAAAGGCATAGCCTCGGCCAGCATTACCACAGAGGCGGAAACGCTGGCGGTGATGAAGGCAAAGAGAAAGATCTCGATGGTTGCGAACATCGCCAGGCTGTTTGCCGCCGCCGCCGCCAGCGCCAGCAGTGGGGTTGCGGTCATGCACAAGAGAAGGATGCGCCGGCGACCAACACGGTCGGTAAGACGGGATAGCAGCAGCGCTCCAATCGATGACAGAGAAATCCAAGCAAAGAGTTGGGCGATACCCGCTTCGTCCAACCCGAAGCTGCGCGCCACGAACGGCGAAGCAATTCCGTTGATTGCCATCGTGTAGCCCTGATAGAGCAGCAGCGAAAAAATCGCGGCAACGACGCGGCGGGAATGCTCGGAATTGTGCTCGGTGTCCATGACGATGCTGGGTCTACAGGGCTTAGGATCGCGCGCCGGCAAAGCCAACGCCCGCGCAGCTCTATCGCCGACGGGACAGCCGAGCAAGCGCAGACAAAATGACCCAGATCCGGCGCCAGCGCCGGATCCGGAGGTGCCCGGTGCGCCGGTTCGCCGGTGCGGGTTGTAGAGTTCCCGAAATCAGACGCGCCAGCTCAGCGGCAACCGTGCGGGTTTGATTGGGGCACCGTTCGCATGCGGGGTTCAGCCTGAAGACAAGCGCGCGTGGTCGCTGTATGCTCGTTACGCATGAATGCCGGCAGTCGATTCCTTGCCCAAGCTCTAGTGCTCGTCGCGCTGGTTGGCGGTAGTGCAGCGCGCGGCAGGGGCGAAGAAGGGGCGGCCCAGCCTGTGTGCCTGGCCTGTCGGGCTGATGTTGCCACGGTTCGTGATCCGCTCAGCGCCGACGAGTGGGCTCAGGTGCAGGCGGGTGAGTCTGTCGTCAGCAGAGTGGTCGAGACGGATACGCAGGGGAATAAGAAAAGCTCGGCGCGCAGCACCGCGATCCTGCCGTTCTCGGTAGCTGCCGTGTGGGACGTGTTGATCGATTTCGAGGCGCGGCCACGGTTTGCTCCGGGAATCAAATCGGTGGTGCGGGTTCGCCAAGAAGGCAACCAGATATGGCTCGATCAGCGCATCCACGTTTTGCTGGTGGAGATCTACTTTCGCATCATCAACACCATCGACACCGAGTTCGGACGCGTCTCCTGGCGTATCGACCCGGAAGCCAAGAACGAAATCGCCGACACCAATGGATCCTGGCAGGTTGTTCGCCTCGGAGAGCGGCAGACTCTCCTGCAATACCAATCCCGCATCGATAGTGGCCGGCCCGTCCCCGAATTCGTCGAGGATTTTCTGTCCTCCACCTCACTGCCGAAAGTACTGCGAGCCTTATGCGACGAAGTGGCGCGGCGGGTGGCGGCATCTGTCGAGACTTCCTCTCCCTAGGGGAACGTGGCTTGGGGCTGGTGACTTGTGGCTGGTGTCTTGTGATTTGAGATCCAAAGAGACTGTCTGCCGGCGCGAGTTCCGTGCGCGCCAGGTGGCTCGCGACCTTAACAAGGCACTACCGAGAAGCTATCCCTCGCCGCCGCCATAGGAGCCGACATGGGAAAGAGCCTTCTGCACAAAGTCTGGGAACAACACGCCGTACGCGAGCTGCCGTCGGGACAGACGCAGCTTTTCATTGGCCTGCACTTGATTCACGAGGTGACCAGCCCGCAAGCGTTTCAGATGATGCGCGAGCAGGGCCTGAAGGTGATGTACCCGGATCGCACCTTCGC
>CAZGSN010000576.1:0-3264 GCA_964528465.1 uncultured Binatia bacterium (SeqCode)
GGCAGCAGTTACAAGGGCAAGAGGAGAAACGCTGGGATACGCCCGTCCACAGCCCTGTGCTTTTTGGTCCTGATCCGTTTTCGCAAGCAGTCCGCGTCTATCCGCGTCCATCCGTGGTTCCAACTGATTTTTCCGGGCTCAGACCGACCACATGCAGAGGACAGTCTCGACTGCCACCCGGCTTTGCACGCCAAATCGCTTGGGCGGGCAATCCGGCTGATGCGCCGCGGGGGCGCGGCGTCTCCATTGCTTGCAAACATTGATGAATCTGAGGTGGAGACGGACCGCCCTCTGCCCGCGTCTGGTGTAGGAACGATCTGGCGTGCAAGGCCGGGAAGATGCGGGAGAGGGGGCCGCTTGCAGATGCCGATCCTTAACTGCCCGGCATTGGGCTTTGCCGGCGCTTTGATTGCCGTCAGCGGCTGGTTGCTTAGACGTTGCGTTGCGGGCACAAGACACGCGCGCCTGCCGGGAGGCTGGCGACAGGAGGATCGTATGGGTTCACTAAAGCTGGGATTGCAGCTCGGGTACTGGGGAGCACAGCCGCACGAGAACTTCGTTGGTGTGGCGCAAGAAGCTGAGCGCTTGGGATTCGACTCGGTGTTTACGGCGGAGGCGTGGGGTTCGGACGCTTTCACTCCCTTGGCCTGGATTGGGGCTCACACCAAAACCGTTCGCTTGGGGACGGCGATTACACAAATCGCAGCGCGTACGCCTACGGCTACGGCGATGGCCACGCTCACCCTCGATCATCTCACCAACGGCCGCATGATCCTCGGGCTCGGGGTTTCGGGTCCCCAGGTCGTGGAGGGGTGGTATGGGCAACCGTTTGCAAAGCCGTTGGCGCGCACCCGGGAGTACATCGGCATCATCCGCCAAGTGCTGCAGAGAGAAGCGCCGGTGACCAGCCCCGGCCCGCACTGCCCGTTGCCATACAATGGCCCTGGCGCTTGGGGCCTCGGAAAGCCGCTACGTTCCATCACCCACCCGCTGCGCAAGCACGTGCCGATCTACCTGGGAGCCGAAGGCCCGCTCAACGTGGCCATGGCCGCGGAGATTTGCGATGGCTGGTTCCCGCTGTACTACTCGCCCTACCGACCCGAGGTTTACGCGGATCAAATCAAGAATGCCAAGCCGGGTTTCGAAATTGCACCGCTGGTGTTCTTCAATGTAGGGCAGGATGTTGCCACTGCACTGCTTCCGGTGAAGGCCATGCTTGGCTTCTACATCGGCGGCATGGGCGCCAAGAAGAAGAACTTCCACAAAGAGCTGATGTCGCGCATGGGCTACGAAGCGGAGGCCAATCACATCCAAGATCTATTCATGCAGGGCAAGCGCGAAGAGGCCATGCACGCGGTACCCGACAAATTTGCCGATGAGATTTCCCTGGTCGGACCCATCGATCGCATCCGCGACCGCGTGCAGGCATGGCGCGGCACGCCGGTCACCACGCTGCTGATCATGTCGCAGGACTTAACCTTGATTCGCCAAGCCGCCGACGCCGTGCTGCGCTGAAGCGGCGTTGTTGCGCGTCGTGGATGCGCTGATGTCTGAGTGGAAGAGCCAGTTTGCCGGCAAGCGGATCTCGGCGGCGCAGGCGGTCGGCAAGATCCAGTCGGGTCAAAGGGTACGCTTGCCCATGGGTCCGGTGCCGGTGACGTTGGTCAACGCTCTTGCCCATCGGCGTAGCGAACTACGCGACGTCATCGTCATGCAAGGGGCGTCGCGCCATCCCTTGCCGTTCGCCAATGGGGAGCCGGGTTGGGAAGAGCACATCCAGTTCGTCAGCGATTTTCTGTCGCTGGTCTTGCGGCCTGGGATGGACTCCCGGCGCACCGACTTTGCGGTGACCGACTACGCCCTAGGCTCGCGTGTGCAGCAGGGCGGGCGCCGCGACATCTGGGCGGCGGATGTTTTCATGGCCTTGGTCTCCGAGCCTGACGCCGAAGGCTTCGTCGGCTTTGGTTATGGCCTGTGGCATTCGCAGCAGTTGCTGCGCGCGGCCAAGTTGAAAATCGCCGAGGTTGCCCAGCCGGGAACGGTACTGCGGACCTGTGGCGACAATCGCGTCCATCTCTCCGAGTTCGATTTCCTCGTCGACCAGGTGGAGCAACCCGGCAAGCCGCCGCTTCCCGAACTCAGCCCCGAACGTATTGAAGTGACCGAGGTGATCGGTGCGTATGTCTCGACCTTGGTTGAGGACGGAGATTGCATTCAACTCGGCACCGGCACCTTGTCCTCGACGATGGGCGGCTACCTGCTGGAGAAGAACGACCTTGGCATCGACGCGGAGATCCTGGTCGCCTCGGCCATTGAACTGGTCAAGGCCGGTGTCGCCACTGGTCGCCACAAGACCTTTCATCCCGGCGTTGCCACCGGTTCGTTCATCGTGCCGGGAGCCGATTTCGAGTACTGCCGCGACAATCCCAAGATTGCGCTGCACGATATCGAGTGGTGCAACAACGTCCCGCGCATTGCGCAGATCAAGAACCTTGTTGCCATCAACCAAGCATCGACCATCGATCTTACCGGCCAAGTGGCATCCGAATCGATCGGCGCCGCGATGTACACCGGACCAGGCGGGCAGCTCTCGTGGACGATGGGTGCTCTCTACGCACCCGGCGGGCGGGCCATCCTGGTGTTGCCCTCCACGGC
Organism: uncultured Binatia bacterium (SeqCode); assembly: GCA_964528465.1. GTDB lineage: Bacteria > Desulfobacterota > Binatia > HRBIN30 > HRBIN30 > CAZGSN01. The sequence goes on from CAZGSN010000576.1 coordinate 2,656, forward strand.
GCGAGCCGGAACCGTGTCGCGTATCGTTGCCCAACTTGCCCCCGGCACGATCGTCACCGTGCCCCGCACCTTGGTCGACTACGTCGTCACCGAACACGGCATCACCAACCTCCAAGGCCTCACCCAGCGGGAACGCGCCCTGGCACTGATCGACCTCGCCCACCCACGCTTCCACGACGAACTCAAAGCCGCCGCCCGCCGCTTATTCTGGCCGTAGAGCATCCGCCGCACGCTTGACTGCACGCGCAAAATTTCCAGGCACCACCGCCCCTCTCACAGATCCACTCTCTTGCGAGTTTGGCCCAAGACCCTGCCTGGGGCTTGGGGCTGGAGGCTAGGGACTGGTGCAACCCAAGCTGACCCAAGCCCCGAGCCACCGGCCTCGAGCCCCGCATCCTAGTGTTGGAGACAGTCCCGTGACGCCAGTAGACAGTCGTGGCAATTCTAGGTGGCAGAGAGGGTCGCAAACGTTGGGCTGGTGGCGTAACTATGCGTCGCCAGGTTGGAGCGGCTTTGCCCGCCAATTCGACTAGGCAGGCAATCCGGCTGGTGCGCCGCGGGGGCGCGGCGTCTCCATTGCTTGTAAACATTGATGAATCTGAGTTGGAG
>CAZGSN010000577.1:0-5298 GCA_964528465.1 uncultured Binatia bacterium (SeqCode)
AGGGCGGCGGCGTGGCCGATGCCGCCGAGGATTGGTGACCGGCGCGATGACAGACCGTAGAGAAGGCAACCGCCACGTTCGGCAGGCGATGACCAGAGTGTCCTCGGTTCTGCTCGCAATCGTTCTGGCGAGCTCTTATTCCACGACGCCGGCATATGCGGACATCACGGTTCGCGCCACGGTGGATAGTCGTCAGGCGCGCGTGGGAGAGTCGATCACTCTCTCGGTGAGCGTAGAGGGAGCCCAGAACGTCGCTGCCCCAGCGGTTCGTGTCAGCGGTTTAGAAACGCATTACATTGGCCCGTCGACGCAGGTGTCCATCATCAACGGGCGTGTCACTTCCTCCGTCCAGCATCGCTACTCTTTGATGGGTTTGCAGCCAGGCCGCTTCGAGGTGGGACCAATTACGGTGACGCATGACGGCAAAGACTACAGCACGACACCGATTGGAATCGAGTTCGTCGCCGGCAATGCTCCTGCCGCTGGTGGGGCACAGGCGGCACCGGGAGGGACACAGGGCAAGGCTTTGTACGCGACCCTGACGACGCCGAAGACGGAAGTGTATTTGCACGAGAGCATTCCCATCGACGTCACCTTGTATGTTGGCGCGGTGCGCGTTGGCGACCTGCAATTTCCCAACCTGACCCCAGACGGGCTGTTCATCGACCCTTTCCCGCAGCCGGCACAGAGCCAGCAAGTCATCGATGGCCAGACCTACCAAGTCGTTTCCTTTCATACGAATGCCGTGCCGTTGCGCCGCGGCACCCTCTCGATCGGCCCGGCGTCGGTACGCTTGAGCGTGTACGAGCGTAATCGGCGTGGCGGTGCCGATCCGTTCTTCGACAACTTCTTCCAGCAGGGCCGGCAGACCGATGTGCGCACCGAGCCGCTGACCCTCAACGTCTTACCTTTGCCGGAGAAAGGGCGACCGACGGACTTCTCCGGCGCGGTGGGCAGCTTTACTTTGCGCGTCGTCGCCTCCCCTACCGAGCTTACCGCCGGCGACCCCATTACCGTACGTCTGGAAGTGAGCGGCCAGGGCAACCTTACCGACGCGACGCCTCCGAGCCTTGTCGACTCCAGCGGCTTCCGCGCTTATGACCCGCGGGTCACGACCTCCGACGCCAACGGCCGTACGTTCGAACAAGTACTCATCCCTAATGATGCCACAGTAACCGCAGTGCCACCCTTCCGCTTCAGCTTCTTCGATCCCAAGGCCGGCAGTTATCGCAGCTTGCAGAGCCAGCCGGTGGCACTGCAAGTGCGTGCCCCCCAGCAAGCACCACGCACGGACATTGTCGCGGCGGAAAGCGGCACGCGCCGTCCGCTTGCCGAGGAAAAGCTCGGACGCGACATCGTGTTTCTCAAAGATGAACCCGGCAACCTGTCGCCGCGCTCGACCTCTGCATCCGGCCTCTGGCTGTTGCTTGCATGGCTACCGATTCCACCGCTGCTGTTGGCGGGTACGATCTGGTACGACAACCACCGCCGTCGCTTGCGTGGCGACGAAAGCTACGCGCGCTTCACGCGAGCCGGCAAGCAAGCTCGCCATGGTCTGGCGCGTGCCCATCAAGCGATGACACAAGGACAGCGCGTGGAATTCCACGAAGCCGTCGCCACGACGATGCGCGAGTACTTGAGCGCCAAATTGCATTTGCCGATCGGGGCAGTCGATGCGGATGCAGTGGCCGGGGCGGGGATTGCAGCGGATATCGTCGACGAGTTGCGCCGCCTCTTTGCCACCTGCGAGCAGGCCCGCTTTGCTCCCAGTGCCGGCAGCGAGGACATGCGCGCGACGATGGCCACAGCCGAGAGCATCGTGACCAGAATCGAGCGCCAACGCCGCAGTACAAACTTCAAGCGCAACGCCGCCACCGCCACTTGCCTACTCCTCGGTGTGGCAAGTGTGGTTGCAGCGGCAGAGAGCAAAGAGCCGAGCAGCCCACAAACCACATTCTTCCACGCCAACAGTCTGTACCGGGAAGGAAGCTACGCGGAGGCTGTAAAGGAATACGAGGTGCTAGTGAACGGCGGCCTCGCCAGCAGTGCCCTCTACTTCAATTTAGGGAATGCCTTTTTCAAGGCCGGTGATCGTGGCCGCGCCATTCTCAACTACGAGCGCGCGCGGCGATTGCAGCCCAATGATCCGGACATCGAAGCCAACCTCAGCTACGCGCAATCGCTCACCGGGCTCGAGCCATGTGAGCCACCCATTTGGCAAACCATCCTTTTCCCACTTGTCGATCGCGCCCCCGTGGGCTTACTGCTCGTCGCCACGGCGGTTCTCTACTCGCTCATCTTTCTGCTCCTGGGCGCACAGCGCCTGCTCGATCCGGCACCGCGCTGGCTCTTTTCCGTAACCATCGTCAGCGTGCTCCTCGCCGTGGTGGTAGGGGCCTCCGCCATACAGGCGGCACATCAGACCTATGGAGAGACACACGCCGTCGTGATTGCCGACGGCGACACCGCAGCCCGCTTCGAGCCTGCGGAGAACGGCACCGTCCACTTCCCACTCAAGCAAGGGGCAACGGTCGAGGTGCTCGATCAAAGAGAAGCTTGGGCTCAGGTCGCCCGCTGCGACGGCCGCCGCGGCTGGGTGCCCAGTGCCGCAATCGGCGACTTGTAAGGGTACTCGGCAGCGACAAGGCTCAGATCTCCTTTTCACCATGAAGCTGTAACGTTGAAAATCCCGATCCGTCGCAGGCTGTCACTGCGTGCCTGGCCGGCGCATCCATCGCGACAGTACCGCTGGCCGTGATCACAACCCAGCTCCGTCTGCCGCCCCTGTGGATCAAGCGTCTCCGTCTTCTGCCGCCCTTCGCGGCTGGTGGTGACGATGCGCTTGCCGGCACCGGTGATGTACTGCTGCACGTAGTTGTGCGGATGGATCGGGTCGTGGCGCTTAGGGTCCCGCATGCTGAGCATGAGTCCATCGCTGGTGTAAGTAAAGCCGTAGCTCTTGTTGGCAGGGTTGGTGATCGTTTTCAGGTAACCGTTGGCGTCGAGTTCCAGGCCCGTCGTCTGGCCGTAGGCTGCCACCGATGCCTCGTCGTGGAGCTGCGCAGGCACGGCGGCGTGAGGCCTCGGTCGATTCTCGCCCGGGAAGAAGTTAAAACGAGTATCGATGAAGCGCAGCGACGGGCCGAAGGGCAGGAAGAAACCGAAGACGCTTTCCGAGTTTCTCGACGGCTACGTCGGAGTGCTCCACAGCGGCGAGAAGGTTCCCGGTGGGGCGAGGTTGTCGGAGAACACGGGAAAGAAGTTTGCCGACGGGCTCGCCAGGAAGAGGGCTGCGGGCCGGCTCTGAGAAAGCACTCGACGGCGGGCGTCCACCATCGAGCATGATCCGGAGCTAGGTGGCCGTCCAGTCGACGGTGGTCAGCTCGTCAATCGAGGCGAAATCACCGTCCCTCGTAACCAGGGTCGCGCCGATGGCTGATGCCGTGGCCGCGATCCAGAGATCATTCTCGTCCAGAGAGAATCCCTTGCGTTCGCGCACTCGCTTGATCTTCGCATAAGCGTCACCGGCGCCCTCGGGGATTGGCTCGCAAGGGATCCGTCCGAAGAGAGATTCCGCCTTCTTACCCAGTTCGGCGCGTCGCTTGCCTTCTGGCAGGCGCTCGATTCCGTAGAGTACTTCACCGCGTACAATCGGGCAGGTGATGACCTTGTCGGTGGGACCGAGGGCCTGGATACGCGCTTCGACTCGGGCGTCCTCGCGCATCAGGTCCGAGACCGCATTCGAGTCGAGCAAAAATACCATCGCGCCGGCTTCACGCGGGTTCGGAGTCGAACAAACCTTCGGTGCGTGTGGGCAACTTGCCCTTCTCGATCATTCGCTCCATTTCATCAACGTCGGCAGGGTCGAGATGGGGCTCAGCGCGCATGGCAGCCAAAACAGCCTCGGGGGATCCCGGGGCTGGCTGAGTGATCGCGCGCACGGTCACCTGCACGCGACCGTGCACATCCGACACGGGCTCATCGAGCTCGATGTGCCTGGGGTCGACGAAGTGCCCTTCTACGATATGCGTTCGGTGCATGATCACCTCCCAACACCGACCTCAGGATAGCTGGAACGCCCGGCAGGTTCCAACGTCATCTGTCCTTGATGGCGGGGTCGACGAGGGCGACCCACCAGCGGCTGACCTGGGCGAAGTTGTTCGAGGTGCGGATGAGATCGGGCACGCGGTGGCCGCGGCGCTGAGCGTCGGCGCGACGGCAGAGGATGATACGGTCGCGTGTGCGGTGATTGGCGCGGCGGAGAAGAGGGCGACGAAGATAGCGAACAGCCGAGGCGACGTAGCCGCGAGCGCGAGCGCGTGGAGTCGGGCGGGATGCAGATCATGTGAGTCGCAGGATTCCGCCTTCCGCCACGCCGTCACCGGCGCGGCTACTTTACTTGCTTGCGACGTAGCCGCGCGCGTGAGCGCTTGGAGTCGGGCGGAAGGTAGATCCCGTAGATAGCACGATTCCACCTCACTCCACGGCGTTACCGCCGCGGCTACTTTGCTGTCTTCAACCCCGCACCGGCGCACCGGGCAGGGTGTTGGAGTGCTGGGGTGCGGGAGTGCTGGCGTGCTGAAGTATTGAGGTGCGAAAGTGCCGGGGATCTTCCGCGTTCCTTGCAACCCGTCAGCACGGCAGCACTCCCGCACCTCCGAACCCAAGTACCTCCGCATGCTCACGTTTTCGCAAGGGCACTGGGGACGGCCTTCGAGACGCGGCCTGAACATCCTTCGATACGCTTCGCTACTCAGGAGGCCGTTCCTCAGGCCGAACGGAAACTTTGCTTACTGAGCTCAGCACCCGTTCGCGCCGAGGAGCCGCCTTCTGAGTAGCGAAGCGTATCGAAGGATTTTGGCGGCGTCTCGAAGCGCTAGGCCAGTCGCCGTACACGCCAACTGGAGGTTTTCGGGCTAAACTATGATTCCTCAGTTTCTTGACGGCCGGTCACGATTTCCAGGCCGGAGATTGGATGCTGTAGACTGTAGGTCGGAAATGAATGATCCGCCGATCTCCGAACCTACGGTCTACGGTCCGCGCGGCCCGCATCATGTGCGCGGCGGCTACGGTATAGACGTTACATCGCCTAGCAACTGCGGTTCTGTGGGTGGCGGTGGGCTCGCTTGCCAGGGCTGGCTGCGGCGACCGAGCAAAACCAACCGAAAGTCCCCGAAATCTTTCCCTAGAACCAAGCGCACTGGAATCACCGATGCCGCGGCACCGATCACGGCTCCCAGGAATTGGGCAAGAACGTAGGTGACCTCAGGAAGCGCTTGGCTTGCAGAGAACAGCGAC
>CAZGSN010000578.1:0-7809 GCA_964528465.1 uncultured Binatia bacterium (SeqCode)
GGGCACCTCCAGATCCGGCGTTAGCGCCGGATCTGGGCAGAGCACCGGAGCTTGCATTTCCCGAAGAATGTCCGCATGCGATTGCTCTCCAGACGCTGTAGGAGCTTGCCGGCTCTTGCTGTTCTCGCGCTGCCGGGCTGCTGCTGCGAGGCGGGCTGGTTAGCAAGTGTACTCTATGAATGAGCTAGCCGATCTCCTCAACGCACTCGAAAGGCCGCTGGCATTTCTTGCCAAGGCGTCGCCGCAGACGGCGGCGCGTACGCAGTTTCCTGCGGCGAGGTTCTTGGAGCGTGGACGTGCTGTGCTCGCTGGAATCAGAGAGCAGGAAGTGCGGGAGCGGTTGGCGGAACTCTGTGCCGTGCTTGCAGAGCTTGCCAAGGCCTTACCGGACGCGCCGACCCAGGCGCAGCACGGCGTCAATATCCTTGATACGCTGCGGCAGCTTGTGCCCGTCGCTATCGAGCCGGAGACGCAGCGCAAACTGCAAAACGAACGGCGCGGCCAGCGCGCAGGAACCTCTCTCGGGAGAGTTGCGGCGAGCACAGCCAAACCTGTGCTCAATTCCGCGCCTGAGCCGCCAGCGGAGCCGGTGCCGCCGTACCAGGAAGCCACGATTTCCAAGGAGGGCCTGGAGACGCTGGCGCAGTCGGTGCAATTCGTGCCTGGAGTTGGACCACGACGTGCCATTCAATTCGAGAAGCTCGGCATTCGCAGCGTCGAGGATCTGCTGTACCACCTGCCATTCCGCTACGAGGATCGGCGCTCCCTGACCACGATCCGCGATATGCGTGTCGGCGAGACCGTGAGCGTGATCGGAGAGATAACGCACATGGCCGAGCGTTTTGTCGGTCGCCGGCGTCGCCGCATCCTCGAGGGCGTGTTGCGGGACGATACCGGGTTGATGGTGCTGACCTGGTTCCACCAGATCACCTTCTTCAAGAGCCGCTATCAGGTCGGCCAGCGTTGTTTGGTGCACGGCAAGGTAGAGAGCGACTTCGGGGCGCAAAAGCGCATGGTGCATCCCGAGGTGGACGCAAGCATCGAGCTGGGCGCGCGCGGCCTGCTGCCGGTGTACAACAAGCCGACGACAATGACCGTGGCCACCATGCGCAAGCTCGTGCATGATGCCGTGGATCAGTGGTCGGCGCGCTTGCCCAGCGTCCTACCGAAGCCGGTGGTGGAAGCTGCCAAGGTAACCGATCTGCGCACGGCGATGGCGATGCTGCATCATCCGAAGCCCGAGGCCAATCTCGAAGCGCTCAACCAGAGTCGTTCGCTTGCGCACCGGTCGCTGGTGTTCGACGAACTCTTCTTCCTCCAACTCGGCATGGCGCTTCGCAAACGCTCGGTGCAACGGGAAGAAGGCTTGTCGCTTCCCGTGCGCGGTACGCTGACCAAGCGTTTGCACGAGATGCTGCCGTTTGCGCTGACCGGCGCTCAGCAGCGGGTGATCGGGGAAATTTACGAGGACATGCGCGCGCCGCATCCACTGCATCGCCTTGTCCAGGGCGATGTTGGGAGCGGCAAGACCATTGTGGCCTTGTTCGCGGCACTAGTGGCGATCGAGAACGGATACCAAGCGGCGTTTATGGCACCCACCGAGCTTCTGGCGGAGCAGCACCATACGACGCTCGAGCGCTTTGCTGCCGCCTTGGGGGTGCGTGTGCTGTTGCTGACGGGTGAAAAGAAGGGAGCGCAGCGGCGCGAGGCGCGTGTCCGCATTCGCCAAGGCGAAGTAGATCTCGTGGTCGGCACGCACGCGTTGATCCAGGAAGGTGTCGAGTTCAAGGCGATCGGGCTCGGGGTCATCGACGAGCAACACCGCTTTGGTGTGTTGCAGCGCGCGGCGCTGCGCCGTCTCGGAGGGACGCCGGACATTCTTTTGATGACGGCAACACCCATCCCGCGAACCTTGGCGATGGCCGTCTATGGCGACCTGGATATCTCGGTAATTGACGAGATGCCGCCTGGGCGCACTCCGGTGCGAACCTTGCTGCGTCACGATGGCGAGCGCGCCAAAGTGTACGACCTCGTCAAGCGCGAACTTGATCGCGGTCGTCAGGGCTACGTCGTCTATCCTCTTGTGGAGAGTTCCGACGAAGTCGACTTACGCGATGCGACGACCATGGCCGAAGAGCTGGCGCGGCAAGTATTCCCTGCCTACCGCGTTGGCTTGGTGCACGGACGCATGAAGGGATCGGAGAAGGATGCCGTCATGCGGCGTTTCAAGGCCGGAGACATTCAGTTGCTTGTGAGTACCACGGTGATCGAGGTCGGCATCGATGTGCCCAATGCCACCATCATGGTCGTCGAGCACGCCGAACGTTTCGGCTTGGCGCAACTGCATCAACTGCGGGGGCGGGTCGGCCGTGGACAAGACGCGGCGCTGTGCGTGTTGCTGACCCCATTCTATCGCGGCGAGGATGTGCAGAAGCGTTTGCAAGCCATGGCGTCGACCCATGACGGATTCAAGATTGCGGAGGCGGATCTAGAGATTCGCGGCCCGGGCGAGATGCTCGGCACTCGGCAATCAGGCCTGCCCGACTTCCGCGTTGCCAATTTGATTCGTGATGCCAGGGTTCTCGAAGACGCGCGCAACGCCGCAACCCGCTGGCTGGAAGCAGATCCAAACCTAGAGCTTCCACAATCGAAGCCCCTGCGGGCAGTGTTGGCACACCGATGGGCGGGACGCCTCGAGCTAGCCGAGATCGGGTGAAGGCGGCCATCTTGTGGCTTGTGAGTGGTGACCGGTTGCTAGCGGAATTCAAGAGGTCACTATCCACCAATTCACGAATCACCGATCACGAGTGTGCCTAGCGGAATTTAGGAAATCACCAATCACAAGTCACCAGCCACAAGCCACCACAATCACCATGGATTCCGACGCCGCCCTGGGGTACAAGGCACGCATGCAGCGTCTCAAAGAGCCCTTCAATAGTATCTCTCATTTCGTCGGTGTCGTGCTTTCGGTTGCGGCACTGTGGTCGCTGCTGTTGCAGTCATGGGGAAAACCCTGGCATGTGCTGGCTTCCTTGATCTACGGCGGTAGCTTGATTGCGACCTACGCCGCGAGCGCGATCTATCACGGGTTGAAGGTGAACGAACGCAGCGAAGACTGGCTGCGGCGTCTGGATCACATTGCCATCTTTGGGCTGATTGCCGGTAGCTATACGCCCATTTGCCTGCTCAAGCTTCACGAGCACGGCGGGCTGAGGTTGTTCTCGGTCGTATGGGGAATCGCCCTTGCCGGAACGATTCTGAAGCTGTTCTTCCGTCACGTGCCAAGCTGGGCCAACGCGGTCATTTATCTGGGAATGGGCTGGCTTTCAGTGCTTGCGGCCGGTCCGCTGCTCAGTGAGTTTCCTGTCAACGGTTTGCTTTGGCTTGTTGGTGGCGGCTTGGTCTACTCGGTCGGAGCGGTGATTTTCGCCCTTGAGCGGCCCGATCCGTACCCCTTGGTGTTTGGGCACCACGAGATCTTCCATCTATTCGTACTCGTTGGGAGCACGCTGCATTTTGTTTTCATGCAGCAGTACGTCCTCTAGCTTCTAGAAATCGTCGCTCTCGCTTGCCGTCCGTTACCTCAGTGAGGAGATGCAGGGGTGTGCGACAAATGTGTTGGGAGGCAAAATTCCACCATCCGCGCGCTCACTCGCGCGGCTACACGGAGCTGGCGAAGACACAGTAGCCGCGGCCGTGAGGCCGTGGATCTCGGATGAAAGCCAACAAATATGACGCACGCCCGAGATGTAGTCTCCTGGCGGGTGTGGATTGACATCACGCCGTGAGGTAACGAGGATCGCGATCATGCCTCCCGATTCGATTGCGCCTACATTGCTTTTGGCCATGCCACAGATGGAGGACCCGAACTTCGCGCGCTCGGTCGTCTTGCTATGCAAGCACGAGCGCGATGGGGCGATGGGTCTTGTCGTCAACCGCCCAACGGGGACCTTGGTGTCGAGTGTTCTCGATGTCGAGCCACCACTCCGTCACGACAACGGCCTGGAAATTTGGATGGGGGGACCTGTCGAAACGGAGCGTGGATGGCTGCTGTTGTCGGAGCATCCCGGGACACCCGAGACTATTGATGTCGCCAAAGGTGTGTTTCTGAGCGGCTCGATGGATGTATTGCGTCGTAGCATTGAGACTGAAACGGAGGGGCCGCGTGCACGCTTCCTGCTCGGGTACGCCGGTTGGGGGAGCGGGCAGTTGGAGTCGGAATTAGCGGCCTCGGCGTGGCTGACGGCAGAAGCCTCGCCCGAGCTAATTTTCGAAACCGAGCCCGAGCATATGTGGCAGACGGCAATCCGCAGCCTGGGCATTGATCCGTACTCCCTGCAGATGGGCGGCGGAATTCATTAAGCGAGCGGCGTGAGCGTGGCGACCGGCTCAGCCGCAGATCGGCTGCATCTTCTCTACGAACTCAATCGTGGCCTGACTCAAGTCCGCGATGTCGATGCGCTGCTCCAATACGGGGCGAAGCGTGTGCGCGAGCTTTTCGCAGCCGAGGGCTGCGCCGTCTTGCTGCTCGACCGCGAGCGTAACGAGCTCTACTTCCCTGTGGCTAGCGAGGCTGATGCGGCGTCAGAGGCACAGTTGGCTACGGCGCGATTCCCCGCCGATCGGGGGATTGCGGGTTGGATGCTGGCGCACGACGAGGCGGTGGCGGTCGCCGATGTCGCCAGTGATCCGCGCTTCTTCGGCGGTGTCGATGCCAAGACGAAAATGCACACGCGTTCGCTCTTGGGGGCACCGCTGCGTAGCGACGGTGGCACGATCGGAGTGGTCGAGGTCGTGAACCCGGCGCCGCAGTTTTTGGGGAAAGTGGATCTCGAGTTTCTAGAGACGGTGGCAGCGGATGTGGCCCTTGCTTACGAGCGTGCCCGCCTGCTGCATGAATTGCGCGGTGAGGTCGTCGGCCTCCGCCAAGTGGTGCGTTTTGCGGGTCTCGCCCTTGGTGGTCTTGGCGTGTTGTCCGCTCTTGCTGCGTTATTCTTGCACTTGGCGCGGGCGCTGCCGGTAGTCGAACTCGTGTATCGGCCCGGCCTGTGGGTTGGGTTGGTTTGTGTCGGACTTGGGCTAGTGTTGCAGCGTGTTGCCGCCGGCTGGTTGGTGGCGGCGACGCCCGAGCGGTTAGGCTAGGCCGCAGCTCCTATGGGTTTACTCACCGGTAAGAAGGCAGTGGTGCTTGGCGTGGCCAATGACCACAGCATTGCTTGGGCGATTGCTCGCGCTTTGCATCGCGAGGGGGCGCAATTGGCTCTTACCTATGTCGGTGAAGCGTTGGAGCGTCGGGTACGCCCCTTGGCCGAAGAGCTTGCCGACACGCTGGTTCTGGAGTGCGACGTCAGCAAAGACGCAGACGTCGCTTCGACATTTCGCAGTGTGGGCGAGCAGTGGGGTAGGGTGGATGTCGTTGTCCATGCCGTCGCCTTTGCGCAGCGCGAGGAACTCAAGGGGCGCTTTGTGCAGACGTCGCGCCAGGGTTTTCACGTTGCCTTGGATATCAGCGTCTATTCACTGATTGCCTTGGCGCGCGAGGCGCTGCCGTGGATGAAGGATGGTGGATCCATCTTGACGCTGACCTATCTTGGTGCCGAGCGTGCGTTGCCGAACTACAACGTGATGGGTGTGGCCAAAGCCGGCTTGGAGTCGTGTGTGCGCTACCTTGCCTATGATCTTGGTCCACAGGCGGTGCGTGTGAATGCCATTTCTGCGGGGCCAATTCGAACCCTCTCCTCGGCCGGCATCACCGGATTCAAGGAGATGCTGCACCATCACGCGGAACGGGCTCCACTGCGCCGGAACGTGTCGGGTTCCGAGGTTGCGGACACTGCGGTCTACTTGTGCAGTGACCTTGCCCGTGCCGTCACCGGCGAGATCGTGCACGTGGACGCTGGCTACAGCATCGTTGGAATATAGGCACCATTATTTCGGTGCCGGAGAGTAGTAAGCAGACCCATGCGACCAGTCCTGTTCCATCTCGGCGATATTGCCGTCTCCAGCTTTTGGACCACGGCACTAGGCGGCTTTTTGGTTGCGTTTCTGGTGGTGCGCCGTGACTGCTTGCGGCGCGGGCACGGTGCCGATCTCGCGTACGACATGGTTCTCTACGCCTATGTCGGGGGGTGGGTTGGTGCGCGATTGTTCTTGATCCCGACCGCGTGGGATATCTTCGTCAGCAACCCCATTGGGTTTCTGCTCTCCGGTAGCGGTTGGGTTTGGTACGGAGGCGTCATTGGGGGCGCCTTGGCGATGACGCGACTAGCCAAGCAGCGAAGCATGTCGATGATCCAAATGGGCGACATTGCAGCACCCGCGTTGGCGATCGGTTTGGCCATCGGCCGCATTGGTTGTCAGCTCTCTGGAGATGGCGACTACGGTGTCCCGACTACGGTCCCGTGGTGCATGAGCTACCCCAACGGAGTCGTGCCGACGACGGATTGTGTACACCCGACTCCCATTTACGAGATGGTTGCCTGCACCGCGCTGTTTGTCTTCTTGTGGCGACGTTTCAGAGCGGGGCTACACCCCGGCGACATCTTTGCACACTATCTGATCGCTTCTGGGATCATCCGTTTCCTGATCGAAGCGGTGCGCCGTAATCCAGCGTGGTTTCTTGGAATGACCACTGCGCAGGCAATTAGTGTTGTCATGGTTGTCTTGGGCGCCACGCTGCTCTCGCAACTGCGCGCCGCGGATCAGGAGGTCACGGCATGAGAACCACACGCCTTCGGTGTTGTGCGACTGCGTATGTGAGGTCTCTCTCCTCGGTACGCGGATCTTGCGAGAGGGTCTGAGGAGGGAATGCATGGCTCATGCGCGAGTACTCGATCGTAGCCAAAGCTTACTTGTCGTTATCGACGTTCAGGAGTCGTACCGGGGAAAGACCGTGGACGAGACGCTGTGGCTACGAGGGGTGCAGCGGCTGATCGAAGCGGCAAAGGTAATGGGGGTTCCTATCCTGGCGACCGAGCAGTATCCGAAAGGGCTCGGGCACTTCATGCCGGAGGTGTCATCTCTGTTTGCACCGGAACAAGAAGTAATCGAGAAGCGCAGCATGAGTTGTCTTGGGGCAGAGTCATTTGTGCAGCGCCTTGTTGCGTTGCAGCGTAGGCAAGCTGTGGTGTGTGGCATCGAAGCGCACGCCTGCGTCAATCAAACCGTTCATGACCTTCTGGCTCTTGGCTACAGCGTGCATCTTCCCTTCGATGCGATCTCGGCGCGTTTTGAGCAGGATCGCCGCCTTGCTTGGGAGAAGATGATCGGTTCCGGGGCCGTGCCCGCTACCATCGAGATGATCTGCCTCGAATGGGTGCGGACCGCGGATGCCCCGGAGTTCAAGGCGATTCAGAAGATCATCAAGTAAGCCCGGGCGCGACTCCGGCGAGCGGATCATCGTATCTTGCTATTTCACCTAGGAGCGGTAGCGTCGAAACTCTCTCCCTCGCGGCGGAAAGGATCGACGATGCGGTACGGGGCGTGTTTGGCATTGCCGCTCGCGACCCGAGAAGCGTGTATCTTGCTTTCCAGGGCAACGGCGCCTCCTATGGCATTGGGCGGGACGGTGGGGGTGATCTGTTCACCGTTGGCGGAGATCCATACGAGCGCCCCATACGGGCCCATACGGGGTCTCACCAAGGCAAGTCTCTAAGTTGCTGAGTGAATCGCTCCGAAGTAGGGCCTCGAATCGGCTTAGGGCCGCGTTTTTGGCCGCAAGATGATGGCTCTCAAGATGATGGCTCTAAGGATTGCGTTCCGTCTCGAGTCCGACGGCATCCATCCAACCGGGTCGGAATCGCTATCGGA
>CAZGSN010000579.1:0-5830 GCA_964528465.1 uncultured Binatia bacterium (SeqCode)
GCAGGTGGTTGCGATTCGCAAGGGTGTGGCGGCTGCCAGTCGTATACCTATGGGGCCGGTGTGTACGCGCGGTCGGGAGCGGTGGAATTCGAGAACAGCATCATCAGTCATAACGCAACCCAAGGCACCCATAGGGAGGGAAGCGGAGTTTTCCTGCGTAACGCCGCCGCATCCTTGCTGAACTCAACGGTGGCCTACAACACCGATGACGGGATCTACAACCAAGCGGGCGTCCTCGATGCTCGAAATTCGATTGTGTACGCAAACTCCGGCACGCAGATCCAAGGGGCCGCTACGGTCAACTATTCGGATGTGCAAGGAGGCTGGAGTACGGGAGAGGGCAACATCGATCAGCGTCCTGAGTTTGTAAGCGTATCGAACCTAACTGTGGACTGTGAGTATTCCCCATGTGTCGATCTCGGGGACCCGGCGGTGCGATATACTGATGCCTGCCACCCCCCCGCGTGTGGAACAGGACGTAGTGACATCGGTGCGCACGGCGGAAGGGGAAGTTGCGGGTGGGCGACGAACAGGTGCGGCAACGGAGCCATTGATGCCGGTGAACAGTGCGACGATGGGAATCGAGAAGCGGGGGACTGCTGTTCTTCGAGCTGCACACTCGAAGCTACGGGTTCCACTTGTGACGATGGCAACGCGTGCACCAGCAATGACAAGTGTGGTGCCGGGGGCAATTGCTTGGGAACATCGAATACCGCGACATGCGACGACGGGTTGGGCTGCAACGGGATCGATACGTGCAAGGACGGTCGTTGCAGTCAACACTCGGACAACCAGTGCTCCGCTTCGGCGGGTTGTACGACGATGGTAACAGGGCAGATCGAAGCGGAGACATGGACAGCAACAGGATCGCCATACTGCGTAACTGGGGACATCGTAGTGAAGGGTTCCGGTCTGGTGATTCAGCCTGGGGTGCGAGTGGAGTTCCAAGGCAATTATATCTTCGAGGTGCAGGGCACCTTGAAATCGGTGGGAACAGAAATCGCGCCGATTATATTCACCAAGGGCGCAGGCCTATCCGGCAACGTGGGGCGGGGGGTGTTCTTCAACAATTCCACTGCCGGTTCCATCCTCCAGCACACTCGGTTTGAGTACCTCAACGATGGCGGTCTCAGCATCGTCAATAGCTTCCCGAGCATCGAGAGCTGCACCATCACCAACAACAAGATCACTGGCAACGGCGGAGGACTACGAGTGACTCTGGGCGGCTCACCAGGGGAACTGCTGATCAAGAACACGCACATCAACAGCAATTCTGCCACCGGGCATGGGGGTGGAGTCTTCGCAACGCTGTCGACCGGTTCATTGACGCTTGAGGATTGCACAGTCAACAACAACCGCGCCAACTCTGGCGGGGCCTTGGGCAACTACTTCGGCGGTGGAATCTATACTGCGGCAAGCATGGGGCTGTCGCTGCGGGGCTCTGAAGTCATAGGCAACTTGACTTATTCGGCTTGCTCGAACCGTTGCGGCTGTAGCTCAGAATCTTATGGGGGAGGGGTGTACGTAGAGGAGGGGTTTGCGGATGTAGAGACCAGCACGGTGGCGTCCAACACCGCTGCAGGTGGTTGCGATTCGCAAGGGTGTGGCGGCTGCCAGTCGTATACCTATGGGGCCGGTGTGTACGCGCGGTCGGGAGCGGTGGAATTCGAGAACAGCATCATCAGTCATAACGCAACCCAAGGCACCGATAGGGAAGGAAGCGGAGTTTTCCTGCGTAACGCCGCCGCATCCTTGCTGAACTCAACGGTGGCCTACAACACCGATGATGGGATCCACAACCAAGCAGGCGTCCTCGATGCTCGAAACTCGATTGTGTACGCAAACTCGGGGAACCAGATTCAAGGATCTGCCACCGTAAATTACTCCGATGTCCAAGGTGGGAACGCAGGAACGGGAAATATCAGCCTACCCCCTGACTTCGTAAGCATCTCGGATCTGAGGTTGAACTGTCAGTACTCGCCATGTGTCGATGTCGGAGACCCGGCGCCGAGGTACAACGACGCCTGTCTTCCCCCAGCCTGCGGACAAGCGCAGGGCGACATGGGTGCCTACGGCGGTCGGCGGGCCTGTGGCTGGGTGGAATAACCCGCAATGGTGGGTGATCGCCGACCGTGTGTGGCTAGGCACAGATCTGCGAGGCGTGATGGTAACCCAAGTACCATACGCGGAGAATCGACGGTGTACGCCAGGGGTGCGGATTGGTGATGCAGGAGAGACAGAAACGAAGCGGGGAGGATCGCCATATGCCCGTACTACGCGTGATTGTCTTGGTCTTGGTTGCGAACGTAATTTCTGCACCGGCAGCTGCAGCACCCTGTATACTGGGTGACGCCGACGGCAGCCGCAGCGTCTCCCTCGCGGAGGTTCAGCAATGTTTCGGCAATTTTCTTGGTGCCCATCATCTTGCACCGGCCTGTACGCCACCGCCTGTGATCCCCGGTTGTGGGAACGGGGTGATCGAAGCGGGGGAGGACTGTGACGTTGGTGGTACTTGTGGTGGAGGCTCGAAGTCCGGCATGGCGTGTACAAGCGATGCCCATTGCGGGGTTGGAGAGAAGGGAGTTTGCGATGGCGGGTCGGAGTATCTCCGCCAGTGCGCCTCGGATGCGGATTGCGGCGGTGGCAAGTGCAAGCGCTGCCGCACCTTCGGCGGGCAGGCCATCGCCGGTAGCGTTGCGACTTGTTCGGCGGATTGCACGTTCGAGACGAGAATACCGATTGTCTTGCGAACGGGGGTATTCGACCCCAACGCGTGGCCGCCAGTGTTAACCGCAGGAACGGGAATGATTCTGCACAGTGGCTACCTTGGTCCGGTGCCGCTTCCCCTCGGCGGCGCCCTCGCCCTCAGGGTAGGAAGGACAGGTGCCAACGGTGTTGCTCGTACCAGCCTCAAGGCGACCGATCTGACGATCCCGCCGATAGACATTGTGGGTCTCGCCTGCGCTTGCGTGCGTAGCGTGCCGGCAAAGACTTGTGGTGGATTCGTCCTTGATGACCAAGGCGCACTTGCGACGGACTGCACGCCGGGATTCCCCGGCACGCAGAGCTGTCCTGCGAGCCTGCCGTGCACCTTCGTTCATGGACCCGAGAACGCTGGACAGGGCTTGTTGGGTTGTCAGGGACTGAGCCCCATCGATGTCGCCATCTCACAAGATTCGAACGGCAGCGCCGATCCCGGGCAGTGCCTTGAACCCGGAGTTGCCGCCCCGGTTTGTGCTGATTCCCCGCTGATTGTCTTGAGCGGCACATCGGCAACCAATGGGTCGCAACTCCTAGCAACCCACATGGCTGTTGGGATTCGCACCGGGAGCTGCAGCGGGTTTTGCAGCGATGCCGATCCCCTGAGCCAGCGGGGATCCGTGAACCCTTTCGATCTTACGACCGGCGTCTCTTCAGGGTTAATCACAGGTCACGACGGTATCGACGGTGAAAACTTGGGGCCGTACCCTGCGACCGGTGCTCCCGTTTCCTGCAGCAATCTCACGTCCGGGGGAAATAGCGGCTTGACGCTGGCGGGCCATTCTACCGTTATCAATGAGAATCTCTTCGGCGACACGGTAATTGAAGGCCGCTTTGAAGCTCAGTGAAGGGTCCATGGCGTAGTACAGTGTTAACGCCTGGCACGTCGACGGAGCGCCACACTCTCCGCAAGCCGTTGGGCGCGGAAGTCGAAATAGACGGAGGGCAGATGCGTCTAGACAGTTCGTCGAGGTTCTTCGTTTGCCGGTTAGCTGCGGTCGCAGCGGGAGCGCTTCTGCTTGCGGGATCTGCTTCCGCTCAGTCGTGTGCAGGGGATTGTAATGGCGATGCCCAGACCTCTTTCGGCGAGCTCTTCAACGAGATTCGTCTTGTGTTGGGTGAACGGGGTGTCTTGTCGTGCGCCGCGATGGATTGGAACTCAGATGGTGTGGTGTCCATCGAAGACTTGGTGGGTGCGCGCAACAGTGCTGGCTGTGGGTGCGGGCGGGCGTGTCCGACTGTCTCCGCGACGCGGACACGGACCTCGACCGTAACACGCACGCGGACGCCGGCGCCAACATTGCCGCCACCATCTTTCACGCCGACGCCAAGTCCAACGGCATCCTCCCGTCCGACGGCAACCTTGCCCGCGCCCTCGCAGATCCTCTTCCGGGAACGCTGGGAGCGGGCTGCTGTGCGGCGCTACGCTCCGGATAGCGTCTTTGCTGCCGACAGTGGCTCGTGGTTCGTTGGCGATACGGTTAGCGAAGAGGGTTGCCTCGATGGTCCGAGCCCAAACTACGGGGAAGTCCTCGTCGAGGGTGGGTCGCGGCGCTTTCGCTTGCACTCGGAGAACACCAACAGTGGTTGTGCGGAGAATGTCTTTGCCGGACCGGCTGTGGCGAACCTGGCTCTGCCCGCCGATCCGGGCGTCTACCTTTCGTTTCATGAGACCGGGCGGTTGAACAGCATCGACGACTGTCAGGCGGTGTTTGTTGGTGTCGGGTTCAATACGCAGCAGTCTCTTCTCTACGTGCTGGAACGATCACCCGACTGGGATGACGGGCCGGAAGCCTGCGAGGATGCGTTTCGGCGGAACGCCATACGCCTTCCCATCGAGCCGTCGGGAACGTATGTCCGTAACCTTGCCGCGGACGCCGCGACTCTTGGTTTGGCGCGGCCGGTGGAAGTCCGCGCCATCGGTCTAGAGGTCGACTACGACGGCGAGGCAACCTTCGACGACATCACCATCTTTCGCATCGGCACCGCGCCGCCGACGCCTACGCGCACACCGACGCCACGTGCGGACAACTGTATCCGCGTGCAGACAGGGGATTGGTGCCTGCTGTTCAAGTCGGGCGGCCTGACTGTGCTCGGTGCCGATGGAAGCATGCGCCAAAGCGGCTGCGTCGTGTCGTTCGATGAACTCGAGGGAGCGCTGGTCGGCAATCGCTGGCGGGTCGAGAGCGAGGAGGTGGACATTACCGGCACCTTCTCCGGCAACCCGGCGCGCTCGTTCTCGGGATCGACGTCGAACGGGCTTACGATATCGGGCAGCGCAGGAGGGTGTCCGTGAGGATAGACTAAAGGCGACCAACCCGGGGACGGTATCGGGATCGGAAATCAGGATGAAGCTCGCGCGAAGGCGCTAAGCCGCGAAGGCATGGCAAACGCATTCCCTTCACTCTCGGAGAGCGTCCTGAAAGCACCTTGGCGATCTTGGCGGCTTGGCGCGAGAAACTCCTTCCTCAAGTTCATGCTTTCTTTGCAACAACGAATCAAACCATGAAGATCATGAAGTCCATGAAGAAGAATTGCCCGATGGCAGCTCTTTTCCTGACTTCATGACCTTCATGTCCTTCTTGGTGAATACGCTTTGGGCTCATGGCAGATGCCTCGGGGTCAGGAGGTGGCTGTGGGTTCTGCGAAAGAGTGGATCATGCCATGCGAATAGGATCAGGGCTTGGCGAATCGACGGGGCACCGCCCGCATGATCTCGGAGCGAGCCAGCCTAGCCGCCGGCCCTTTCGTGTCGTTCGATGAGCTGGGCGGGGCGCTG
The DNA here is from genome assembly GCA_964528465.1 of uncultured Binatia bacterium (SeqCode). Lineage (GTDB taxonomy): Bacteria > Desulfobacterota > Binatia > HRBIN30 > HRBIN30 > CAZGSN01. The sequence goes on from CAZGSN010000579.1 coordinate 5,540, forward strand.
GTCGGCAATCGCTGGTGGGTTGAGAGCGAGGAGGTGGACATTACCGGCACCTTCTCCAGCAACCCGGCGCGTTCGTTCTCGGGATCGACATCGAACGGGCTTACGATATCGGGCAGCGCGGGAAGCTGCCGGTGAGGATGCGGCGCCGACAAAGCAGGGAGAACCGAAGATCCAACAGGAGGCAACGGAGAAAACAGAGGACGTCTCTCCAGTTTCTCCAAGTCCTTCCTCTGCTTCCTCCGTTGCCTCCTGTTCAATCTCTTGTTGGTTCCGGCTAACGGCCAGGCTGGG
>CAZGSN010000580.1:0-9028 GCA_964528465.1 uncultured Binatia bacterium (SeqCode)
GGCTGCTGTGCGTTTAGCCTGGTTGACCGTTGTTAGGAGGAATTTCATGCTGTGGAGACGAGACTTGGTTGGGGAAATTGGAGCCGTTGGCCACGGCTCTTGGTAGTCAGCTCAAGCGCAGCGCGGGCACGGAGGCGTAGCAAGTGATGGTAACTAGAAAGCAAGTCAAAGAGCAGGCGTCGAGAAGGGCCAGTGTCCGCAGGATACGAGTTCTCAATGGTGTGACTACCGGGGCCATGGTTCTGGTATGGATGGTGTCAAACGCATCAGGTTTGACAACCCACGGAGGCCCGGTTTACGCCGGCAGTGGCGCCGTTTCTGGTAGTTGTAGTGTGACCGGTACGGCTTGTTTGACCGCTGGTGCCACGGTTTCGTGTTCGGGGCTGAACGCCAACTCGTTCCAGAAGCTTTACTATGGTCTGCGCAACGACGCTTCGGTGAACGGATTGAAGCAAGTGGGCACTGCCGGCCCTGTTGCCGGAACCGATCAGTTCAAGGTTGGCACGGGGACGGGTCCAATTGTTTACACCGGTACGAGCACGACTCGTAATAACATCCTCGGCACAACACCTAGCATCAATACTCGCCTTGTGCTGACGATGACTTCAGTTACCGGAGGTACGGCAACTGTCGTGTCGACAGGGGTAAATCCTGGCAACAACAGCAACAGCGACATCGATCTGGTATTTCAATTGTCGTCGGGCGTGACGGCCTTTACCGCGACGGTTCAAGCTCAGGCTGCGTTGACTGGTGTGCCCAGTGCCGGGTCCTGCCCCACCGTTTTCGATCCCGGCAAGACGACCGATGTGACCGACCGCGATGTCAATCGCATCAATCTGGGTTTTTATTTCGAAAATTTCCCGACTCCGACTCCGACCTTCACCCCGACGCATACCCCGACGGTAACCAACACACCGACGAACACGCCAACGATAACCAACACACCGACGAACACGCCGACGACAACCGATACGCCGACGAGCACGCCCACGATAACCAACACGCCAACCAATACGCCGACAACCACACCCACGGTAACGAACACGCCGACGAACACGCCGACGATTACCAATACGCCGACGGAGACCCCCACGATTACGGAAACTCCGACGGTTACGGAGACGCCAACTCAAACAGACACTCCCACCAATACGCCGACGGAAACCCCCACTCAAACAGCAACGGAAACACCCACAACTACACAAACGCCGACGGAGACGCGTACCGAAACGCCGACAGATACACCCACTGAGACGCCAACCGTAACCGAGACCCCAACTCATACTTCAACCGAGACCCCAACGAGAACAGCTACCGAAACTCCTACCAATACGCCAACGGAAACCCCTACCAACACCCCTACCGAAACGTCTACGGAGACCGCGACATCCACACCAACCGAAACGCCAACGGTCACGGATACGCCCACAGAGACGCCCACGAACACGCCAACGAGTTCCGCAACCGAAACCCCCACGGTGACAGAGACGCCGACGATTACAGATACCCCTACCGAGACCCCGACACCGACGATAACAGCAACACCGACGGAAACGCCGATGGGCGTTTGTCCACCGACTCCTCTATCCGGCTGTCGTGCGGCTGCATCGACAAAGAGCAAGATGTCCGTCGGTCTGCGTGTTGGCGACCCTGGGAAGAATAAGCTCGGGTGGTCTTGGAAGGGTCAGGCGACAACACTCGCCGAGCTGGGTACGCCGACCATGAACACCAACTACAGTGTGTGCATCTACGATGGCAGCAACGATTTGATCTTCGACCTGCCGATCCAAGCCGGGCTCATGTGTGATGGAAAGCCTTGTTGGAAGGCCAGCAAGTTCGGGTTTGGTTACAAAAACAAGGCGACCAACCCAGCGGGGGTTGCTGGATTCGCGATCAAATCAGGAGTCGATGGCAAGGCTAGTTTGAAGGTGAAGGCCAAGGGCGCCAACTTGACTTTGCCGGCATTGCCCCTGACCGTGCCCGTCAAAGCCCAGGTCATCAACAGTGCTAACAGCGTCTGCTGGACGGCGACCTTCAACACTGCCTCTTCCGATCCGCTAAGCACGACAAAGTGGAAGGCGAAGAATGATTAGGCGCACCTACCAAGCCTAGCTCGTCTTTCTTGTCTGAACGAAGGGCTTCCGATATCGGGAGCCCTTCTACCGTTTTCAGCGACGAAAACCGACTGATCAGTCGGCGCGACCGTAGCGATCTTCCAGGCGCACAACGTCATCGAGTTCTGGCGTAGAGGCTTCCAACACGTCGCAGGTTTCTACCGCGATCATGCGGTGCCGCACGCCGGGTCGAATGTGGTAACTGTGCCCCTCCTGCAGGCGTATGGTACGGCGGGTGCCCTTCGCTTCACCGACCTCAAGATCGAGCACGCCGCGGAGGAGAGCTACTGTTTCATCTTTAACGCGATGGTACTGCAGGCTCAGTTGATGGCCAGCCTCGATATGCAGAATCTTGCCGACGTAGCGGCTGCTTTCTGCCCAAATGAGTTCGTAGCCCCAAGGCTTGTTGACGCGCCTTGCGGGGAATGGCTGGGCTCGTGCCGCCGGATCTGTCGCCTCCATCACGGTTTCCAGTACAACAAGATGGCGACGGTGAAGAACCACAGCAGGATATCCGCAATCAACGGCTGGTCGCTGAGCAATAGCTGGGTCGGGTTTCCGCCTTCCTCTTTCTGGTGCACCAGGTACAGGTAGCGGAAGATGCCGAAGAGCACGAAGGGGATGGTGAGATAGAGTTTGTCTGTGCCGAGCTTGTCGGCCACTTCCGGAGAGGCCGTATAGATCGCGTAGGCGACTACGGTCGAAGCCGTAACTACGGAGATCATCTGATCCAAAAAATACGGGCTGTACTCTTTGAGAATGGCTCGGTGGTCGGTAGCTCTACCTTCGAGCAGAACGATTTCGTGGCGGCGCTTACAGAAGCCAAGAAACGTCATCAACAAGAAGGTGCAGATGATCAGCCAGGGAGATACCGGCACGTCGATGACAACACCCCCCGCTCCAGCGCGCAGGACAAATCCGGCGGCGATGGCCATGACGTCGAGAATCACAATCTCCTTGAGCACAAAGGTGTACGCTACCTGCAACGTAAAATAGAGGGCCACCAGAATGGCGAAATCCGGCTTCAGAACCGTGGCCAGGGCAATGCCAAAGGCCACGAGGGCGATGCAGAGGAATACGGCCGTGCTCTGGCGTACGCGACCGGACGGCAACGGCCGCAGTGCCTTCAAAGGATGCTGACGGTCCCGTTCGCAATCGCGCAGATCGTTCATCACATAGGCGCCGCTCGCCACCATGCAGAACGCCATGGCGCCAAGCGTTACGAGCAATACGTAATGTGGATTGAGCAAGTGCTTGGAGAAAATCAACGCGGCGAAGACCACGCTATTCTTGCTCCACTGCATCGGACGCAGCAGCTTTACGATATCGACGAAAGAGGATGAAGCCTCCACCATCGCCGAGCCCTGACCTTTTGCTTGATTCACAAGCCGGTATTCAGCACGCGCTCCGCGACGAATCAAGGCGGCGAGACCCACCAATTGGAACCGTAGCGATGTCAGCGCGTCCCCAGTTCGGCCTGGGGCAATCCCAATCTCCGGCTAGCCGACCGCTGCCTTTCGCCTGGAATCCTCCGCCAGCGACGCGGCACGGGGCCGTGGGGTCAACAGGATAGGCAAAGGTTGGAGCGCGGCTTCTGAGGGGATGTAGGGGTACCAGTCCTTCTTTGCGAATACCTCGACCCCGTTGCTCCCCATGCGAATTCCTTCCACCTCGGAGTCGCTGAAGCCGATGCCGAGATTGGACCTGATGGAACGCTCGCCTGCACGTTCGCCCATGACCTCCGGATGCGCGACGCAATTGAAGTCGCTGATGGCAAGCTCCCCCGACTCGGCGATCCTACGCAGACGGAAAAAAACAAAGCGATCGTTGGAGTAGACGATCGCACCCTGCGACAGGATTTCCTCTAGAACGCGAAGCTCTTCCTCTTTGTACAGGCCGCTCGCTACCCGATCGACAAGTTGCGCGGTTGCCAAGCAGCCAGCACTGCAGGGGACGTGGATGAGGAAGGGCAGGTGGTACTGCCGGGCAACCACGTGGTTGAGACGCCAGTCAATTGCTTGCAGGTGCCAGCCGAGACGCTGCAGCGAGCCGTAGTAGTCGGCGTAGGGTTGGGCATCGCGACAGGAGTGTGCAAAGGCTCGCGCGCAGCAAACAGGGAAGCCCAACGCCACGCCCAATTGCTCGTGCAATAGTTCTACCTCGGCCGGCGGCCGCGTGTCGCGGTTGATGTATAGCCCCTCCTCAATGTCGCGCAGCTTGTCGGTAGCTTCTTGGCTATCGGCAACATAGAGCATGCGCTGCACCGAACCCTTTGCCGAAGCCGGAGCCTGATCCGCACCGGCGACAACAACGATGTTGTCATGCGCATCACGCACAAATCCAAAACGCGACAGAGCACTGGCTGGCAAGCCCTCGGTGAGCCTGGGAACGTCTCGCACATCCCGGATCGCCAGTGCGGCCGTAGGCTTCAGCCGGAGGCGCACAAGATCAAAAACCGAATACACGGGAAGGGGGGAGGCCCCGCGCCTCTCGGTAGCGTTGGACGATTCGGAATGGTCCCCACGCGAAGGTGGGCGCACCGCAAGCTCGTTGGCGATGCCGGCAAACGTAGGCAGCAACAGTTTCCCCAGCGTGTGGAGAACGGGAATCACCCAGCGCGCCCCTCCTCCCTCAGTCTCCTGCTCGCTCTGATACCACATGCCGAGGCGGGAACCTTTTTTGAAGTAGCGGCCATCGCTGCGTTCTCGCTCTAAGCATACCGTGATGCTGTGCTGTTGGGTGTCGGTGAAGCGTAGAGCGAAGTGAAAGTCATCGGCTGCTGCTAGGTGCACGTGCAAATGCCGCATCCTGCCGATGCGAATCGCTACGGCCATGGCGCGAGCCCGCCACGAGCCCTGAGGCAAAGAAGGTGGCGGAGGCACAGGCGTCTCTGTGATGGGGACGAGCGCCGTTGCGTCGTCTGCCTGCAAGGCGGAGGGGCCGGAATCAGTAGGCGCGGGCGTTCCTTCCAAGGGTTGGTCCGCAGGAACTGTAGTAGGCGGCGCGCACCAGCGCGCAACCGCGTCATAGCAACCTGTCTTGGTGGCATACGCCGTACGCACCGCGAACACCTGGGTCGCCTGTCGAATCTCCGGCAAATCTAGCCGCCCTTCCCGCCAAGATTCGAAGAGTTCTACCTCGGCCGGACGCAGCGTCTCGGCGCGCTCTTCCCATGTGTACCCGTCAATCTCGTCGTACTCGAGCGAGCCGAAGTTCTTGCGGAACTTGTAGTCGCCATCCATACGACGTGTCCCACGTACCACGATTTGGTAGCGCTCGGTGAGTTTGAGCACCGGTGAGTTGGTGGCGAGGTAGAACGAAGAGGGCACAACCTCGTCGATTTGCCGCGCGTAGGCTTTGACCCAATCCCTGGTGATTTCGTGATCGGCACGTGTTTCGCCGGGAAAACAGGGCAAGAGGTTGACCCTAGTGAACAAGCCAAGAGCGTGGGCATCTTCGACGATACTCGTGGCCTGTGCTGCTGTGTGCCCCTTCACCATTCGCTTGAGCATGCGATCGGAAACACTCTCGACCCCGAAGGTGAGACCAATGCAACCAGCTTTGGTCATGGTTTCGAGAACGTCCTTGGGCTTGCGTGGCGAGACACGAAACGAATCGGTCCAGTGTACGTTGGCCCCGGTGTCGATCAGCGCCTTGGCAAAATCGTGCGCAAACAAGTTGATCTGGGCATCGAAGAGCATGAAGGAACGGCACTCGTAGCGTTCGGCGAGGGTGGCTAGGTCGCGCGCCGCACGCTCGACCGATTTGGCCGACTGTGTCCCACCGCGACCACAAAACGTACACGCGTACTGGCAATCCCACGAGAAATGGTAGGGAAGCACCAGGTTACGACCGATGCTCCCGTCATACGCGCCATAGAGTGTGTCGTTGAGATAGGGGTCGCGGCGGTAAAGCTCGAGATCGTAGACGGAGAAATCGGGAATCGGCCACTCGTCGGGAAGCGTTGCCAGCGTCGCTGCAAGCGGCTCGCTCGCAATCTCCCAGCGCTCGAATACCAACTCGCGCAGCGACGCGAAGACGCTGCGGATCTCACGCGGCGTCTCGGCGGTGGTGATGAAATCGATGCCGCGCAGCCCTAACTCCTGACTACGATGGAGTGCCACTTTGGCGTTGGCACCGCCGAGAATCACCGGGCGACCAAATTTGCGTTTGAGTTCGGCACCGAGAAGTAGGCTTACGCTGACCTGAGTATGACGATCGATCGAGAGGGCGAAAGCATCGACGTCGACCTCGCGCATCTCCATGATGCGGTCGATCATCTCTTGGCCCAGCGCGACGTACTCGTCGTCGGCGACGCCACGCAAGTGCTCGTGCAAGCGGTCATGGTCGTCGAGCAGGCGCGGGCCATTCGCAAACGGCCTCGTGTTCAATGCATAGTCGAGATCGGCGACGCGACATACGATTCCGTCCGGCAACACCGACGCTGCCACCAAGGCGGCGGCTTGCGGTGGAAAACGATGGGCACGGTTGTCCTCCGGTGCCTCGAAATCAGGCGGCAAAACGATGAGTACCCGGTAGCTCTTGTGTGTCGTAGCTGCGGCGCTGGTGGTCATGAGGCGCCCGCCATCCGAACGGGAGGGTCATCTTCGTCGGCTGCCAACGGATGCAGCTCTGCGGTGCCATACAGCTCCGCATATCCACGGCGCACGCCGAAGCACCGATGCCCTTGGCCACAGCGGGCGCAAGCCTCCGCTTTTACGAACTCTCCGGCACCGGCATCCGCTGCGACGGCGATCTTGGAGAAGGCGGCCCGTTCGTCCTCCGGCACCAAGCACAGCGGCAGACCGCACATCGAATCGAAGCCGTTTACTTCCAGGCCGGCGGCACGCGCACGCTCGAGCCCCTCCTGGAGCGACGGCATTACGTCGCGGAAGCTCGGAATCAGTGCCGTTGTGCGTGGTACCACATCCGTATGGGAGCCGACAAAGGAGAACACGATGGCAGCTCGGGGCCAGCGCGCAGCGACGAGTGAGATAAGGCGCGGGAAGTCTGCATAGTTGGCCTGGCAAAACACAAAGTTTAGGCGCAATCGCACTGCAGTCCGCGCCAGCTCGTCGATGCCGCGCACGGTGGCGTCGAAGGTGCCGGGAGCGCAGGTAATGGCATCGGAGATCTCGGCTGTCGAACCGTGCAAGGAAACCATGGCTTGCGCTAGACCTGCATCGATAAGCGACCGTGTTAGTTCGGCATCTGCCAAGCGGATAGCGTTCGTCTGTAGCTCGACGGCCAAGGCGCCACTCGTCTTGGCCAATGCCACGTACTCGACCAAGCGAGGGTTGAGCGTTGGCTCCCCTCCGGAAAGTACGACGACTGCATTCTCGCGTCCCGCCGTCTCGATAGCGGCGCGCACCGCAGCTTCGCCAGCGGGCGGCAGGTGTGTGGAGACGAAGCAAAACTCACAGGCCTGATTGCAGTGAAAGTTGACACGTATCGTGTACTCAGCGACCTGGCCGTAGGCGCTATTGCGTAGTTCGTCGCGACCGACCAACTCGCGTGCGATCTGCTCTTCCACCGAGGTTCCGAAGGTGAGCCGACGGCGTAGCCGCTGCTCGCCGATGGGATGGATGGAAGGGCTCGCCCCGTCTGCCAAGCTGCTTTGCGGCAAGCCCGGACAGCGGTCGTTGACCAGACAGTCGCTACAGGCGTCGACTCGCTCGAAGTCGTTGCGCTGTGCGTTGCCACGATTGAGGGCGAATAAATGAGCCACACGCTCTGGCTTCGCGAAAATACACGGCGGTACGAATGTGGTCGGATCGAGTCGTACGCTCAACCCAACGCGCCGCGCTGCATCCGCAATCAAGGTGATGGCTTTGCCGATCTCAGGCAGCGTGGCGCACTCCGCAGGATCGCGGGCGGTCGTGGGGGCCAGAAGCACGAGACCGGCTACCGGGAGCTTCGCGGCTTGAATGGCGCGCGGCAGGTTACCGACCAAGCCTAGGTTGCGTCGGACAATCGGAGTGGTCACCTCCACCTTCACCGCGGCTGCGGCGAGGGCGTGTATGCCACGCACCGCTGCATCGAAGCCGCCGGGGTCGCGGGTGATGGCATCCGCCGCGTCGGCCCCCCAGGCGACGAGTTGCACTCTTGCCGTGTCGAGGCCGGCAGCGGCAAGCTCACGTGCGCGCGCTGCGTCGATCAAAGCCCCATTGGTCTCGAGAACCACGCGTGCACCTTCGCTGGCGGCCCGCCGTATCAAGTCGCCGAGGTCATTGCGCAGCGTCGGCTCACCACCGGTAAGCACGATCTCACGGGTCGCGCCGCTCTGGGCTTCAAGGATCCGACGGCGCGCCGCGGCTTTACTGATGAAGGCAGGATCTTCCACCGGCCGTCGGCCATTGCAGAACCAACAGTTCTGATTGCAGGTCTCGTTGGTGACGACGCGTTGAACGTGCATGAAAGCCTCTGGCCGAGGTAGCCACTATCCTTTGCTTGGCGCCCAAGGGCAAGGGGCAAGCGCATGTGGAACTGGCGCTGCCTGCAGAGGTGACTGCTGAACGATTCCGCCGCTGTCGAGCCGGGACCTTCTAAAGCGCATCAATCTCATCGTCGGTGCACAGGCGAAAGCTGACGTCGGTGAGCGGCCGCGCTTGGCACAGGAGCACATAGCCTTGTTGTACTTGCGTCTCGGTGAGGAAAATCTGCGCGCTCTGATCTACCTTGCCGTCGACTATCTTTGCACAGCACATGCCGCAGGAACCCATGCGACAACCGAACGAAATCAAGGCCCCGCGCTGTATGGCACCGTCGAGAACCACACTCCCGGGCTCTGCCGCAAACGCAAAGCGGTCCTTGGCGCCCGCGCGCAGCTCGACCCACATCCGGCCATCACGCGGACGGGTTTCGCGAATCGGAGGGAATGTCAGATCCCCGCGCGGCCGCCGGCTGCGCCCCGA
>CAZGSN010000581.1:0-2369 GCA_964528465.1 uncultured Binatia bacterium (SeqCode)
CCCCCCCCCCCCCCCCGGCGTGGCGATGCGTAGATCGTTGCCAAAAGCGTTGCAGCCGGTGCCACGAAGCAGCGTACGCAAATGAGCGTGAACATTGCTGGTGATATGATTGTGTTGCAGCGACGCGCCAGCCATCGCGAATATCTCGCCGTTACAGTACTCGTGCTTGATCTGCGAATGCTCCTCGATGTCGAGGTAGTCAGCGAGGGTGAAGCACCGTTGCGGGCGAGGCTGCATGGGTGTGCGGCCTATATCAGCTCTGAAGTTAAATCCACGCGTGCTGCCGACGCTACACCTCTTCCAACCACCTTGAGATAGTTTTCCGGCCGCAGTAGGAGCGCCGCATGCAGTTTCATCCTTCTCAGCACGAGGCGCGCTCTCTATGTCCCTGAGCTACACGATTCTGGGGACCGGAGCCCTGGGTGGATACTACGGGGCGCGCTTGCATCACGGGGGCTGTGACGTGCGCTTCTTGTTGCACGGCGACTTCGAGCACGTGCGTCGACACGGGCTGCGGGTCGAGTCGCCGTACGGCGAATTTTCGATTGCGTCGCCGCAAGTCTTCGCTCACGCCACGGATCTGCCGCCGGCCGATGTCGTCGTGGTGTGTCTGAAGACCACGCAGAACCATCTCCTGGCGGAGTTACTGCCTGCTGCAGTAGGCCCAGATAGTGCGGTGCTGGTGATGCAGAACGGCCTTGGTATCGAGGCGAGCGCTGCCGCGATCGTGCCCGGTCACCGCATCCTCGGTGGGTTGGCATTCCTGTGCTCGAATAAGGTAGGGCCGGGACACATTCGCCACCTCGACTACGGGGAGGTGCGCCTCGCGGAATACCGAAGCGATGGGGCGGCCGCAGGCGTGACGCCGCTCGTAGAAGCGATTGCCCTGGATTTCGAAGGCGCTGGTGTGCCGGTGCAGCGCGACGCCGACCTGGCTCTGGCTCGCTGGAAGAAGCTGATGTGGAACGTGCCCTTCAACGGGCTGTGCGTCCTTCATCGCTGCACCACCGATGTGTTGATGGGGGACCCGGTTCGCCGTCACCTGTGCGAGACGTTGATGCGAGAGGTGCAGGCCGTTGCCGCGGCGTGCGGCTCCATCATCGAGCCGGCCTTCCTGGGCATGATGATCGAGTACACCGATCTCATGACTTCCTACAGTCCGAGCATGAAGCTCGACTTCGAAAGCGGCCGTCCGCTGGAGATCGAAGCGATTCATGGCAATGTCTGGAGAGCTGCGCAGGCGGCCGGCGTGCCGTGCCCTCAGATCGAAGCGCTGTACGCGGCGCTACACAACATTGAGCAACAAAGAGGAACGGCCAAAAAGACAGGGCTCTCGCAGTGAGGAGATAGGATGAGCTGCATTCAGTGTCGGGATGTCGAGGGCAACGTTCGTGTCCTCCAACTCAGCAAGCCACCAGCCAACGCAATCGACGAGGCTCTGCTCGGGGATCTCGGCGTGGCCCTGGAGACGGCACGCGACGACGACGCGGTGCGAGCCGTCGTCCTCACCGGTAGCAACGGCTTCTTCTGTGCCGGCTTTGATTTCGCGGCACCGCAGCGCGATGCGACAGCGGCAGCGGGTTTGCTCAACATCTATCGCCGCGTGCATGTCGACCTGCTGGCCTTTCCGAAACCCACACTGGCCATGGTGAATGGGCACGCGATTGCCGGCGGCACCATCCTGGCTTTGGCATGCGACTACCGGCTGGGCGTGGAAGGCTCCTACAAGGTGGGGCTCACCGAGCTTGCCGTGGGTGCGACTTTCCCCCGCGTTGCCTTTGAGATAGCAGTCCTGCGCCTGCCCCATGCGCGGGCTAGCGAAATGATGCTGGGAGCCGCGCTCTATTCGTCGAGTCAAGCCGTCCGCTTGGGGATCGTCGACGAGTTACTCCCTGCCGACACCTTTGAAGCTACAGTGCTGCGGCGCGCCGCCCGCCTCGCGGCTTTGCCGCGTGAGGCCTATGCCCACACCAAGGCTGCCCTCGTAGCGCCGGCTGTGGAACGCACGGCAGCGGAGAGTGAAGAAGAGGCGCTACGTGGCGCCGCCCTTTGGCTCTCGGAAGAGAGTCGCGCCGCCCGCCGCCGCTTGCGCGAGAAGCTTTCCTTGCAGCCAGGCGATTGAACACCGGCTTGCATCTGGATCCGAAGCCGGATTCGAAGCGACGCCCTTCGAGACACCGCCCAAATCCTTCGATACGCTTCCTACTCTGGAGGTGGCTTCTCAGGGCGAACCGTAGGGCTGTTGAATTCATCCCGAAAACCTCAGTTCAATTACCCACATTCTCGCAACGGCACTTGAGACGGCCTTCGAGACGCGGCCTGAACAGATGGCCGCTCCTCAGGCCGAACGGAAAATTTGCTTACTGAGC
>CAZGSN010000582.1:0-12116 GCA_964528465.1 uncultured Binatia bacterium (SeqCode)
GACCGAAACGGAGCGTATCTCCCCGCCACCCCCGGTTGTCTCTCGGGGCGAAGTTCAGAGGCAGGAGCAGCCTCTCGCCGAAACCGTTGCGGTTGATTCAGGTCGTCCCACTGCACCCTCGAGCCACCCAGTTTCAAGCCATGCGCCGCCGCAACCGGTAGCGCGCGCAACTCACAGTGCTCCGCCGCAGGAGCTGGCGCCGCGCAGGTCGGCCCCTGCCAATGTCATGCGTCCGCCCTCGATGCCGGCTACCGACCGCTCGCTGTCCACCGCAGTGGACACTGAGGCCCGACGCCAACCAACGGCCGCCCCTGCGAGCGAGATTCCAATTGCGGAGCCGCAACAAGCCGCTGCGGCACGGCCCGCACCAGCAATCCAGCGAATCGAGATAGAGACCGTGGCATTCGCCGAGGCGCAAGCCGATGTCGGTGGCGCCCCTCGGGAGTTACGCACGGAGACGGACGCGCCCTCGCCACGTGCCCATTTCAGATCGACCATAGGCACTCCCGCCACGCCGCCGCCACGTCGCGCCGGCGCGGGACGACGCGACATAGTTGCTGCCGCGGCTGCCCAGCCGACGATCCACGTGTCGATTGGTCGGGTCGAAGTACGCGCCGCAGCGTCCCCCACGGCAAGCCGTCAACCGGCCACTCGTCCCAGCGCACCGTCATTGGAAGAATATTTGCGGCGTCGTTCGGGAGGGCCGCATTCATGAGTACGGCGGCCGCCATCTCCGCCGTGACCCGTACCCTGATCCGGGTCATCGATGCCGGGATCGATAGCTATCGCGACAAGCACCAGACCGGTCCCTTTGCCTTGCCCAGCAATGTCCTGATCACCACCCGTCCGCTCGACAAGCTGCGGGATTTGAACGCGGCTCAGCCGCAACAATGCGTCAACCTCTTTCTCTACGAGACCTTGATCAATGCGGCGTGGCGCAATCTTTCTCCTCCCGATCGCGTGCGCCCGGGAGAGACTGGCCATCCGCCCTTGGCGCTGAATCTGCGCTATCTGCTGACGCCCATCGCCGATACAGACGATAACGACAGGCCGCACCTTCTTCTCGGCGTCGCCATGAGCGTTCTGCACGACCATGCGGTGTTGACTCCCGCCGACTTCAGCGACGCGGACGTCACGGAGAGCGGAATCGCCCAGCAGCCTGAGCATATTCGCATCACCCCGGTGGCGTTGACCTTCGAAGACATGTCGAAGTTGTGGACCACCTTCCAAACCCAGTACCGCTTGTCGACGGCGTTCGAGGCGACGGTGGTTCTCATCGATAGCGCGCGACCAACCAAAGCTCCGCTACCGGTGCTACGGCGCGGGGAAGAAGATCGCGGCGTGACGGCAACGGCAGCGGCGGCGCCCACCATCACGCGCGCCGTGCCGCCGCGAGACAAGCCAAGTATCGAGTTGGGAGAGCGTCTCACCATCCACGGGCAGGGGCTAGGAGATGTTGAACTCGACGTTGAATTGGCGCGTGCATCTGGTGGAAGCGGAGAAAGTGGCAGCATCGTCAGCGCGAGCGACACGGAGCTGGTGGTGCAATTGCCCAGCGCCGGTGCTGCTGCTGCCAACCCTACGTGGTCGGCGGGCGTGATGACTGTCCGGCTCGTGCAGCGAAGCGAGGGGCGGGTGCTGCGTTCGAGCAATAGTTTCCCCTTCGCCCTTGCACCAAGGATTGTGGTCGCCGCAACGGGCCAACCCAGCGCGGGTACTGTTGAGCTTACCGTCAAAATCGCACCGTACCTCCAGCCCGGCCAACGGATCTCTCTGCTGTTCGGCGAGCGCGAGCTGCAGATCCCCCCACCCGCCGCAACCACGTCCAGCGTCGTTGTTACTGTGCCGGATGTCGCACCCGGGAAATACGTGGTGCGGCTGCGTGTCGATGGCGTCGATAGTGTCCCGCTGCTCCCCCTGCCGGTGCCGCCAGCTCCGGCGCAGCTTCCAACGTTTGATCCAGCGCAAATCGTCGTGGTGAACTGATGGACGATCGAGAAGCCTGGCAGGAACGCAACAACGCCTTTCTACGGCAGGCTTTGGCCTGGCTGCGGGTCTGCCTGGAGCGACATGCCCCGGCCGAGACCCTATCCGCCGCGCCGGCACAGGCAGCGCGTGGATCGCGTTGGTGGAATCGAGACTCGAGTTCCCGCAGCAACCACGCCGCTGCGGCACCGACGCCGGAGTCGGGGGATGCTGCCGTACGCGACGCGCGCCGCGCGCTCGAGGGCGCGTCCGTAGGTGCACCCCCTCCGGCCCTGCTGTTGCTCGGCCAGCAACTTGGCTTGTCGTCTTTCGAGCGCGACGTGTTGCTGCTGTGTGCGGCCATGGAGCTGGACACGCGCATTGCTGCCCTGTGCGCCCGCGCTCAGGACAACAGCAATCGCCCCTATCCGACCTTTGCGCTGGCGCTCAGTCTCTTCGCCGAACCTGCTTGGGATGTCTTGGCGCCGCATCGCCCTTTGCGTTTCTGGCGCTTGCTCGAAATCAATCAACCGCCGGGCCAGCCCTTAACCGCTAGCCCGCTGCGCGCCGACGAGCGCATCGTCAACTACATCAAGGGTCTGAACTATCTCGATGATCGCATCGTTTCGCTGCTGGGTCCCTTCGACATCGGCCCCGACGCCATGCCTCTGCCGCCGTCGCATGCGGACGCTGTCGCGCACCTGGTGCGGCACATTCAAACCGCGGCCAGCACCGGCAGTGTAGCGCCGGTGCAGTTGCTCGGTGGCGACCCGACCAGCAAGCAACTGATTGCAGCGCACACTGCAGCTCAACTTGGCCTGCAGTTGCATCGTTTGCCGGCAGCCATGATTCCAGCGGCGAGCGCCGACCTCGAAACGCTGACCCGCCTGTGGCAACGCGAGAGCCTGCTGCTGCCTGTGGCCCTTTACATCGATGCCTACGAGAGCGAAGCGGCGAGCGGCGACCTGCATGCTTCAGCCCTGCATCGATTCTTGGCTCGCCGTTCGGGAGTTGTCTTCGTAGATAGTCGCGACCTCCTGCGCGGAGCACCGGCCGACAGTGTCGCCATCGACATCGGCAAGCCCACCACGGCGGAGCAGCACGCGGCGTGGAGGATGGCCCTTGGCCAGGGTGCGGCGGTCGACCCGACACCTCTGACGGGACAGTTTCACCTTGGTCTGGCCGGCATTTCTTCGGCCGTGCGCACAGCCGTTGCGCAAGCCGACACACAACAGCCGCCAACCCTGGAGGCGCTGTGGCAAGCCTGCCTGGCGCAAACCCGCCCGCGTCTCGATGCCCTGGCGCAGCGGCTGGTGCCCAAGGCCACCTGGGAAACACTGGTGCTTCCCGCCGAGGAGACCGAGCAGTTGCGCGCCATCTGCGATCAAGTGCGCCAGCGCCATCGTGTCTACGCACACGGGGGCTTCGGCGAGCGCATGAATCGCGGCCTCGGCATCAGCGTCTTGTTCGCCGGAGAAAGCGGCACGGGGAAGACGATGGCCGCCGAGGTCATCGCCAACGATTTGCAACTGAACCTGTATCGCATCGACCTGTCGGCGGTGGTGAGCAAGTACATTGGCGAGACGGAAAAGAACCTCCGCCGCCTGTTTGATGCGGCGGAGGACGGCGGCGCGATCCTGTTCTTCGACGAGGCCGATGCCTTGTTCGGCAAGCGTAGCGAGGTGAAGGACAGCCACGACCGCTACGCCAACATCGAGATCAACTATCTGCTGCAGCGCATGGAGAGCTACCGTGGTGTCGCCATCCTGGCCACCAACCTGCGTAGCGCCCTCGATGCGGCGTTCGTGCGCCGGCTGCGCTTCATCGTCAGCTTTGCCTATCCCGGAGCTGCGGAACGAAAGCTGATTTGGCAGAAGGCGTTTCCTGCGGCGACAGCAACCGAAGGTCTCGACTTTGAGCGTCTGTCTCGACTCAATCTCACCGGTGGCGGCATCGCCAATGTCGCTTTGAACGCGGCCTTCTTAGCGGCACGCGCCGATTCGCCGGTCACCATGCCTCTAGTTCTCAACGCGGCGCGCGCCGAGCTGCGCAAGCTGGAGCGGCCGATCTATGAGAGTGAGTTTCGCTACCTCGAGCCGGCGGCGGGTGCAAAATGAACATTCACCTGCACATCGATCGCCTCGTGCTCGACGCCGCCCTGCTGCCGCGCGGAGGCACTGCGTCGCAAGTACGCGCAGCCTTGGAGAAGGAGCTGGCTCACTTGTTGCCGCAAGGCCTGAACGCAGGGCTGCTCGACGGCCTAGCGGCACCCAGCCTTGCCATTCCCGATCTGCCGGCGCGTCCGGTTGCAAGCGCGACGCTGCTGGGCAGAGACGTTGCCCGTAGCCTGTATCAGTCGATCGGTTCGTCCCCACCCAACCCACAACCAAACCAAGGAGGGAGTTTCTAATGATCATCTCTGTCATCAACCACACCAACGGCAAGCTCAGCGACGAGCAAGTGCAAGACGCGGTGCGTGCCATCAACCGCCAGATCGAGGAGGACTTCACCCCCTACTGGAGCCTCGGGGCGCAGCTACGGCTCGAAGGCAAGACCGGTAAGAAGCCGAACAAGGACAGCCTGGCCGATATGCGTGGTGATGCCGTGCTGTATCTGTGGGACGGCGTCGATGTCGACGGCGCGCTCGGATATCACGACCAGAATCACGCCGGTGTGCCGTACGGGTTTGTCTTCACGGATCTTGCCAAGAAGCTCGGCGAGAGTTGGACCGTCACCCTGTCGCACGAAGCCTTGGAGCTGATTGGCGACCCCGAGGTGAATCTGCTCGTTGCCGGCCCGCACCCAAAGGAGCCCAGCCGCACCGTGTTCCACTGGTACGAGATGTGCGACGCGGTGCAGGCGGAGACCTATCAGATCGACGGCGTCGAGGTGTCGAACTTCGTCCTGCCTCTGTACTTCACCACCGCCAACGAACTGGGCAGCCGCAATGACTTCCTTGGCCGTGCCTACGGGGGCAAGACCCTGCCATCCTTTGGTATCAACCCAGGTGGCTACGTCGGTTTCTTCGATCCCGAGCTTGGCGACTGGGACACCGTGGCAGCAGATGCCAAGGCGGCGCGGAGGCAAGAACTCAAGAGCCAGATCGCCAAGAAAGTCCGCCGCGGCATCCGCTACCGCCGTTTTCACCTCGCCACCCCGTCGGCGAAAGCAAAGCCCGCCAAGCGCTCTAGTCGCAGGTGAGCGGAGCCAGAGGAGGAATATCGAGATGGCAATTCTTGATCTGGGCGACCGCGGCCCTGAGGTAAGGACACTGCAGCAACAGTTGGTGCAACGAGGCTACGCAATCGAGGTCGATGGTGAATTCGGGCCGGAAACCAACGCCGCCGTCCGTGCCTTTCAGTCGCAGAACTTGGATGAGCGCGGGGAGCCGTTGGCCGTAGATGGGAGGGTCGGCGCGCTGACCTGGTGGAGCCTCACAAGTCCCAAACCGGACGTCCAGCCTGTGGCATCCATCGACTACGCCGTACTACCTCCTGCGGCTAGCGGTGGCAGTGCTCTTGGACGCGCTACGTTGGCAACTGCCATCACCGAGCTGAAGGCTGGCGCGGGAGAGGTCGGCGGCAATAACCGTGGCCCGTTCGTGAAGAAGTACTTGCAACCCGCAGGGCTCGGGGAAGGTGAGTCATGGTGCGCATCCTTCGTCAGTTGGTGCCTGCTGCAAGCCAGCGGTGGCGCCAAGAGCCAAATGCCGGTGGCCTACAACCCCGGCGCCCGCGCCCTGCTCGGTGAATTCCAGGACAAGGGTTGGGCGAAGCAGCCGGGGAGCAACTACACGCCACTACCCGGCGATCTGGTGTTTTGGTGGCGGGTTCAGCTCAACGGATGGCAAGGGCACGTCGGTCTCGTGCATCAGGTCAGGAACGGCATGCTGCATACGATCGAGGGCAACCGCAGCCCCAACGTACAAGGCTTCTCCTACGTGCTGAGCCGCATGGATCAACTCCTCGGATTCGGCCACCTGCCGTGAATGGCACACGCATGATTCTCCATCTGACGATTGCGTTGCGTGCACGCCGAGCCAACGATTCTCGCGCCGCCCACCTTGCGTCTGAGCTTCGTGGATGAATCGCAGCGTCGCGCAGGATAGCCGCCGTTCACCCCAGTCGAAGCTGCCGACTTCGACTGGGGTCCTGCAGCGCCAATGCGCCTGCACGACCGGCGCCGCCTGTGCCCAGTGCAAGGACAAAGACAAGCGCCTGCAGCGCTACGCCGACCATGGGCGCGAGCCCAACCAGGTTCCGCCGATCGTCTACGATGTCCTACGCTCCCCCGGACAGCCCCTGGATCGCAAGACGCGGGAGTTCTTCGAACCCAAGTTTGGAGCGGATTTCGGTGATGTGCGTGTCCACACCGACGCCCGTGCCGCAGAATCGGCGCACGCCGTCAACGCGCTTGCCTACACAGTCGGGCACGACTTGGTGTTTGCGCCGGGTCGCTACGCACCGGGCACCGCCGCAGGGCAGAGGCTCCTGGCGCACGAGCTTACACACACGGTGCAGCAGTCAGACGTTACCGTGCCATCGCTGCTTCGCATGGATGAGGGTCCGAACGATCTCGGCGAGCGAGAAGCCAGCCAAGTCGCAGAGGATTTGACAAGGCCGGGTACTGTTTCGATTAGTCAGCATGGCAAAGGAATCCTTGAACGGAAGGGAGCAGGCCCTCAGTCCCCAAAGAGGCAGCCTGCTCGCCGCGCCGATGTCCCAACCTTGGTTGTCTCCCCCAGTGCATCCAACCATAGACCGTGTGCTTGTCTCGTTGTCATCCACAACGATGAGAAGAACGCCAAAGACACGGCGCAACGTCTCCATAGGTTGTGCTCTTACAACATGGCCCTACTCGAACCAGCCGGGGGCAGTCGGAACGTAACGATTGCCGGCAAGTCTATCGACCCGAACGAACTCTTTCCTCGGGAGGTTGCGGAGGAGTGCCATGACAACGAGGACGCCTGTCTAACAGGTGTGCAGACCGGTCATCCTGGGACTGACCGAATTCGAAAAGCTCAGAAGCAGTTCTATCTCGCCATTAGCGACTGCTCCGTTCGGTTCACGATCCCAGTTGTTGC
This sequence comes from uncultured Binatia bacterium (SeqCode), assembly GCA_964528465.1. Classification (GTDB taxonomy): domain Bacteria; phylum Desulfobacterota; class Binatia; order HRBIN30; family HRBIN30; genus CAZGSN01. The sequence continues at coordinate 7,049 of CAZGSN010000582.1, forward strand.
ACTTCACAACAACAGTCTCTCGGAAACGCTTGGTTATCGAAAGGCGAGAACCAAACAGGACTCAGAAAGGAATTCCCCAGGAGTTGGCGACGTCGACAAATCAAACGCTCAAACGGGAGCGCAGGAGCTTGAGACACTGAAGGCTGCGATCATCCGGAGATTCGGGCGCCCTATCAAGAAGTCCGTCATGGATACCCCACGTACCACCAACATATTGCGGTGGTGTAACGCGCCCGAAGTATCGAGGTGCCATATCGGAGACGAAGCTCACCCAGATAACGTGGTGTGGGTAACGAACCCGAGCGATTTTGAGCGACTCAGCAAGACTGCCGTCAATGTCGTACTTCAAGACTCCAGTGGGGCCTCTGCCAAAGGGGAGTCGGAGAGTGATCTGTCTACACTTTTCCTTCATTTGCGGGATCGGCTTTGGGCCCTCGTTCGACAATGGGAGACCTCGCGTCAGACGAAGGAATCCGAACTTCGTGAACTTACAGCAAGGATCGATGCTGGTAACCTTCAGCCCATACTCTCGACCCTTGTGGGCCTACAAGTCGCCACGCTCCGAGAAGCAATGGACAAGGATCGAGCCATGAGCCTGCGCTTTGTGAATATCGATGCCGAAGGAAAAGCTCTTTCCGAGAGGACCAAGGCGGGCCAGGACACGACGGCGCACGTCCTCCGTAGCCTTGGGCTTTACTGCTGTGGAGAGGATCACCATGGTGCAATCCCAACCTAAGTGCCAATGCCGTTCGAATCGGAGTCCTAGGGTCTGCGGCGCCCACCAAGGCAATCTATTGTTGCCGAATAATCGGTGGGTGGCGCCTCCCCTCCCGGGTCCTCGTCGAGATACGGGCACGCGATCCTCTCCTCTTGGAGCTCGTAGATGAAAAAGACACGCGCCGGTTCGAGGGAACCTTCCGCAACCTCCGCTGCTTCTTCTTCGTATGCAACCTTGCAACGAGCATGCGCCTGCGGTGCCAAGGTCAGCCCGGGGACGTGCTCACGATGTGAGAGCGCAACGCAAAGTCTCCAACGTCGGGGCGAGACGGAGCGTGAGCCGGGAGAGGTACCACCTGTCGTCTACGAAGCCCTTCGTTCGCCGGGCCATCCTCTGGACTCGGCTTCTCGGCAGTACTTCGAGTCCCGGTTCCGTACCGACTTCGGTCACGTACGCGTGCACACGGATTCGCTGGCTGGACGTTCGGCACTGGCTACCAATGCACGTGCCTATTCAGTGGGGAGCAATGTCGTCTTTGCGGACGGAGCGTATGAGCCTTTTACAACGGCAGGGGCGAGTCTCTTGGCGCACGAACTAACTCATGTGGCCCAAGTCGGGAGCGACCCTCCGAAGATCGCAGCCGAGCCTGTTGTCCAAGTATCGGAGAACTCGATGGCAGAGGGCGAGGCGGGGAGAATCGCGGAGAGCATTTTTACATCACCGCGCACATTGCACCTTCACGCCCGGGTGGACGCTGCTCGGCTAAGTCGCCAACCGATGAATTCGCCGCCGTCGTCAGTGCCTGCGGATGTGGTTCGTGTCGTGCGCATTGGTGCTTTCGTACGGACCCAAATCGCTTACGAACGGCTGGCTGGCATCGGGCCTCCTCCACCGCCCGGCCGCGTTGATCCTGCTGAAATGTGGCGGAGCAGAGCGCGGGTGCTTGTCCAGCGAGTATTCGGCGAAGAGTTAAACATGGACCAAGTGACAGAGGTGGTGGGGAGAATGCGCAGCTTTCTTGGCCCTGCGCTTGAGGTCGTGGCGTCTCCTGGTAGTGACAGTCACTGCCGAAGCCGCGCTGGATATGTACGTGGACGGCGCCAACCGGTTTACCTTTGTCCCGGCTTTTTCCAGGCGTCGGCGGATGAGCGAGTTCGGACGATGATTCACGAAGCTGCTCACCTTTCTGGCATCGGTGAGGCCCTTGGCGAAAGCTACTGTCCAGCCTACGACTGCGAAAGCCGTTGTGGCGGGTTCGATGTGGCCGATGCATGGTCGCACTTCGTGCATTGTCTAAGCGGTCAACAGCCCGACCAAGGAGAGGTTGTTGAGGGAAGGCCATAATCTATGACCTCCTTTCCTAACTCCCCTCGCCTCCTTCGCGGTGGCATTGTTTTGATCGACCCCGACAGCAGTGCTGTGCGGCGGGTGATTGCGTTGCAGTACAATCCTGATTCGGTCAGTCGCACCTTGCAGATTCAGTCGGTGGGGGCGGAGCAGGGGGATCGTTCGGAGGCGTTGCGCATCAAGGGGCCGCCGGTGGAGAGTTACAAGCTGGAGGCGGAGATCGATGCGACCGACCAGCTCGAGTTTCCCGAGCAGCACCCGCTTACCAGCGAGGTGGGGATCTTTCCGCAGCTCGCCTTGCTCGAAACCCTCGCGTACCCCTCCAGCGCGCAACTGCAGAACAGCGATAGCCTTGCCGACTCGGGTACTCTGGAGATCGCGCCGATGCAGGCGCCGCTGACCTTGTTCGTGTGGAGCAAGAGTCGCGTCGTGCCGGTGCGCCTGACCGAACTCAGTATCACCGAGGAGGCGTTCGACCCGACTCTCAATCCAATCCGTGCCAAGGTGAGCCTTGGCTTGCGTGTCCTCTCCGTCAATGACGTTGGCTTTCGCCACAAGGCCGGCGGCCTGTTCCTGAGTTACCTGCAACAGAAGGAGCGCTTTGCCGACGCGGCTGCCAAGTCCCCGCTCAGCGCTCTCGGCCTCACGAGGGTTCCATGAGATGAGTAATGCACTTGCCGCAAACAGTCGCTACGCCAACGTCGGCACGGCGACGTTGGAAACAGCACCAGGGACGAGCGTGCGTTACCTGCGCCGGCGCTTCCTTCCCGATCCGCAAGGCTTTGCTCTGCTCGTCGAACACGTCGTGACCGACGGCGAGCGCTTGGACGCAATTGCCGCGCAAGCGCTGGGAGACGCGGAGCAATTCTGGCGACTGGCCGATGCCAACAATGCCATGCACCCCGAAGATCTGACCGCCCGCCCAGGCCGGCGCCTGCGCATCACGCTGCCCGAGGGCGTGCCGGGAACTCCGCATGAATAAGAGCTTCCACCTGTCGCTGCTGATCGGACCGGCGATCCCCGTGCCGGCACCGCGCTTCGCCATCGAAGCGTTGACCAGCGTCGAGGTGACGACAGCGTCGGGAAGCCGCGCTACCAGCGGCTTCAAGCTGCAGTTCTCGGTGAGCAAACGCTCGCCGCTGCACACTATCTTCCTGCTGTCGGCCGGCAGCCCGCTGCCGATTCTGCGCGTCATCGTCCTCGTCACCATCAACGGTACTCCGGACGTGTTGATCGATGGCGTGGTCAACCGCCAAGACATGCAACCCGGCAGTGACGGCAACAACGGCACCTTGACGGTGATGGGCACCGATCTCACCGCGGCGATGAACTTGATCCCCTTCGACGGCTTCCCCTTTCCGGCCATGCCGGAGCCGGCACGGGCGGCGTTGATCATCGCCAAGTACGCCATGTTCGGAATGATCCCCATGGTGATCCCGCCGCTGCTGATGGATATCCCCTTGCCCACGGATTACATCCCACGGCAACAGGGCACAGATCTTCAGTACCTCTACGCCATGGCCGACAGTGTCGGGTACGTTTTCTACCTTGATCCCGGCCCAGCCCCGGGTACCAACGTGGCGTACTGGGGACCCGAGGTGAAGGTCGGTATTCCGCAGCCGGCACTCAATCTCGACATGGACGCGCACACCAACGTCGAAGCGTTGAACTTCAACTTCGATGCCGAGTCGAAGACCCTGCCCATCCTCTTCATCCACAATCAAATGACGAAGGTGCCGATTCCGATTCCGGTGCCCGACATCACACCCTTGCAACCGCCCCTGGGCCTGGTTCCTGCGTTGCCGAAGCACGTTGAGCTACTGACCGATACCGCCAAACTGTCGCCACTCGCCGCGGCGCAGAAAGGGCTAGCGTTGGCCTCGCGTTCCTCCGACGTGGTCACCGCCAACGGCAGCTTGGATGTCTTGCGCTACGGGCGCCCGCTCAAGGCTCGCAAGCTGGTGGGTGTGCGCGGCGCCGGCGAGGCCTTCGACGGCCTCTACTTCGTCAAGAGCGTTACTCACAAGATCAAGCGCGGCGAATACAAGCAGGACTTTTCGCTGAGCCGCAACGGCCTGCTCTCCACCGTGCCGAGGGTGCCCGCATGAGGCGTCCGTTTGGTGGTGCAGTGCTGGGGGCTGCGCCTCTTTGCATCGCAATGGACAGCCACGCGCTTACGCGCGCGGCTACGTTGCAGGCACGCAGAGTAGCCGCGGCGGTGACGCCGTGGCCTGAGGTGAAAACCCGCAACTTACGTAATCCGTATTCCACCCAACTTCACGCGCTTACGCGTGCGGGTACGTCGCAAGCAAGCAAAGTAGCCGCGGCGGTAACGCCGTGGCGTGAGACGAAAACCCTACAGATCGGATGTCACCTGCATGCCTGAACCCAAGAAATTCTACGGCAAGTACCGCGGCACGGTCCTCAACAACATCGACCCGATGCAACTCGGACGCATCCTCGCCGTGGTTCCCGATGTGTCGGCTTTGCTGCCGACCTCGTGGGCGATGCCGTGCCTACCGCTCGCCGGCAAGCAAATGGGCACCTACATGGTGCCGCAAATCGGCTCGGGGGTGTGGATCGAATTCGAGCAAGGAGATCCGGACCATCCCATCTGGACCGGCTGCTTCTGGGGCGTGGCTGCTGAGGTCCCAGCTTCCGCTTTGATCCCCCCGGCACCGCCACCCGGCGGTAACATCGTCCTGCAAAGCTCGCTGCAATACACCCTGCTTCTCTCCGACGCGCCACCAACGCCGGCGACTGGGGGGATCATTCTCAAGACTCTCACCGGCGCCCGCCTCGTGATCAACGATACCGGCATTTACATCGACAACGGCAAGGGGGCGAGCATCATGATGAACGGGCCGACCATCACCATCAACAACGGCGCCATGGTGATCACGTGACGACAGAGGGGAATAACTGATGCCGGGCTTTCTCGTTCACCTGGGTGCGACCGTGCAATGCGCCCATGCCGGGCAGGCCATTCCCAGCTCGCCGAAT
>CAZGSN010000583.1:0-11371 GCA_964528465.1 uncultured Binatia bacterium (SeqCode)
GGCGTCTCGAAGCGCCCCCTGGTCCTCCAATGGCATGTTCCGCGGTTCGACCCGAGAGGACGGCAGGTAGGAATTGTCGGCCCGGCGTGTCGAGAGCGCTTCATGTGACGAGACGCTTGCTGCCCGCACCGATAGCCACACGGCACCTAGGCACAGCCCAGAAAGAACCATTCCGATGCTGTCGAAGCCTTCTCGGAACGCCACCTGGGCCAGTGCCGACAAGCCCACGGCAATGCCGAACGACCAGGCACGGGAAACGCTTTCGACAAACATCACGGCGCGAGGGTTCTACAGGATTCCATCACTGGACCGTTGGCGCGAATGAGCCAGAGAACCTCAGTCGTCGTGGACGTCCACTGACCTTGCGCTTCGAGACGCCGCCAAAAGAGGGCGGCTCCTCAGCGCGAACGGAGGCTGCACTCCGTAAACAATTTCTCCGTTCGGCCTGAGGAGCGGCCTCCTGAGTAGCGAAACGAATCGAAGGATGTCCGGGCCGCGTCTCGAAGGCCGTCCTGAGTGCCCTTGCGAGAACGTGGGCAATTGAGCTGATGTTTTCGGGATGCGCGTTGGCGATCCACGACCAGCGGTTCCACATGGGCATGCTGGGCACGCTTACTCTCAGTTGTTTAGATCGACAATGGTAACGCCGGCACCGCCCTCGCCCGACTCGCCGATGCGGAAGCCGCCGCAGTAGTGAGAACTCGACAAGTAGTCGGCCACGGCGCGACGCAAGGCGCCGCTACCGATGCCGTGGATGATGCGCACGTTGGCGTGGCCGGCGCGGGCTGCCTGATCGAGGAAACCTTCGAGCTTTTCCAGGGCCTCCCTCACACGCAAGCCAAGCAAGCTGATCTCGCGCGCTTGATCTTCCGCCGGCCGGGTTACGCGAACCTCGACCTGTTGCGGCTCGGCACCTCCGATGCGGCGCAGACCGCTGCTAGGCACCTCGAAGCGCAGGCTGCCGCGTTGGATCCAAGCCCGATCGCCCTCGACGGAAAGTAGGGTGCCGCGAATGGTGGAGTCGGCCACGCCTACCTCGTCGCCGACACTAGGCGGGGCTCCGGCAACTTCGGACACAGGCAGTTCGGCCACCTCTTGTCGCGCGATCTCACGATGCTGCTCCTGCACCCAACGTTGGAGTTGATGGCGATCCACCTGGCGCGACTCGATGGCAGCCAGCAGCTCGCGTCCTTGCTCTCGCACTTTGCGAACTAGCTCGCGCGCTCCTGCCAACTCGTGCGCCCAGCGCTCGCGTTTCTTCTCGCGCAGTTCGTTTAGGAGTCGTGTCGCTTCTCGCTCTGCCTGCGCCGCAGTGTCGGCGCGCTGTTCCACGGCTGCCAGACGCGCTTCGTAATCTCGCCGCGTGTTCTCTAGGCGTGTCATGGCCGTGGCAAAGGCCTGGGCTTGATCGCCGCGTGCGGCTTGCGCTGCTTGCAAGACTGGCTCAGGCAAACCCAAGCGCCGCGCGATCGGCAACGCCAGGCTCTCGCCGACGGAGTGGTACACCAGTCGGTAGCGCGCGGCTAACGAATCTAGATCGAAGTCGACTGCGGCGCTGAGGCAGGTGTCGGAGCTGAGGGCAAATGTCTTGATGGCGGCATAGTGGGTGCTTACCACGACACGAGCTCCACGCGCCGAGAGCACTTGCAGCAGCCCGGCTCCCAGAGCCGCCCCTTCCTCCGGGTCGGTCCCCACGCCCGGCTCATCGAGCAACACCAGCATCGGCTCCTCGCGACGCGACAGGATGTCATTGAGGTTGGCGATGTGTGCGGAAAAGGTCGACAGGTTGCGCTCGATGCTTTGCGCGTCGCCGACATCGGCGTAGATGCCCGCAAAGCACGGCAGGCAGCTTCCTTCTTCCACCGGGAGCAGCAGGCCGCTTTGCGCCATCAGGGCCAGCAGCCCAAAGGTCTTGAGGGCAACGGTCTTACCGCCGGTGTTGGGGCCCGTGATTACCAAGACATTCTTGCCCTGGGGCAGTTGCAGATCGACGGGCACCACCGCCTGCCCGGAGCGCAACAGTAACGGATGACGCGCGCCGCTCAGGTGAATCTCTTCGTTGCTCAGTTTGGGCTGGGTACAGCGGTAGCGTTGTGCATAGCGCGCCCGTGCCGCCAACACGTCGATATCGACAAGAGCACGGAAGCTGGCATCGATCCCCTGCAACTCGCTGCGTACCAGGGCCGAGAGATCGGCGAGGATACGGCGCACCAAGGCTTCCTCTTCTTTGGCAGCGAGCAGGAGGCGATTGTTCCACTGCACCGCGAACAAGGGTTCGATGAAGGTGGTTTCTCCGGAAATGGAGCGATCCTGAACGACACCTTCAAACTGGGGTGCGGCGGAGCTCCACACGGGAACCACGAAGCGATGATTACGCACGGTGACAAAGCGATCGGAAAGGACTTCCGACATGGAGGGGCGATTGACCAGCTCGTCGAGCCGCCGCGTCAGTCGGTCGCGCATCTGCCGTAGCGTGCGCCGCACTTCCGCAAGCTCCTCGCTGGCATCGTCCGTCACCTGGCCGTGGTCATCCAAGGCGCGTTTTAGAGTGGCGAGAACGTTCGGCAGTGCCGGCAAGCGATCGGGCAGTTGCGCCAATGTTGCAAACTGTGCGCTGTGCTTGCGGAGAAAGGATCGGGTCCCCTGCGCGGCGTCGAGCACGCTGCGGATCTGGGCCAAGGCACCGCCGTCGAGAACGAGGCCCTCGTGGGCTGCACTGCGCAGCGATTCCCGAATATCGGGAAACTCGCCAAGGGGCAGGTTGCCAAACTGCTCCATGAGCCGGAAGCACTCCCACGCTCGCTGCAGCTCCAGGCGCGCCTGTTCCATGTCGCCCGTCGGGTGCAGCTCCAGGCAACGCGCCTGCCCGACGCTCGACGCAGCAAATTGCGCGAGATCCTCGCGGACTTGATCGAACTCCAGGGCGGCTAGGTCACGATCACGCATGGATAGGGTGGGCGGTCATGACCGATGTGTAGGGATACTGCTCGCTTCCCGACAACCTAGGGACAAAGGGGCCAAGGGGTAGAGGGACAAAGGGGCCAAGGGGCAGAGGGGAGGAGCCGCATGTGGTCGGCGTTGCCGCCTACCTCTTGCGGGCACGCAGTCGTGCGGCTGCTTCGGCAAAGGACGTAATCTTGCCGGGGATCGGTGTCGCTGTTTCGGCCATCTCGTACGGGGCGGCACTACGGGCGCTGACCGGGCGTTGCGGATGCTTCAGGATCAGCTTGGCCTCGTGCGTCGAAATCGGACGCCCGAACAGGTTCACGCTTTGCTCCCCGTTCTTGTAGTCGTTTGCCCAAGCGGCAAACTCCTCTGCCGTAGGATGGTGCCCAACCTCCGCCGCGCAGCGCCGCACGACGAAACCAAGCATCATTTTGGGCAGGGCTTGGGGCATGGCGCCGAGTCTCACCGGCAGCCTGTCGCGCTACGTTGGTGCGCGCAAAGTCTTCGTTCCAGCTTCATGAGGGCGCGCAAGCTAGCCCATGAAAAATCCGCGTACAAGCGAAAACTCACCTGCCGCTGCTTGTCCCGGTCCGGGGTGAATTGCACTCCCTGTTCGGTGGAAGCACTTGTTCGGCCTGTGCTACGCTCCGACTCATGGAATTGATCGAGGCCGAGTTCGAAGACGGTATTCTCCGCCCAACGCGTAGACTCGCGCTACGTGAGGGGGAACGCGTTAGCCTTCTAGTCGTGCGACGGCCAGATCCAGAACGATGGAATCTCGCCCGCCTGTCAAAGATCGCGGGCGCCGAAAGCCTGGAGCTCGCCGAGGCCGGCCTAGGCGAGTGGGCCTCCACTCTCGATCGCGAGGACCGGAAGTGAAGCGAGGCGAGATCTGGTGGGCTGATCTGGGGCCGTACCGACCTCGCGAGCAAACTGGGCGCCGTCCTGTAGTTGTGTGGCAGAGCGACACTCTGTCGCGTGTGCTTCAGTCGGTGCTCGTCGTTCCCCTGACGACGAACTTCGAACGGGTGAAGTTGGCTGGAACGGCAATAGTCGACATAACAGAAGAAGGGCCACCAGAGGCATCCGTGGCCCTGGCGTTTCAGATGCGTGCCGTTCCGAAGTCATGCTTGAGCGAGCGGATCCGATGCTTGACCGACGAGGAACTCGCAGAACTAGAACTTGCGACCGATGAGGTGTTGGGTCGCGTCGAGCCCGAGCCCTAGTTGCATGCTTCCCGTGCTCGCTATCGCCGAATGCCTCGGCGCTTCAGTGGCCGGCGCAGAGAGTAGACCGTTCCCCTTACAGCGCGAGATTCATATCCACACTGAAGCCAGCACCACGAAGCTCCTTTGCAAGCTGTAGGCGCCAGCCGCCACTGTCGTCGAGCGCAACAAAACCAACCCCAAGGTAGTCCGAGGGTAACTCAAGGGATCCCTTGTAAAGCGCGCAGACGTGCTTCCGGGTAAGCTTCCCCACGAAGAAGCCCAGCTCAAGAATGACGTTTTGCCGCGCTCGCGATTTCAGATGGTCCGGCGCGGAGGCCCCAGCTCCTCCGACATCGTCTGGGGTCAGCAAGACTACGGCAAAATCCACGTCGGCATAGTGCTCCAGCTTCTCAACCATAGTGCGGCCACCGGTGACCTGTTCATGCAGGATCACCGCCTCAAGCCCCATACGCTCTAAGAAGCGGGCAACTGATTCGCGAGCGGCCTCGTCGTGTCCGTGTACGACGAATACTTTGTTTGTGCGCTCGCGAGCAGCAGCTACGGCGGCCGGCTTCCGCAGCCCGACCGCCAGCGGAACAAGCTCAAGGCGATCACGAACAGACACGAGGCGATGGATCTTTTCCCAGACTCTGCCCTTGTGGTCTTCAAGTTTCTCCGCCAGCGACTCTTCGTACAAGCTGACCATCACAAACGAGGCGCACCTGGAGTATTCTTCCTCGAACTTGTGCGTAGTAAAAAGGCGCTTGAGCAACTCGGCGTTGTACGAGTTCCAGCGTCGATAATCGCTCTCTGCGGCTTCAAATTGCTCAATGTTCGAGACCTGACGTGCATGGATTTCCTCTCCCAAGGTGATTCGCTCGCCGAGCTTCGTAGTAGCCTCCTTGTGCGTGACTTGAAGTTCCGGATCAGGAGTCGGTGGTTGCGGCGGCGTTTTTCTGGCCATGATGGCGGTCTCTTTCCCTGTGCTGAGGCATTCCCGTGTTCCGCGGTTTAACAAATCAGGATCTTTGCGCCATCCAGATGCAGATGTGTGCGAAGAACACGAGGGTCTTGGCCTGATGGAAGAAAGTGACCGCTGAACCTCGAGATGGAGCGTGATGGCACTCGTTGTCTTTCTGGTCTTCCTGAACTCGGCCTAGTAGATGTCCGTCGCCAGATAAACCATCTCTCCTTGGTGTGGGCGATCCCAGGGATGCCTGGACCACCCACCAAGACATCTTTGTAGAGACGGAACCTCGCAAGGCCCGCCCAGTGTACCGGCGAACTGGCGCACCGGTCACCTTTCCGCTCATCTCCCACTTTTGTGGATACGGTGGCCTCAAGGGTGACCTCGGCTAGGTTTTCTGCTCTATTCGCTCGCCTAAGGAGTTTTCCATGAGCCCGCTCAAATCGGCCCGCGCCACACGCGAGACAATTCAAACCGCACCGGCCCATCGTTTGGCCGGGCAAACGATGAAGAACTGCGACATCATCGTGCAGGTATTGGCCGACGAGGGTGTGGATACTGTGTTCGGTTACAGCGGCGGCGCGATTCTTCCCACCTACGACGCGATCTTTCGGTTCAATGAGGAGCGCGGCAGAGAAGACGTCCGTCTCATCGTCCCGGCCACCGAGCAAGGTGCCGGCTTCATGGCTGCCGGTTACGCTCGTTCCAGTGGCAGGGTGGGTGTCTCGGTGGTGACCTCGGGCCCAGGAGCCACCAACTCTGTGACCCCGGTACGCGACAGCCAGGCCGACTCCGTCCCCATGATTCTCATCACCGGGCAAGTGCCGCGCGCGGCCATGGGGACAGACGCGTTCCAGGAAGCGCCGGTCTTCAACATCATGGCACCGTGCGCCAAGCATGTGTTTCTGGTCACCGATGAAACCAAGGTCGAAGCCACGATGCGGAGCGCCTTTGAGATTGCGCGCAGTGGCCGACCGGGTCCGGTCGTCGTCGACATTCCGCGGGATGTGCAACTCGGGCAGAGTGTGTTCCAGGGCCAGGGAACACTAACGCTGCGCGGCTATCAGGAGCGTCTCGACGAACTCAATCGTGCGCTTCTGTCGCCAGGGCAAGCGGCCGATTTCTTCCGTCTATTGGACAACAGCGAACGTCCGCTTCTGTATGCTGGCGGGGGTATCATCAACAGTGACGCGGCAGCCGAGCTGCGCGCCTTTGCCAAGCGTTTCGGCATCCCGGTGGTGACGACGTTGATGGGCATTGGTGCCATCGAGACCGACAGCGATCTGTCGCTCAACATGCTGGGTATGCACGGGGCAGCCTACGCCAATTACGCCGTCGAGGACTGTGATTTTCTGTTTGCCGTTGGCTCGCGTTTCGACGATCGCGTTGCCGGCAAGGTCAAGGAGTTCGCCCGCACTGCCAAGATTGCGCATCTCGATGTCGACGCCTCAGAGATCGGCAAGGTCAAGAACTTCGACTGGGCTCACATCTCCGATGCCAAGCGCGGCCTGCAGCAGCTCATGAGTGCTGGCAGCGGCTTCAAGAAGGATTTCTCGAAGTGGCGGGCGCATCTCGCCGAGATGAAAAAGCGGCACGCCTTCAACTACAACCGCGAGTCGAAGAATATTCAGCAAGAATACGTGCTTTCCCAACTCAACGAGATCACGCGCGGAGAAGCGATCGTCAGCACCGGCGTTGGCCAGCATCAGATGTGGGCGGCGCAGTATCTGGACTTCAACAACCCGCGCACCTTCCTCACCTCGGGCAGCATGGGGACCATGGGCTTCGGCCTGCCCGCGGCCATCGGCGCGCAGCTCGCCAATCCCGGCAAGCTGGTCATCGATGTCGACGGCGACGGCAGCATCCGCATGAACCTCGGCGAACTCGAAACTCTGACTACCTACGACATTCCGGTGAAGGTCCTGCTGCTCAACAACTTCGGCGACGGCATGGTGCGCCAATGGCAGGACCTATTTTACGCCAACCGCTACTCGGGCTCGGACAAGGCTTTGCACAAGAAGGATTTCGTGCGCGCCGTACAGGCGGACGGCTTTCAGTTTGCCAAGCGTGCCGAAGAGATTTCTCAAGTACGGCCGTTGCTAGAAGAGTGGGTGAAGGCGCCCGGCCCGGCTTTCCTCGAGGTCGTCGTCGACAGCAGCGCTCACGTCTACCCTATGGTTGGCCCGGGTATGGCCTACAGTGAAATGCTCACCGGCAAGCACATCCCCAGCCGTGCCCAAGAGCAGAAGGACGTCGAAGAGCCGGAGGGGTATTTCTAGAAGATTGTTACGCGGCGCGGCGCTGGCATTTTGGAGCCAGTTGTGGTGTGCGGGTGCCAGGGAAAAGGGTTGCCAATGAAAACTCGCAGATACTCTGTGGTCACAGCTCTGTCGACGTGTCTGGCGCTGGCACCGATGGTCGAGGCTTCTGATGTCGGTGAGGCGCTGCGTGGGTTAGAGCGTTCCGCGGGTGCTCCTATCCGCAGCGTTGTTTCACCGCACACAGGAGCAGTCACATTCTTGGCCATACCGGCGGCCGGCCGAGGGTTATCCGTGGTGGGTGGCAGCAATGCCGGCGAACGCGCCAAGGCCTTTCTGAGTTCTCATGGGCGCTCGCTGAAGTTGCCCGCTGCTGAGGATACTGTCGTGGCCGGTGCTAGTGGCCCCGATGAAACCGGGATGGAGCATGTCCGTATTCGCCAGCAGGCTCATGGATTGCCCGTCCGTTATGGCGAAATGACGGTACACCTGCGCGGCGACCAAGTCGTCGCCGTGCACGCAAAGACAGTCACCGACACAGACTCTGTGAATCCGCAACCATCGATATCGGCAAGCAAGGCAACTTCCAGCGCCGCGACGGTCGTGCGCGACTACTATCGCACCAATGAGGCGACGCTATCGGAGCCAACCCTCGAACTGTTCAATCGCGGCCTTCTGGAGAGTACCCGCAGCGAAACGCGTCTGGCTTGGGTGGTACGTGCGCAATACCAAATGCTCGATGCCCTAGTGTGGATCGATGCCCATGACGGCACCGTACTTCTCCACTTCAATCAGACTCCCGATTTTCTCGTCCGCGTGGTTCTCGATCGCAATAATGTAGCGACGGGACCGGATATTGTGGTTGGCTACGAAGGATCGCCGCCGATAAGCCCGGTCGATGCCGTCGACGTCTTTAACTACACGGCCGACACCTACAACTACTACTGGTCTGAACACGGGCGCGACAGCTTCAACGCGGCCGGCGGGACAATGACATCGGTGGTCCGCTATTGCGACAGCTTCTGTCCGTGCCCTTGTTTCAACGCCTTCTGGAATGGCAGCCATACCGTCTTCGGTCGATCACCGTTCTTCATGGATGACGTGGTGGGGCACGAATGGACACACGGAGTCACGCAGTTCTCGGCAGGGTTGATTTACTATCAGGCGTCGGGTGCATTGAATGAGTCTTTCTCGGATATCTTCGGTGAGATCGTCGATCTCACCAACGGCACGGGGTACGATCCGCCGGAGGCACGCTGGCTGGTAGCCGAAACCTCCGTGCTGACCACGGGCATCCGTAACATGTCGTCGCCAGCGACAATCTGGGGCGATCCACCTAATATGGGCAGCTCCCTTTTTTTCTGCGGCGGCGGCGATTCCGGTGGCGTGCATACGAACAGCGCTATCGGCAACCACGCTTTCGCGCTCATGGTCGATGGCGGCACCTTCAACGGGTACACCGTCAGCGGCATTGGCCTGACCAAGGCCGGAAAGATCGAATACCGATCTCTGACCCAATATCTAACTCCAACTTCAGATTTCTCCGACAATTACAACGCCTTGTTGCAGTCATGCACGGACTTGATCGGTGTCGTTGGCATAACCGCCGCCGACTGCACGGAAGTGCAAAAGGCGCTCGATGCGGTGGAGATGTACGCACCGTGGCCGTGCAACTGTGGCAATGGTGTGATTGATGCTGGGGAACAATGCGACGATGGCAATCGCCTGGATGGCGATTGCTGTTCTGCGATTTGTTACAGCGACACGGTAGGTGGTCCCTGCTCGGATGACGATGAGTGCACCCAAGGTGACTCGTGCCAGTTGGATGGCCCCGATTTGACTTGCGTCGGAAGCGAGGAAAAGCGTAGCGACTGCCGTGGCTCGGTCGGCGTCGAAACGGCCAAGATTGCGATCAAGGACACGACCCCTGACGCGGGCGACCAACTTTCATTTGCCTACGGCAAGGGTGTGGCCACGAGCAAGGCAGACTTTGGCGATCCGCGCGGCACTACCGACTATTCGCTCTGCCTGTTCCGAGAAACTGGCCCCAAGACGTTGTTGCTGCGCGCCAAGGTTCCAGGTGGCGCACAATGCAGTTCGGGCCCGTGCTGGGAGAGCAGCAGGTCCGGCTACAAGTACAAGGATAGGAATGGGACCAACTCTGGTATCGGTTCGATATCTCTTGCAGCGGGAGACGAGGGAAGAAGTAAGATCAAATTGAAGGCCAAGGGTGTAAACCTCGTTCCCCCGGCGATTGCCGTATTGGGAGAGAATATCACGGTGCAGCTCATCAACAGCGACGGGATCTGCTGGGACGCGGAGTTCCCCACACCAGCGAGCAGCCTGACGACAGAGGTCTACAAGGACAAGGGTGAATAATAGACCGGCCGCTCGGGAGCCTCTGCATATGCGCACATGTGGCCCTGCAACCAGATTGGGGTCGGGATCGGTATCGGCCGCGACACAAGGTTGGCAGACACCGCGTGAAGTGGGATCGATACCGACTCGGATGGCGACACCGACCCCGTAGGAAGGTGACTTGCCCGGATTATTGCAAAGGCCCTTAATCCGGACAATTCACGACCTCGCGGCAAAATCGGGTCAAGCGGCTGAACGCACGAGGGATTCGAAGCATGTGGACGAAAACAGTGTGTTCTTTGAACCACGAAGGCACGAAGAACACGAAGCAAGAGCAGGGCGAGGTCAAGGAGACTGTTCAACTGTGTATCTTTCAGAATTCCCTCTGAAGAGTCATTCTTCGTGACCTCCGTGCCTTCGTGGTTCCATAAGAAGGTCACGTGGATGTTTGCCGCCTCTCCGCGGCGAGCAGTCTCATGAGTTATGCGGGCTAACGGCGTCTTGCTGTGAGCGTCTCGCGCCTGCCTTGACTCAGCGCTGTCCTTTGAACAGAACGCCGTCCTCTAAAGGGAGGCGGAACGCATGGGACTACTGGACGGCAAGGTTGCCATTGTAACGGGCGCGGGGCGCGGGCTGGGTCGCGAAGAGGCGCTGGCTTTGGCCGCGGAAGGGGCGGCGGTCGTGGTCAACGACATCGGGGCTTCGTTGAGCGGTGAGGGTAACGACACCTCCCCGGCGGCCGCAGTGGTTGCCGAGATTCAAGCCAAGGGTGGCCGAGCCGCCACCAATTTCGAGGACATCTCCGATTGGAACGGCGCCAAGCGAGCCATCGACAATGCCTACGATGTCTTTGGGCAACTCGACATTCTGGTCAACAATGCCGGTGTGCTACGCGACCGCATGAGCTTCAACATGGCCGAGGAAGAATTCGACCTGGTCTTGAAGGTGCACTGCAAAGGGCACTTCGCCATGAGCCGCCATGCCTGTGCCCGCTGGCGCGAGGCAGCCAAGCAGAGTGGGGGCACCACCTACGGGCGCATCATTAATACAGCTTCCGAGGCTGGCCTGCTGGGGACGGCCGGCAACAGCAACTACGCCATGGCCAAAGCTGCCATTGCTGCGCTCACGGTGAGTTTGGGTCGGGAGATGGGCAAGTACGGTGTGACTGCCAATTTCATCGCCCCGCGTGCGCGCACACGCATGACCGACTCGATGCCGAACAATGCCATGTTTGCCGCGCCGGAGCAGGGCTTCGACGCCTTTCATCCCGCATGGCCGGCACAGTTGGTGACCTTTCTCGCCTCCGAAGCCGCGAGCGACATCAACGGGCAAGGTTTCATCGTTTGGGGCGGGCAGGTCGCTCTTGTCAAAGGCTGGCACAGTGTGGCGATGCTGAACAGCGAAACGGCACTCATGGCCGCCGATCTCGCCGCGCGCAAAGAAGAGCTATTCAAGGGCCAATCCAAACAACCGGAGTATTGAGCCCGAAAACGACAATTGAACCGCGGATGGACACGGAGGAACGCGGATACAGACATTAGCTACAAGGGCAACCGGAGAAACGCTTGGGCTACGGCCGTCCACAGCTCTGTGCTTCTTGGTCTTGATCCGTTTCGCAAGCAGTCCGCGTCTAT
>CAZGSN010000584.1:0-15641 GCA_964528465.1 uncultured Binatia bacterium (SeqCode)
GCATCGACCTCGGGCTTGCGGAAGAAGCAACCCAGCGGCGCGCGTTGCTCTACGACAAGAAGGGCGACGAGCACTACAACGTCATTTCCGCCTTCATCAAGAGCCTGCGCGATGGCGATCCCGACGGGGCTTTGTATTGGATGATGCGTATGCTCGAAGCCGGAGAGGACGGCATGTTCGTGGCGCGCCGCATGGTCATCTTTGCGTCGGAGGATATCGGCAATGCCGACCCGCAAGCTTTGCAGGTTGCGCTAGCGGTGAAGGATGCGGTTCACTTCGTTGGCTTTCCGGAAGGACGCATTTCGCTGGCGCAGGCGGCGACGTATCTCGCCTGTGCCCCCAAATCGAATGCCTCGTACAAAGCCATGCTCAGCGCCGCCGCCGACGTGAAGGAGCACGGCCCGCTCCCCGTCCCCATACATCTGAGAAACGCTCCCACCTCGATGATGAAAAACATGGGTTACGGCAAGGAATACAAGTACGCCCATGATCATCCCGGCCACATGGTCGATCAACAACACCTGCCAGAGCCATTGCAGGACCGGCGTTACTATGAACCCAGCGAGCTGGGCAGCGAAAAGGAAATTCGCGAACGTCTCGGCGCCGCGCGCAGACGACGTGGGCAGGGAAGCACGTAGTCGCACCCCCTCCCCCATTCCTTGATCCGGCGCCGACAGCGACTTGCCTCGGCTGGGCGGTTTGTCCGGAAGCCCGCTTTGCAAACGGCGCAACCCAAACCGGCCGACAGACACGCCGGGCACCTCCTGTCCCGGCGCTAGCACCGGATCTGGTTCCGAACGCAAACTCTTGACACCGTGAGGCGCAACCCGATAAGGCGCCCGGCATTTGAGAGTGCGGGCAACCCCGATCCGGGGAGAGGAGCGAACATGAAGATATCACGGTGGGTGGCGCTGGCGTCGCTGGCATTGGCTCAGGTTTGTAGTGCAACCAGTGCGTACGCAGCGGACGAGCCTATTCCCGTAGGCCGTGCCTTGATGGAACGGTTGGCGGATCGCCCACGCCGAACTTTTCTTCCCATCGAGTGGCGCAACAACGACTGGCTGATTGCCCCCTGGGGGCAAGTGCGGCTAGAGTATGAGAACGTACAGAACGATAATACCCAGTCGTCGTCGGCCCCGATCGGTCGTAACGACGGATTCATTCTCGACAACGCACGCCTTGGTCTCGACCTACACTACCGAGAAGATCTGACGATGCTCATCTCCATGGAGGCGGCGAGCGACATCCAGGACGACACCAACACGCCGATAGGCGAGATCGATGTGCGCTTGCGAGATGCCTACGTGCGCTGGGATCCCTTCTGGTTTGGCGGTATCCAAGCCGGTCAGTTCAAAGCCCCGTTCGCCGCGGAAGATCTGCGCAGTACCGCCGATCTCTTGTTCGCCAGTCGTGCCGTTGGCTGGGAAGGTGTCCTGGTAGGGCGTGGCTACGAAGAACCGGGAATTTCCCTCGATCGGCAACTCGGCGCGATGCTGTCGACGCGAGCGCCTCTGCAAGCCGGCGACTTCAGCTTTTTCTATTACTTCATGGTCGGCAACGGCAACGGCACCAATCAACTGCTCAACGACAACAGCAAGCTTGCCATCATCGGTCGTGCCGAGGTGATGTACTCCACCTATGTCACACTTGGCGGTGCGGGATTCTCGAACGATCGCACCAGCGGTGATCCGGCTAACCGTGCCAAAGAAGATGACCTTGGAGGTGCCGTCGATCTACTCATCAATCCGGGCGCCTTTGAATTCTTCGGGCAGTTCGCTCAGGTCGACACCGATTCCGAAACCACAGATGTCCCCACGCGCGAGCGCCGCGCCTGGCATGTGCAGACCGGATATCGCTTCGACACGCCGTGGCAGTTCCATGTTACCCCGGCCTACCGCTTCGCGCAGTACGACCCATGGGCTAACGCCAAGTCGTCTGCGGCCGACCAAGACGCTCGACGTCTTGATTACCACACGTTGGGATTGCGCTTCGGCCACATGCGGTTGCCGCTGAGCCTGTTCATCAACTACACCTTCACCGAGGAGCAGGAACCACGCGAGCTGCACAACAATCGCCTGCAGATCCTCACCCAGGTCACGTTCTGATGATGGCGAGGCACGGTCACGGGCGGTCCGGTCGCGAGCGGCATCGTCGCGAGCGACAGCGTCGCAAGTATGGATTCGCCGCCTTTGCCATGGCGGCAAGCATCTTGGTCCTAGGCGGTTGTGGGGGGAGCGGTGATGGAGGGTCTTCTTCTTCCGGCCGCGCCATCGCACAGCGTGCCACCAGTCGTAGTGAGCTTGTCGGCGGCGAGCGTGCCCTAGGGGAACCCGGCGACATCATCATGAAGAACGAGAAGATCCGTCTGGTCATCCAGAAAGAGGGCTTCTCGCGCGGCTTCGGCGTTTACGGCGGTGGCTTGATCGACGCGGACCTGCGGCGCCCCCGCGAAGAGGGTACCAACATCGAAGCCCTCGGCAACGATCAGTTTGCGGAGCTGTTCCCGGCCTTTTTTGTGCAAGCGGTCAACGTCGACAGCGTCGAGATTCTCGACGACGGTGTCGACGGCGGTCCGGCGCGCGTGGAAGCTTCCGGCTTGGCCGGCGACTTTCTCGAGTTGGCCGGCGTGCTCAATCGCGCCGTCACCGGTTCGAATCAATCGTTCCGGAACCCCAACAGCGAACCTCGCATCCGCTACTCCACCATCTACGAACTCGAACCCAACAAGCAGTATGTGACCATCCGTTTCCGCGTGAAGAATATCGGCACCGCCGCCACTGCTTACCCCGGCCGCGATGCGCGCACCTTGTTTAGTCTCATTGGCTTGCCACTGCAGGGGTTCACGGTGCCGTCCGGCGACATCGCCTTGTTCGGCGCTACGAGCAAGGTGTTCATCCCAGGTGTGGGCTTTGATTTGCGCTTCGGCCTGGAACGAGCCTACCAGCGCGATATCGACTTCCCCGCGTTCCCAGGCTTCGTCAGCGATTTTGTTGCAAGTCGTGGCGAGAACACCAGCTACGGTTACATCGTGGACCCAGGTGGCTGTGGCGTCAAAGACAAGCCCGAATGCGCGCAAACGACATGCTCCTACAGCCAGGTGGGCAATCGTTGCGATTGGGACGAGGCGTGTTGCAGCTTGTGCAACTACGCCTACCAGAAGCGCGATATCTACGCCGACGGGCACACACCGATCACCAACTCGTCACTGCTTGTTCCGTTCGTTGCCAGTTCCTTCGTCGGCGTTTTCCACAACGAAGCACCCCCCTGTTTGAAGCCAGAGGAATCGTTCGAGGTAGTGAAACGTTTCGTCGTCGGTTCCGGTGACGTCGGCTCCGTGCTCGACGTCATCAACGAGATCCGCGGTGATACCCTCGGACGGCTGGCCGGCGAACTCTACGACGGCGCCACCGGCGAGCCGCTGCCGGATATGAGCGTGGTGGTGTTCCAGCGCTTCAGCGACGGACAGCGCCGCGTCTACAGCCAGTACGACACGCGTCAAAAGGGCGTCTTTGGCGGCACCCTGGCTGTCGGCAGCTACAGTCTCAAGGTTGTCGGTGGCAATCGGCCGGCCACTGCGTTCACCGATTTCGAGATTACCGCGGGCAAAACCACCGCGCTGATTTTGGAATCGGAGCCGGCCGGCCGTATCTTCGTCAACATCTATGATGACCACGGCAATCGCCTGCCCGCCAAGGCTACGGCGGTTGGGCGTTATGCGGCGGAGGACTCGGGACGTTTGACGCCGGAGTTCCTCTTTGACTTGGAAGCCGGCGAGTCGTTCCGTAGCAGCGACCTGGTTCCAGACGACGCCAACAATCCGGACACCCGCGAGTTCATCGAATCGGTCTCCTTTACCGAGGACGGTGTGGCCGAGCTGCGGGTGCGGCCCGGGGAGTACGACATCGTCAGCAGTCGTGGCCCAGAGTATGACACGGTGACGACGCGTGTCTCGGTGCGCTCCGGCGAGGCGGCAAGCGTACAGCATCGCTTGCGGCGGGTTGTCGATACGGCGGGTTGGATGGCGCTCGACTCGCACATCCACAGCCGCAAGAGCATCGACTCCGATATGGATCTCGACGAACGCGTGCGGGCGCTTGCGGCCGAAGGCGTTGAGATCGCGGTATCGACGGATCACAATTACATTACCGACTACGGTCCGTATGTCGGCCGTAACAACCTGCATCCGTGGTTGCGCTCGGTTGTTGGCCTCGAGATGACCACCTTGGAATCGGGGCACTTCAATGGTTTCCCGCTGCGCTACCAAGTAGGACCCATCACCCACGGTTCGTTCGAGTGGGCGCGTCGGCGACCGGATCAGATCTTCGAGGACATTCGCAACTTGGGGCTCAACGGGCCGGAGAATACGATCGTGCAGGTGAACCACCCGCGCGATTCGATTCTCGGATACTACACGCAGTATGGGCGCGATCCGCTGACCACAGCGCAGATTCCTAGCACCTTCATCGATCAGTTCATCAATCCCACCGGTCCTGCCTTTCGCAACGAGGACGGGACCACCACCTTCTCGTTCGACTACGATGCCGTCGAGCTGCTCAACGGTAAGCTCTATTACGAGGTTCGCCACTATCGTGTCCCCGAGGAACTGCCTCCCGGGAATCTACCTTCCCCACTACCGCCGACGGGAACGATCCTGCGCGGCGCCGACAACTCAGTGGCTTTCCCCGGTGTGATCGACGATTGGTTCAACACCCTGAACCTCGGCTATCGCTTTATCGGTGTGGGTACTGGCGATTCGCACGTTGGCTTTGATGAGGCGGGACAGTTCCGCACCATGGTGTACGTGGGCACCGACTCGCCCCACCGCGTGACCGAGCGAATGCTCGTGGATGGTTTGCGGAGTCGCCGTGCGGTTGCCACCAACGGACCTTTGATCGACTTCTGGGTTGACGACCCTGAACTCGGGGTGATGGGGCAGACCATTGCCACCGGCGATTCTAAGGTCAGCCTCACCTACCGCATCACAGCCGCGCCGTGGATGAGCCTCGAACGCGTCAACATCTACCGCAATGGCGTGATTGCCTTGAGCCGCGAGCTGGACCCGGAGCGAGATATGGCGGCACAGCCCTTCGAGGAAACTGTAAGCTTGGACTTGGCCACCGATACAGCAGGTAGTCCGATCGACAGTTGGTTCGTGGTCGACGCGACGGGCTATCGCAGCATGCATCCCGTGATTCGTACCGTCGAGGTGCCGCCGGTGTTGCTCACCGATGCGCTGGCTAGCTTGGCCGGGCCGCTTGGCTTGGCGAATGATGAGTTCGGCGACTTGCGCCCGCCGGAGGTTTACCCGGTAACACCCTACGCAATTACCAATCCCGTGTGGGTGAAGACTCATGCCGAGGGCCTCTTCCATCCTCCCGGAGTCGTGCCCTTTGCGGTGCAAAACCTGCCGGAGAACGATCCCAAGTGGCAGGCCGGAATTTATGCTGCATCCACCGTGTCGCGGCCACAGCGTGTCGTCGACGCGCGCTCACGGGTAGCTCGGGTGCATACGGGCGGTCGCCGTAACGTACCTCTCTTCTATCCCTTCTCTGACGACATTGAGGATGTGCGCAAGGTCATGGGTCGACTCGGTGCCCTAGGCCGGCACGGCCCGCACTGAGGAATTCGAGAGACAGCAAGAACGCCATCCCAACGTTGGCCCGGGTATGGCGTCTTCCCTTGAGCTAGCGCGCCACACTCTATAGCGATCCCGACTCTGAGGGTTGTCCAACCTCGATCTGATCAATCGGGGTCGGGATCGGCATCGCTATCGGAATCGAGGGCCACGAGACGCGTTGCTCGACTCATGTCGGACCAGGGTTACGACCGCAACCGGCTTTGCACGCCAAATCGCTTGGGCGGGCAATCCGGCTCATGCGCCGCGGGGGCGCGGCGTCTCCATTGCTTGTAAACATTGATAAATCTGAGTTGGAGACGGGCCGCCCTCGGCCCGCGTCTGGTGTAGGAACGATTTGGCGTGCAAAGCCACCGCAACCAGTCAGAGCCCACTCGCCAGAATAGCCAGCAGGCTGGCGTGGAGGTGTCCGTTGCTAGCGAGGGTTTGTTCGCCCAGGAGGTCGAGCGGAGCACCCTGGAAGTCGCTGGTCTGCCCGCCGGCTTCGCTGACGATGAGGGCGCCAGCCGCGATGTCCCACGGCTTGAGCTTCCATTCCCAGAAGCCGTCGAGGCGGCCACAGGCGACGTAACAGAGGTCGAGGGCCGCGGAGCCGGTGCGGCGGATACCTTGGCTGGCGCGCATGAAGTTTTTCATGAACCCGAGATAGAAATCGCTGCGCTCGCGCCGGTCGTAGGGGAAACCTGTGCCGAGAAGGGCATGGTTGATGTCGGAGGTTGTCGAAACGTGGATGGGTTGCCCGTTGAGTGTTGCACCGCCTCCGCATCGAGCGAAGAACGTTTCGTCGCGGGTGGGATCGTGGACAATCCCGAGCTGGATCTGTCCGCCGTGCACCAAAGCCAACGACACGCAGAACTGTGGATATCCGTGGGCAAAGTTGGTGGTGCCGTCGACAGGATCGAGATACCACACATAGTGGTCGAGCGGGGCGGGAGCCAACGCGCCGGTACTCTCCTCGCCAACAACAATGTGGTCCGGAAAGGCCAGTAGAAGTTGGCTGGTAACCAGCTCCTCGACGGCACGATCGGTGTCGGTAACCAGATCGACGGGTCCCTTGTACTCAACCGTTTTCGGTTTCCCCCACGCCTCCCGCAGCTTCACTCCAGCAGCAGCGACCGCCATGTGTGCGACTCTTGCAAAGCCCTCCATGAACGTCGTCAAACCGCTACCGCGCAGCAAAGGCAAGAGCCCGGCACCTCCCGATCCGGCGCTAGCGCCGGATCGGAGGGTGCACGGTGCGCCGGTTCGCCGGTGCGGGGCGCAGCGTTCCAGAAATCAGACGCGCCAGCCCATGGGTAACCGCGCGGGTTTCAAGATACTCCGTTCAGCCATGGCAAATTGGCCGTTAGCGCCGGATCTGGGATAAACGCCTTTGAGTCTGGCGAATCTGAGAGCAGGCCGTTCCGCAGCAGGCAGAACTTCAGTGAAAGATTGCGGTGACGTCGAAGAACAAGACCACGGGGCGTTCGCATTCGTTGCAGACGAGGTGGACGATACGATAGCGACGGTCGCCGGCGTTGCGCGAGGTTTCTCCCGATTCGCTTAGATGGTGATTGCACCAAGCACAGCGTTGCTCCTGTACAAAGGCATCGATCTCGTCAAAGCCAACGACGCGAATAGCAGAGAAGATCGAGGTGCCGGGCCGGGCGTATTTGAGGCGATTGCGCTGCCAGCGCCGCGCGCCAACTACGATCACCGCGACCAGCACGGCTGTACCCAGGAACAGCGAGATCAACATGGTTTCTCCGCGTGTTCTCCTCGTGCCGGTCACGCCGGCTGCAAATCACGACGGCCGGCTATGGCCGCTGGGTAGCCCGAGAATCTCGATTGAGGTCAGCGCGTTGTGGCGGCGATTGAGGTTCAACAGCAGGGTGGTGATGCTCTCTAGGTGGCGGGCGTTGGCGAGCGATCCAGCATCGACGGCGCGCAAGTTCGGCATCTTGGCAATAAGATCAACGAAGTAATCGATGGCCCCATCAACATCGCTGCACAGCAAGACATCGCCGTGTAAGCGCTGCTCGATGTCCAAGAGTTCGGTGGCGCTGAGATTCTTGAATCCGCTCACCACGCGCGAGTCCGGCAGCAGGTTGCGAATCAGCTCCGCTGCGGAGCCGGCTTCGACGGGGATCATGTGAAACAGCCCCTTGCGCAGCTTGAGCGGATTGACGACGTCGAGGATCAACTTACCTGCAAGGCTTGGCGCCAACTCCGTCAGTACGGGCTCCACCCCGGCATACGGGAAAGTCAGTGCCACAATTTCCGCGTCGCGCGCTGCGCTGGCATTGTCACAACCCTCGATACGCGAGGCCGGAATGTCCGCAGGCAGCTTCTGGCGCAGGCCTTCTGCGGCCTCGACGGCACGCGCCTGCTGGCGCGAGCCAATCAACACTGTCTCGCCTGCCACCGCGAAGCGCAAAGCCAAGCCCAAACCCTCGGGGCCGGTTCCACCCAAAAATCCAATCATCGCCATATGTCACTCAAAGGCGCGCCCTTCTACATGAGCAGTTCTACGAAGGGAAGGGGTCGTCTGGGTCAGGGCAGGGCCAGCCCTTTGGTTGCGGCCACTTGGCCGCGCAGTGATCTGCCTCGCTGGTGCTACGGCAAAGCCGTCGACAGCGGATGCGATCTTGAGCGGCGAGAATTTCTTGATATGCACCATCGCCAACACCATGGAGCAAAGCGTCGACAACGTTTCCCCCTGGCCGGTGACAGCGAGGCGGTTTCCCCTCGGGAGGTTTCCGGCAGAGGGCGGAGGATCGAACGGAGTAGAGAAATGCGAATAGCCCGGATAATTCGCGATCCGTCCACCGCGAGCGCAAAGTGCAGGGCCTCTCACGGCGTCCTCGCGAGCGTCGAGTACATGGGCAAGGGCCGGAGCCTGGAGTTCGGCCGTACCCTCATACCGGCACCTCGAATCAATGGATGAGATGCCCCCATCCTTTGCGGCTCGCCTGCGGGAGCGGCTCTGGCAACTGCGCATGGCGTCGGTGTACGTGACCAATGGCCTGCGGGCAAAGCGTTACGAATCGTACCTGCACGTGCTGCTCGATCACTACTTGCCGCCAACAGCGAAGGCTGCCGAATCAGTCCTCGATGCCATGTGTGGCCGCGTCCTACCCAACCTTCGTGCCTTGCGCAGCTATTTTCCTGAAGCCAAGTTGCTCGGCGTCGATATCGATGTGCATGCGGCCTACTCGCCTCCCAAGGGAGCTTACGTAAAGAAGGTGGACATCCTGCGCCCCGTAGCGATGAAGGAACGCTATGCACTGGTAGCACTGTTCAAGCCGCCCACGGCGATGCTCGAAGAGCGGCTCCATGGTGTCCTGGGCCGAATACTTGGCCTCGTCGCTCCGGGTGGACACCTCCTAATAATAGTCCTGAGCCGCGAAGAAGGCCTTCTTTATACCGATTGCCTACGCCAGCTCGGTGCCACCGTCACCACCTCGGAAGCCAATCGCTTTCACGCGGCGATCGAGCCAGAGCATGACTGGGTTATTGTCGTGGAATCGCGCCCCTCGGAACCTAGCCGACCCACCGGCTAGCTGACCTCCTAAGCAAGCCTGCTCTTGGGCTCTCCCGGCTTTGCCCCGGGCAAAGCCGGCTCTCCATGTCAGCGTCAGTGAGCCCAACCACCAGATTCGACACCCAATCCCTTCTGTTGCGGCGCATTAGAGCCAACAGACCTTGGCCTGTAGGTCCGGCGGCGCGGCCGGGCGGCAAATAATTGGTTGAAAATTGGCTTATTTCAGCCATATTCGGCTGGAAACAAGCCGCGCGCGAATTCTTGAACAATTTTGGCGAGCGCCCCCGTTCAAGAGCGTACGCACAGGCACTGGCACGGAGGTTGGATTGGCTGAGAACAGACATCGTAGTGATCAACGCCAGCAACAACGATTCAGACCGTAGGATTTGGAAACGGGCAAACTAGAACTCATGAGATTCGGGGGACACGTCGAATGAAGATCCAACTGCTCGCCTTTGTGCACGACCTGGCCGTACTCTACGTCGGCAACCCCGGCAGTTGGGCTTTGCTCCTGTATTGCGTGTGGCTGCAGCGGCGGCAGCGCAAGATGGAGGCAGCCGTTTCCCAGGCAGTCACGGTGGAGGCCTTTCTGCACCCCGGTTCTACCCACATGGCACGGCTGCGCATCCCCGATGGCCAACGTCTACGCGCGTCGCTCGTGCGCTTGCGGACCCGGGTGTGGCAAGCCGCGGAAAACTGGCCCAGCCTGCTGTGGTCGCCTCCGGAGAGGTTGGTCTGAACGAGCGCCTAGCGCCGAGTCTCGCTCCCGCCGTCGCGCGTCAAACGGTGCGCAGATCGTCGACGGTTCTTGCCAATGCCGTGTCGATCGCCTTTTCCCAAGTATGCAGGTGGTCGGTGGCTGCATTCTGCGGGAACAACAATCCACGTGAAGAGTTGACGAGCCCCCCCTCGAGCTGGCCGCTGCTGTTGCGCACGAAGGGGCGTAAGGCATCGGCAGCGCTACCGCCTTGGGCACCGTAGCCCGGCACTAGAAACAAGGAATGCGGCAACAGCTCGCGTAGGCGTTCGCTTTGCGCAGGATAGGTGGCGCCGGCGACGATCCCTAGGCTGGACCACCCGTGGCGCGGGCCGCGCAAGCGTGCGGCGGGCTCGGCGAGCGAGCGAGCGACCAGTTCATAGAGAATCGTGCCATCCACTTGCTGGTCCTGGTAGTCGCCGGAGCCGCGGTTGCTGGTCTTTGCCAACACAAACACGCCACCCCCATGCTCGTCGGTAGCATCGAAGAAGGGCTGCAGGCTGTCGAGCCCGAGGTAGGGGTTCACAGTTATGGCATCGACCGGCATAACCCCTTCCTTGTTTAGGTGCTGCGCATACGCTTCCGCGGTAGTGCCGATGTCGCCACGCTTGGCATCGAGCAGCACTAGGAGACCACGCTTGCGTGCCGAAGCAGTGACTTCCGCAAGCACGTGCCAGCCACGCCAACCGAGTTGCTCGAAGAACGCAACTTGCGGCTTCACCACCGCAACCTGATCGCCGATACGATCGAGCACGGCCAGGAGAAACGACCGTACCGCGTTAGCAGTGCGCGCATCGCTGGGGCTCATGCTCCCCTGACGAAACAGCGGTGGAATTAGGGGCAAGTGCGGGTCCAAGCCCGCGCACAACGGATGGCCTAGGGCTCGGGTGCGCTCGATCAACCGATCAGCGAAATGTCGAGGTGAGTCGGCAGGATCAGCTTGGCTGTGCATTGGCAATGCGGATCGTCGCCTAGTTCATGGGCGCGTGTACATCGCCACTACGCACGCGCCACCAAGCCCCAGGTTGTGTTGCAGCGCGGCTTTGACGTTTCTCACTTGGCGTTTCTCGGCGTGGCCGCGCAGTTGCCATACCAACTCGGCACACTGTGCCAAGCCGGTAGCACCAAGCGGATGCCCCTTGGACAGCAACCCTCCCGAAGGATTGACTACCCAACGCCCGCCGTAGGTCGTAGCCTCGTCCTCCACCAACTTCTCTCCTTCCCCTTCCTTGCACATGCCCAGACCCTCGTAGGAGATGAGTTCGTTGGTGCTGAAACAATCGTGCAGTTCCACCACTTGCACGTCGCCGATGCCAATCCCCGACGTCTCGTACACCGCCTGCGCGGCACGCTCCGTCATCCCCATGCCCACCATGCCGATGCGGCCACGGGCAAAGTCCTCGAACTTGTCTGTAGCCATCGCCATGCCACGAATCTCCACCGCTCCCGGATGCGGATGCTTCTTTAGAAAGCTCTCCGAGACCACGATCGCCGCCGTTGCACCATCGCTCGTCGGGCAGCACTGCAATACGGTGAGCGGGTCATATACCATGCGTGCCGCCAATACTTCTTCCAGGCTGCACGCCTCTTGGTACTGGGCGCGCGGGTTATTTACGGAATGGCGGTGGTTCTTGACGGCAATTTTGGCAAAGGTTTCCGCCTTGGTGCCGTACTTCTCCATGTGATCGCGCCCAGCATCTCCGAACATGCGCGCGGCAATCGGCGGCTTCTTTTCCTTCTCCGTCTCGGCCTTGATCTTTTCCAGCCCCGGCAATTGGCTTTCCAGAGACCCCTTCTGCATTTTCTCGAAACCGAGGGCGATCACGGCATCGTTCAGGCCAGAACGAATGGCATTGTAGGCAAGGAACAGGGCCGTGGATCCGGTCGAGCAGTTGTTGTTGACGTTGTAGACCGGGATGCCGGTCATGCCGACGCCATACAGCGTGATCTGCCCGAGCGCGCTCATGCCGTTGATGTAACCGCAGAAGGCTTGCTCGATGGCATCGTAGCCGATCCCAGCATCCTGCAGCGCGGCCGTGGCCGCTTCCTGCCCGAGTTCGCGAGCTTCCTTCTCGCCGCGCTCGAACTTGGTCATCCCAACTCCAAGGACGAACACACGGTTGTCGTTGGCCATCGCTCACACCTCCCGATCACGCTTTGCCGGACTGCTTGATCCTCACGCCGCAGAGATCTTGCGCGGCACCACGAACACCGGACAGGTCGAATGCCGCAAGAGCTTCTCGGCAACGCTGCCCATGACCAAATGGGCAATGCCGGTGCGTCCATGCGTCGACATGACGATGAGATCGGGGTGCAAGTTCTGCGCAAGCTTCAGCAAGTTTTCGTAAGGGTCCCCGACTTCGACATGCACATGCCAGGAGCACTCTGGCGGCAGGCAGGATCGTGCACTGGCCTGCATCATGGTTCGCGCCTTCTCCTGTGCGTGCTCGACCATGACCCAGTACGGAGCCTCCTGGGGTGCGTAGATATCATCGGCAGGGTTGGCGATGACGTGCACCAGATGCACCTCGCCACGACCGAGCTTGGCAAACCACGCGGCATGTGACGCAGCGGCGTCACAGTGATTGGAAAAATCGATCGGCAGCAGAATCCGTTTGAACCCGATTTCCATTGGCTTGCCTCCTCGCAGTCACCCCGAACAGCGGCCTAGCATAACTCCAGGCTCCGGTGCCAACGCGAGGCGGACCAAATGGCAGTGTCGAGACCCGCTGGTTGGCGGCATGCAAGACTAACGACCCAATCGGTATTGGAATCGGGCTCGACGCAAGCTGGGAGACAGCGCGTGGAATGGGCGCGATACCGATTCCGATAGCGACCCCGACCCCGCAGGAAGGGTGACGCGCACGGACTTGTGCAAAGGTCCCTTAGGAGCAAGAGCCCCGCATGTCCTCCACGCACGTTCAGAGCACCGGGTACCGACGTACCGAGTAACCGGCGCACCGGATTGCCTGTGTCTCTTGGCGCAGAAGAGCATTTGTGCCATGCCCGAGCCGCTGGGAGTGAACATGAGGTTTGGCATAGATCGCTTGCTCGAAGATCCGGCGCTGCAGGCCGAGCTGGCAGATCGGAGGGTGGGCTTGTTGGCGCACCCGGCTTCGGTGACGCGCGAGCTGGTGCATTCCATGGATGCTCTTGCCACTCTCCCTGGCATGAGGCTTACGGCCGCGTTTGGTCCGCAGCATGGCCTGCGCGGCGACAAGCAGGACAACATGATCGAGTCGGCGGATTTCCGCGACCCAGTACATGGGATTCCGGTATTCAGCTTGTACGGCGAGGTGCGGCGGCCAACGGCGGCGATGCTGGATCACTTCGACGTTCTGCTCGTCGATCTGCAAGACGTGGGCTGTCGCATCTACACCTTCGTGACAACACTGCGGTACATGCTCGAAGCCGCAGCGGTGCACGGCAAACGTGTGTGGATTCTAGACCGGCCCAACCCGGCGGGGCGCCCAGTAGAGGGACTGCGTTTGCGCAGCGGATGGGAAAGCTTCGTAGGGGCGGGCCCGTTGCCCATGCGCCATGGGCTCACACTCGGGGAACTAGCCGCCTGGTTCGTGCACAGCCTGCAGCTCACTGTCGATTACCGCGTGGTTGCCTTAGTGGGGTGGCAACCGCAACAAGGGCCGGGCTACGGCTGGCCGCTTGGCGAACGGAGCTGGGTAAATCCCAGCCCCAATGCGGCAACCCTTTCCATGGCCCGTTGTTACGCCGGCACCGTGATGCTGGAAGGAACTACGCTTTCGGAAGGTCGCGGGACAACGCATCCGCTCGAAGTATTCGGGGCACCGGATCTCGACGTCGCAGCCTTGTTGCGCAAGATGGAAAGCCTCGCTCCTACCTGGCTGCGCGGCTGTCGCTTGCGCCCCTGCTGGTTTGAGCCGACTTTTCACAAATATGCCGGCCAACTCTGTGCTGGTGTGCAGATTCATGTCGACGACCCCAGCTACGATCACCACGCCTTCCAACCCTGGCGTCTGATGGCGCTGGCCTTCAAAGCCCTACGCCTCCTGCAGCCCGAGTATCCCTTGTGGCGTAGCTTTGCCTACGAATACGAGCAGGACCGCTCGCCGATCGACGTGATCAATGGCAGCACGCTCTTGCGCGAATGGGTGGATGACGACAGCGCCGCGGTAGCCGACCTAGAAGTCTTGGCGCGTGCGGATGAAGCGAGTTGGGCGGAAGAGCGAGCGGCGTTCCTGCGGTAGCTCGCTAGCGCATTCGGTTGGGGCTTGCTTCTGCCTGAGCCTCTATCTCCGGATTTCGTTGCGCCGCGCACAGATTCTCGATGCGACGCGTCATCGGGGCAAAGAAGTTCCTCCACCTCCCCTCTTCTCCGACCTACAGCCTACGGTCTACAGCCTGCGGTCTACAGCCTGCGCGGCCCGCATGCGTCTCTCCACACTTTGGTTGCGGCCACGAGGCCGCGCTATGTAGATGCGATCCCGTTGGCGCAATGCCCGTACGAGTTTCACTTGCGCGGCGTGCGGCGTAATGTTGAGTTTCCGGACGGGCGGCGGCCGCCAGGGCCTGATCGCGGCTGCCAAGACGCGGTGTGCGGCCCTTCGTCACGAGCGCGAGTACCTCCAGCGCGGCGCGGCTCCTCGGGCAGCTCGCGATCGAGGCTACGGCGAACGGGAGCATTGGGCTCGGCAAGCAACGCCTCGGCAATGAAGCGATCGAGGTTGAAGAAATCGCGATAGTCGGGGACCGTCTTGAATTGGCGATCAATCATCATGTGGTAGCCGTCGCTATCCACTTCGAGGACACGTAGGCCCGCCGTAGCGCGCAAGATGTCGACGGCAGCGACGCGTGCATCGACAACCTCGGCAGCACGCAGCGCAAGCTTCTTTGCCTCCTCGCTCACAGTGAGAACGAATCGGTACTTGGCACCGCGGGCAACACTGATGATCCAGTCGCTCGGGCGCCGATAGTGATCACGATAGCGTTCGGTCCAAAAGGCAACCTGCCCATCGACAACGTATGCGCGCAGCAACTGCCCTGGCTGGAAGTTACCCATGTGATGGTCTCCCATCAGGCGCTGCAAGTAATACGGCGCCGGATAAGTGAGACGGTGATCAAAGAGACGCTGGGTTCCATTCGGCGCCAGGTCGAGCTCGTACTGATGGCTGCCGGCGTCACCCACCAAACGCCCATCCTCGATCCACACGACGATATGGCCTTGGCCGCCACAGCTCGATCGTTCCTTGAGAATGGCAAGACCCTGGTGGCGCACAAACTCGTAGACCTCGGCGGGATCGGAGGTGAGCAAGGTGTCGGGTACCGGTACCCCACGATGTACAAGGCGCTCTTGCGTAACCAACTTGTCCCAACAGATTTCGTGCGCCGCCATGCTGTTCATGATCTCGACGCGCGGGAACAGTTTCTTCACAAAGGTCGCAATGGCGTCCGCCTGCAGCGTCGTGTGCGAAGAAGCGGGAGGGTCGAACGGAAGAAGGTAGAGACGGCGTACTTCGCCGCGCAGGATGGGATTCTCTATCGCGGCTTCTAGGCTGAGTGGCCGTACCTCGCCGCCATATGCTTCCGCGGCAGCGCAAATGTCATACACCGTGTTCTCTGCGTAGGGTGCGAAGTCGCGCCCATAAAGGACAGCAATCACGGCCGCACCCGGCTTTGCCCGCCAATTCGAGGCGACGCCCTTCGAGACGCCGCCAGAACCCTTCGATACGCTTCGCTACTCAGGAGGC
>CAZGSN010000585.1:0-10300 GCA_964528465.1 uncultured Binatia bacterium (SeqCode)
TTCCACCGGCGGCCACGGCGTCACCGCCACGGCTACTTTGCTTGCCTGCTGGAACGTAAGCCGTAGCCGCGCGTGTAAATGCGTGGCCATGCGGTGGAATATCAGCATCATCGGTTGCCGTGTTCCATCAGCGGCCACATCATCAATGTCAGCACAGCCGTGGCGATTCGGCAGGGGCGGCCCTTGTGGCCGCCCTTGCATTGGCGGTTGCGGATGGTGCATCGGCGCGGACACGGTGTGCCCTTATGATTCGAGCGGTTCGAAGGCGACAATGTAACTACCGGCTTCCACCTGGGTGAAGCGCGCGATGCCGGTCTGTGCCCCCGGCTGCGCGCGTACCTCGGCGACTCGCGTCACTGCCGCGTCGCCGGCCTTCAGCGTAATCAGTACCACCAACGGCGGTATGCTCCCCAAGCGCAGGTTGTCGATGCGCACGACGATGTCCCCCGAGGCGCCGCGGATTTCAATCAAGGCCCGGGGCTGGTCAGTTGACAGCTTGCTGCTCACCAGGATGGCCTCGGATCCGTCGTCCGCGGCTTCTCCCCAGGTGCCTGCAACGGCGGTCTCAAGTCCGAAGCTCCAGTCACTGCCACGGCGTGTAAGGCCATCGATGCCACGAGCCACCACGCCCGATGCGTCAATCACTGCTTGTAGTGCGGCTTGGGCGTGCCCCGCCCACTGCTCCCGCCAGCGGCGCAAGCGGTGGCGCAAGGCGGGGTCCTTCTCCTCCCCCTCGGCGCGTTGCAACGCCTCGGTTAGCAAGCGCCGTTGCACAGCCACACCATGCGCGGCGGCGCTCCATGCGTCGAGCACGTCGGTCGCGGCAAAACAGCGTCCGCTGAGCCGCGCACAGACCACGCATTGCGCCACGTGGAGTTCGATGGTCTCCTCCTCCTGATCGCCCAGCCCACCAGTGAAGTAGGCCACCAACTGCTCAATATCGGGATGCATCGCCTGGGTCATGCGGTAGGCCAGCTCCCTTCTTTCCGAGGTTTCACCACAGAGGGCACAGAGGTCACAGAGAAATAGTAGGGAATCCTCGCTCTTCGGTCCCTCCGGATTTTCACCACAGAGGCACAGAGGCCACAGAGATGAAGCAGCCAAGAACAAACATTCTTTTCCCTGGCATGATCCTCTCGGTGATCTCGGTGTTCTCTGTGGTAAGACTTCTTCCAACCCGGCCTTGTCCTCCACTTGGTTGCGGCTGTAGCCGCGCTGGGTTTTCTGTGGTGAGAATCTCTTCCTCTCTCCGTCATGAGCGACCGCCCTTCTGGAACGAGTCACAGTAATCCTCGATCCATTCCGCGATGGGTCCCTCGCGTAGGACGACGAGCTTCTCGACTAGCGCACGCGCTACCGCCGACCACCAGCGCACCACGGCCATCTCCGGCGTGGATACCTCACGGTAGTAGGCACGCAGCAGGGTGCCGCCCGTTCTTTCGTTCATCAAGTCAGAATACGGTTTCTTCGCACGCGGGTCGGCATCGACTTGCGCCAGCGTCTGCTGCAGCTTGTGGTGCAGCCCAGCGAAGGCAGGCCGCACGTCTTGGGTTGCTACATCGAGCGTGTACTCGTCGGCCATTAGTGCCGACATTCGATCCAGCAATTCATCGGACAGCTCTGCAACCACGCGCGCCGGCTTCCAGTCGAGGAGCTTGACGAAGCCAAAGGCGAGGATTTCATGTGGCAACCGCCGGCAGCTGAGAGTGAGCGCGAGCAAGCCCATGAATACGCGCTCGTGGTCGAGGTCGACGACGTCATAGGATTGGAGCTGCGCAGCCGTGCGCAGTATCGGATCAACGGCGTCGTCCTCCTCCCCCTCGGCCTCAAGGCCAATCTCGCGGCGCCGGCGCAGCGCCACCTCCGTCCGCTGTCGCTTCAAGATGATCTCCGCCCACACCTTGGTGAACGTAAAGAAGGCGCCACGTTGTGGATCGAAGGTATGTCCGTGGCGCAACACCTCCTGCCAGGTACGCTGCGCCAACTCCTCGGCAATATCCCCATCGACAACGCGCGAGCGGAACCAGCCGACCAGACGTCGCTCGTGCGTAGCAATCAGCGCTTGTAGGTCACTGCCGGTATCCATCCCTAACGCCTGCCCCCAGCCCCGTTCTCTTGTGACGACCCAACAAAGGCGAGGGCGCACGTATCCGACTCTTGCCGAGCATGCAAGTACTTTGGACGCTGAGTAAAGGCTCCGGTTGAGATTCGATCGTGCGGGACTGCAGGGTTGCGAAAGAACCCCTGCGCAAGGCAGAGCCACGCCGGGCCGGGGTTCCCAGGCGGAGCCTGGGAACGAGAACTTGGGATGAGCCGTCTTGCCACTCCTCGTTCCTAGGCTTTGCCTGGGAACCCCAGGCTCCCGAGGCTCGGTCTCGCGACCCGCGGCGGGGACTTCGATACTCTTGAAGAAGGGGCAAGAGGCGCCGCTAGTAACCGGTGGAATGCCACCAACCACTAGGCACCAGCCACAAGCCACCAGCAGGCGTTCTGACAGCAGGGCACAGACCTGGCTCCTCATGGGTGCCTCTACGGTCCAAGCAAGAGAATCTCGCAACGGAACGTGAGCCGTAGCCGCGCGCGTGAGCGCGTGGAGTCGGGTGGAATGCTCGAGCACGTCG
This sequence comes from uncultured Binatia bacterium (SeqCode), assembly GCA_964528465.1. Taxonomy (GTDB): domain Bacteria; phylum Desulfobacterota; class Binatia; order HRBIN30; family HRBIN30; genus CAZGSN01. The sequence continues at coordinate 2,622 of CAZGSN010000585.1, forward strand.
GCCCCGGGATTCCACCTCACACCACGGCGTCACCGCCGCGGCTACGTTGCTTACCCCTCCGGAACGTGAGCCGTAGCTGCGCGCGTGAGCGCGTGGAGTCGGGTGGAACGCGAGCACGTCCCTCCCGGGCTTCCACCCGACACTACTGCGTCACCGCCGCGGCTACGTTGCTTGCCTTCGGTTGTCTTAAGCCCTGCCTGGGGCGTGGCAAAAACCTGGTGGAAAACCACCACAGAAAGTTGACACCCCTGAGCCGATCCTGATAGACGCCCAGCCCGGCGCGGCGGCGTAGGGCAATTACAGGTGGGAGGCCCGCGTCGCCGGGCCCGGGGGGAGATCGCGAGGTTTGTTCGGTGGTGGCCGGCCGCGTCTCGTGTTGAAGGACAAAGCACGGGGAAAAAGCAGCAATGGAGTGTGCGCTTCAAGAATGAGCTGAGCCGCTCGCGAAAGGGGAACTTGGAGTTTGCGAGATTCATTCGTTTCGGACGTAGGATTTGTCAGAGCGCAAAGAGCATCTGGTCGCTGATCGCTGCCAATGTGTCGGATCGGGTGCTCGGCGAGTGGGATAAGACAGGAGGGAGTTCATGGATCGAAGAACGAGAGTTAATTGGTGGTGGTCTTATTTTCTTTTCCTGTGCCCCTGGTGTGTAGGTTGCATGACCACCAAGCTGGCGATCGGCAACGAAGTGAAGAGCCCAGTCGTGATCGGGAGCCGACTGCACATCGGGGAAGGGGTGCTCCAGGCATCGCCGACGCAGGACAAGTTTGAATGCTCGGCGCAGCAGCAATTTATCGCTGCGGGTAGCTCTGGCGGCAGCGGCTGGAGTCGCGCCTGGAAGAACAACCTGGTCGAGAAGGCCAACTGGGCTGTGCAGGGATCCGCACGTCGGGCCATCCGGAATTGCGAGATCACGAGCAAGGGGATGATGGTCAATGCCCTATTTCTAATCTGGGATCGGCAACAATCAGATTTGACCGGTGAGGTGGTGGAGATCGAGAGGGAGGAAGAGGGGTTCGCAGACACCGACGAGGGGGATGAGGGTAGCCCCAATAAGCCTCAACCAAAAACAGCGCCGGAGGAGGTAACGAATGTTACAGAAGGAAAGTAAGCGTGCCGCGGCACGCAGCATGATCGCCCTTGCACTCTCTGCGTGTTCTGTAGGGTGTGCAGCGTCCTCCCTGCGGGTGCACAGTGCTACCGAGCCGAAAGGTCCGATCAGCCTAACCAGTACGGTCTATGATGCGACGGGCAAACCGCTCCGTGTGGGTGAGGGACTCGAGGTCGTCGGGCACTTCGATTACTCGAAGCGGATATGGAGCCTGCTTTTCGGCGTCATTCCGCTGAGCGGGGACATCGACATTGCGGCTGTCGCTAACGAGGAAATGGACAAGGCTGGCGGCGTTGGAGTCGTGAACCTCGCGGTCGAAACGTCCTCCAACGGTGCGTTGAAGTACATCGGCACGCTCGTGCCGATCCTGCCGATGTACGTAGCGGCAAAACTCGAAGGCGATGTGGTACGCGTGAGCACGCAGAAGTAGGAATGCAATGAAGGTCCTCGGCAGGGCATCGTGTGTAGTGGCAGTCGTCGCACTGCTGTTGACGCTAGGCGGGTGCGCAAGACGATGGAACGCATTTGCGTTTCGCTACGGCAGCAACTACCACTTGCCACCCGCGCAGCGGCTGATTCAGGTGTCCGCATCGCCCCGGCAAGTTGCTGACTTCTTGAAACGCGAAATCGCGAGCAATGGCGGCAAGGTTGTCCGCGAGGAGAGCGAATTGTCGAAGACATACTTGCTACCGGAGTCTGGGGAGACCGTCTGGCAAGATTCGCGCCGGGTTGCGGAACAGGAGTGGCAAGCGATCCGGACCGGCAATCAGAAGGCATATGCTGCCATCGATCGCTCCTCGGACAAGTTGATGGGCACACGCGACGGGGACATGGAAATCGCCATCGGACAAGTGACGAACGGTATCGAGCTCCAGGCAGAAGTGTGGCCCCGGCCAGTGCGCTCCGCCTTCGATCTTGTCGAGCGAACGGGAAACCTGACGACGACGAGAGCTAACGTAAAGACATTCTCCACACGCGCCTTTTTCTACATCTGGAGCGATGCAGCCGAACCTACCCGAAGCAAGGTCTATGTTACGGCGGTTCCCGTTACCGATGGTGTCGCGGCGGGCGACGGACGCGACCTGCCACTCGAGTGGCTGCCCTACGCTACCGGGGAGCAAGACGCGAGTGTTGTGCGCGATTATCTGAAGCTGCTCCGGAAGATAGATGGTAAGGCCAAGCCCAAGCAGGCGCCCAAGTAGCGCGGAGACGGGCAATGTTCGCTAGTTGGTTTCTATGCCCCGGTTCGAAACGCTCGAAATGCATCCTCTTTGCCCTGGTTGTCCTAGCTGCCTGTCGTCGTTTTGACCCCACGGTGCTGGAAGCAGGAAATGCCCGTCTCTCGGCGATTCCCCCTGTTTTCGTAATTCTGACGCCGGTCTTCGAGTCACCTTATCACGTTAACCAGGAGCAGATGGAGTTGACACAGGATATGCGCCATCTCCTACTAGCGGATCTGGAGAAGAATCTGTTTCATCCAGGCCAAGTCTTGTTGCGCAAGGGGACCCTCGAGGTTCGGTACGCCTACGAGGCCAGTGTAAACGCCGCGTGGGCCGTTCCGAGCGCGCTGACGTTCACTGCCATCAACGCGCTTGGGTTTCCGTTCGCAAGCAACAGCGTGCTCGTAACCCTGCAAGCAACCGTGCGCGATTCCCAGGATCGCCTGCTTGGAGCCTACTCAGCGACCGAGGCGGCGACGGTATATGCTGCCTACTATTGGGGGTATTTTTCCCCCGGTCCACGCGTCGCACACGCACGCGCCGCTAAGTGCGCAGTGGAATCTCTGAAAACCCAGATCGCCAAGGACAGCACGGTGCTCCGGACGGCCCTCGCGCAAGGAGCCCCAGATTGAACCCGAACGAGAAAAGGATAATCTGATGGAGAACACGAAGTCGCTAAACACACGTCGAGGCTTGTTACTGGCGGCAATGTCGCTTTGTTTCTTTGCCGCCATCGGTGGCGGTGGTGGTTGTGGATCCGAAGATAAGGGAGCGTGCGTAGGGGTGGGCGGGGGGTGTGGGAATTTCAACGAAGCGGAATGCGATCTTGTAAACGGTACCTTCTACGAAGACGAGAAGTGCTCGGATCTGGGTTACTCGTAGCGCCCGCCACGCCGTGGTTACTCAAGGCTCACAAAAGGTTTCGTGAACAAGTCTTGCCAGGAGACTACACCAAGAGCTCGCTAGCGAGACCGATGGTCCGATTTGACTTGTGACAACGGAGTCTGATAGCGCCGCGCCACCTGGTGGCAGTGGGAGACAGCCACGGGTGGCGGGGAGCTGGGGCGGTGGTCGGGGTTCAGTGATCAGTGATCAGTGGTCAGTGTTCAGGGTGCAGTGGTTAGTGGGCAGGAGTGGAGGGTGGTCAGCGATGATTGCTTGGCCGGTAGCCCACGTTACTTAACTCACGGATCACCGGCCACTGATCACTGACCAGCGAACACCGACCACTGACCCCTGACCACCGGCCACTCCCCAAAGAAAGAAGGAGACGAACCATGTCGCAACGTTCACGTGAGCCATGAGTTGCCGGTGTAGATCCAGGTTTGCGTCTATGAGAATCTACTCCGCTTCATACCTCGTCGCCCTGACGTTGGCCCTCGTCCCAGGTCTTTCGTGGGCAGGCAGCAGTCACTTCGGTGCGCAGGAGCGAGCGGACGCGGCACATCAGTTGATTGTCATCGCCGTGCAGCAGGGGATCTCTGCACTCCCACCGGCGTCCGGACAGGCCTTCGTTTATCAATACGATCGTGAGCAAGACACGTACAGTCGCAGCGCTCAATTGGGGCCGACGGCTCTACGTTCCACGCGCACGATCGGCAGCGGCAAACTCAGCCTGCGCGTTGCCGCGTCCTACTTCGATCTGGCGCAACGCTTTGCTCCAATCACTTACGCTATCGAGCCTGAGGATACGGAACCCGGGACATCTCGCAGCTTTGCCAAACTCGGGCTGGATGCCGAGGCTCGCGTCGGAGTTCTAACCTTCGCCGCCACGTATGGGCTGACCCACTATCTCGATGCATCTTTGACGATCCCTCTCACCATCGTCGATGCGGCCGCCAAGCAGTCGTTCACCACTCGTACGAGCACGCTCGGCGAACCACCAGACAAGGCCATCCTCACCGCGGCGCGCACTCGTGCTGACCTCGAAGCGGCTCTGCAACGGGGCCTCCTGGCCATCCGTCGCGAGAAATTTGATGCGATTGGATTCGACTTCAAGGATGGCACGCATGCCGGTGTAGGGCGCATTGCCCTCGGGGCGCGTGCGGTTGTGTTCAGTAACGAACGCGTGCGCTTGCTGTTGGCACCAGAGATCTTCCTTCCCAGTCCAAGCGAGGACGAGTTTGCAGGATCGCAGAGTTTCGCGCTCCTGCCGCGTGTGGTCGGCGAGGCGTGGCTCAGCGGACCGGTACGGCTGATTGGCGACGTCGGCTACGACTACGACACACGCCACTCCGAGCTTAGCCGCTTTGTCTTCAATGGCGGGCTGCAAGCCGGACTAGAATCCGTGGCAGTAGATTTTGGTCTGAGTGGTTCTTTCTACGACACACCCGTGCGGTGGACCCCTGCCGAAGCACGCGGGCAGGCCACTCCAGAGTTTTCCGCCACGCGTGTGCAGGCTCTAGAAGACAACACGCTGGGGGATGATTTTTTCGACTTTGTGTTCGGGCTCAAGCTGCGCCTGGCGCAGCAACTTGTCCTGAGTGGTGCCGTAAGCGTCCCCCTCAACAACCAAGGCTTCCGTCCCGCAGCAGTTGGCACCTTAGCACTGGAGGTGGTGCGTTGAGCGTAGGGAGAGAACAAGCCCCGGGGCGCGCAGGCGAGGTTGCCTTTGCGAGATCACTTCGACCCGAGAGTATTCCGCTCCGTACGACGGAGTGGAACTCCCTAGCCTCGGCGAAAAAGACTGTCTGGGAACTGGGATCTTCAACCACAGAGGACACAGAGACCACAGAGATGAGCAAGGAAATTCCAGAGTTTTTTCTCTGTGCCCTCGGTGTTCTCTGTGGTTCGTTCGGCCCTGGACGACGAAGCTTGGGCTCACGGCAAACTGACCAGCATTTGGGACCACCCCGTACCCCGTGAAAGACGCGAAGGAGACATCCATGTTTAGAAATCAGCGCAAAGCATCAGCCGCAGCGATTGTGGGGGGCCTGCTCCTTGCCTGGCTATGGACTCCACTCGCCGCATCCGCCAGTCCGTGCCCGGGCGACTGCGACAACAGTACCGGTGTCAGCCGCAACGAGCTGATGAGCGGGCTCGACATTGGCCTCGCCGGGCAATCCAGTCGCAACCGTTGCGCCAGCATGGACCGCAACAACGATGATCGCGTCGAAATCGAAGAATTGGTGGCTGCTGTGCACAGCGCCACAGCCGGCTGTGCAAAGGAAGCCGCGGAGGCCGCGGCGAGCGCGGCGCGCACGGTGCTGGTTACGGTCGACAGCTTGGAAGCATCCTTGATCGATGTCGGATACATATCCAACCCTTCGCCCCCGCCGGCAGGGAGCGCCGTCACCTACATGCGCCGCGCTCTGGAGGGTCGCTGTGCGGTGGCCGGTAGCGTCACCGGGACTTGCACGGTCGAGGGTAGCTTGAGCCGCTTCAAGACAACCTACAGCAACTGTACCGATGTGGATTCCAGTACGGCGGATAGGGTTATTCTGGATGGCGCCCTCGAGCTGGTCATCGAAGACCCTGGCGCTTGTGCGGCTGGTGATGCCATCGCCAACCGCACGTACGAAGTGCGCGACCGCAACTTTGAGCTGCGCGAGACGGCTTTTCATCGACTTCTGCGCAGCAGCACAGGTGCACGGCTCGAAGAGCACACTGCCAATCTGACCCAGAGGTTCGTTGCTTCCGGAACAGGTTGTAACGGCCCCAGCGGCACCACCTGGTACGATGGCACGCTCGACGTTTTCGATGCGGACGAAGGTGTGAACGGCCGTTACGTCTACCAGGCCGTCAGCTTGAGCGTAGAGTCGGCGGGCAGCCCGTGCGTGACCCGCAAGAGCAAGAGCGGTGTCATCCACGCAAGCAGCCAGAGCCGCGACGAGCGCTTCACCGAACGGACCAAGGACTTTACGATTACCGAGCAAGCGCTCGACGCAGACACGCGTTCCCTGACTATGGCGGGAGAACTGGATGTCGATTGCCTGGGGGCGTTACGCATCGAGACCGTGCAGCCAATTCGCTTTCGCCGTGGTGTCCAATGCCCGCGCGGGGGAATCTTGGCGCTGACCTTACGCGACAGCACGGTCAACGGCGTGCGCTTTACGACGCAAGGAGCGCAAGGCGAGGTCGAACTCGACTACGGCTTCCTCGTCGACCGCAACAACTGCGGCCCAGGGCAGAGCTGTGGGTTTGTCCGTGATAGTGCGGTTCCCAGTTGCTTGGACGGCAGCCTCGATCGTTGTCGTATCGTCCTTCCCCCCAACCCCGTGGAAGGCTTCTGCGATCCAACAGAGAATCATGCCCTGCGCTTCGACGGCAGCGATGTCGTAACCTTTGGGGCCGTTCCGCCGTTGTCCGCGTTCACGATTGAGGCCTGGGTGCGGCCCGAGACAGGCGCACGCACCGGCTTTGTGGCCGGTCACAACGGCGGTCCGGGGAAGGACTGCACACAAGGGTTCGCCCTCGACGCCAGCGCCGGCGACTTCTGCTTTTCGGTCGATCCAGCGGGTTGCGGCAATACCAACTTCCGCTGCATCGAGCGCGAGCCTGACGGCGCCTGGCACCACCTGGCAGGAACATATGGCAACGGCGAGCTGCGCTTCTACGTGGACGGCGAGCTCAAACAGCAAGCCAGTGGCCTAGGATACGATGCCAGCGACTACATGACCGCCGGAGCCCTGTCGCTCAATGGCGTCCTGCAGAACCACTACACCGGAGAACTCGACGAACTGCGCATCTGGAGCACCGTCCGCTCGCAAGCCGCAATCCAAGAAACCATGAGCAAGTCCCTCCACGGCGACGAGCCAGGATTAGTCGGCTACTGGCCAATGGACGAAGGCCAAGGCCAAACCGTCGCCGACCTATCCAGCTCCAACCTACCTGGAACCCTGGGCCTCAACGCGCAGACCGAGACGTCGCAAGATCCACAATGGGTACAGTCAGGCGCACCGCTGTGCGGGCAGGTCCCGACAGGAACTCCCCAGCCGACACCGACTTCAACTCCAACACGCACCCAGGTGCTGACGGCAACGCCGACACTGATCCCTACGCCGACAAGAACTGCGACAGTGACACACACACCGACCCTACGTTCGTCTAGCACTCCGACCTACACCCCAACGCCCGCACCCACATTCTCTCCGACCAACGAGGGAGGTTGTTCGACTCTGGTCGCGGGACAGATTGAATCCGCAACCTGGACCGCCGCAGGATCGCCCTACTGTATCACGGCAGATATCCTGGTGAGGGGGGCTGGCCTCGTAATCCAGCCTGGGGTGCGAGTGGAGTTTCGGGGCAACTATATCTTCGAGGTGCAGGGCACCTTGAAATCGGTGGGAACACAAATCGCGCCAATTATATTCACCAAGGGCGCAGGCCTATCCGGCAACGTGGGGCGGGG
>CAZGSN010000586.1:0-4291 GCA_964528465.1 uncultured Binatia bacterium (SeqCode)
CTCCGCCACCGGATGGGCATTCCGAGATTCTGGTCGGTGCATCGGAGCCAGGCGCAGGTAGCTTGCTCGTTGGGGAGGAGTTTGACGGAACGATCGAAGTTCCGTTCGACCAATGCCTCGGCGGTAGCGGTGAGGAGTGTGTCGGCGGTACTCGGCTTTATGTTGCCACTAGCCCTGGCTTCGAATCGCTCGAGGAGAGTGAGCCGGACGAGGAGTTCTATGCGCTGCCCGAAGGCACGCTAGTGCGCTTGACGCTGGTGTCGGCGCCGGAAGGCGTCACCCTCAAATTTGCCAACACCAAGTTGGATCAAACTGGCGAGATTGCGATCCTCGGCACGGTGCCGTTCCACAGCGATGTAGAGTGGCAGATTGCAGTCGCCAGCGGGGCAAGCGTGCCGCATCATGTCAACGTGACCGTTCGCTTGACGACCAGTGCGGCGGCCTATTCCGCCTCGGAGGATATCGTCTTGCGGCTCGAGCCAGTTGCGGAGCACGATGAGGACGAGCACGAGCATGATGATGAGGAAGAGGGCGAGTAGGACGATTAGGGCTGGCGGTCCGGAGAATTGGGTGATGATGGCTCGTGCGGCAAAGCATTGGTGGCGTGGGATCGTGTTGTGCCCTGTCGTCGTTGCGTTCGGGTTGGCTGTTGGTGTCTCGCGGGTATCGGCCTGTACGGGCGATGCTTGCATGAACATCTGGTCGGACGCCGATGGTGGTGGTGCCTTGCACCTCCGCTACGACTTTTCAGTCGCAGTTCGGGTATTCGAGAGCTTCTGCAATGTCAGTCGGTCTAGTTGCCTCTTTACTGCGATCGATCCCGGGTTCATGGCGCCGCCCGTCGATGCGCCACCCTCTGGCCTATTTCGGGTCGTCGACGGAACCGTGCTGCGTGTGGAGTTGGTCGCAGTCGATGCCGGATTGCTTTTAGGGGTGAACGGTACGAGGCTTTCGCAGGCGGGCGAGTCGGCAGTACTGGGCACCATGCCTAGCATTCACGTGCATCCTTCTTGGCAGATCGTCGCTCCCGGAGATTCCGTTGGGCAGGAATGGAACCTGTCGTTGCGAATCAAAGGTAACAACGGATACGCCGAGTCGGAGACGGTACAGGCGCGAGTAGTTGTCGCTGACTCTGAGCCAACCCCTTCGCCCACGCCACGCCCTACGGTTCCGGCCTGCGTCGGCGACTGTAACCAGGATGGCGCGGTATCTCTCGCAGAGACTGTCCTCGGGATGGAACTCGCACTCACGGGCGAATCCCCCGAGACATGCACGGCAATCGACTTCAACGATGATGATGAGATTACCGTCGACGAGCTTAGTGCGGCGGTGCACGCGGCTGCCGTCGCGTGTCCAGCGCCCCCGGTAGCTACGCTGAACGAGATCCAAAGCACAATTTTTACACCGAAGTGTGCCACCTTGTTTTGTCACGACAGCAACGGCCGCAACGGCAACCTCGTGCTCGAGCCGGCCACATCGTTTGATCAGTTGGTTGGGGTAAACCCATCCCTGACTGCGGCACGCAACGCCGGCCTGCTGCGCGTGGCTCCGGGGGATGGGGCGCGCAGCTTCTTGATGACCAAGCTGCTTGGTCCGCCGCCGACCATGGGCAGCCCCATGCCCCTAGGCAGCCTGCCGTTGTCGGACGAAGAGATAGACCTCATTCGCCGTTGGATTCTCGGAGGCGCAACCCGTTGAAACCGCGCGACCGACAGTTCTGGCGCCTAGCTAGCCTCTTGCTGGTCGCCGTGCTGGCGAGCCATGCCACGCCCTGGCCCAACGCCGTACCACGTGCCTGCGCTGGACGCTGTCCCGTCGACTGCCCGATGCATGTGACGAAACTACGCTGCCACGGTCCGACCGCTGCGTCTTGCCATCAGTCCCGTTCGCAGACACGTGGCCTGAGTTTGCACGCACCCGGGTGTACCCACCGCAACACAGGTTCGCTGGCACACCACGACCCTACAGTTCTGGCGCGACATTCCTTGGATGCGCCTACTTGGACGGCGATGCCACTTGATGTGACAATGCCTTCTCCGCCTTACCGAGTCCTCTTGCCGCCATTTCGTCCGCCGCGTTCTCCCGTACTTTTAGATCATCGCATTGGGAGCCTGCTGTGAAGATGCCTTCTCCCAGATCCTAATTTGAGGGAGTTGTGCATTCATACGTCCGCACCACTTTGTGTGCGCAAACGTCCGGCGCAGGCTGGTGAAAACAAACCTTGTGACGTAGTCCTTGCGCGCAAGCGAGACTACATGGAGAAGTTCGCGATGAAATCGATGACAGCAATTCGAGTGGTTACGATGGCGTTCCTTGTCGGCTCAGCGCCTGCATTTGCTCATGGTCCTATGGAAACCGTCGAAATAGGCTCTACAGCCGACGGCAGCGGCGCTCTGGCGACGTTCTTCCATTTCCATGAGCGGGTAGCGCGATTGTCGTACAGCACGACAGTTGGCCCCAATAGTATCTACACAGGAGCCCTTCCCGCCTTTGAGAGCCTGCCGGCAGACGATGCACCTGATCTGTACGTCCTCGACCCAGGTACTCAGGTGAGCGTAGAGATCACGGCGATCGACGAAGGGGCATCGGTCACCATCAACTCGACCCTTTTGGACGAGGTCGGTGAGTCGGTACTTTTGGGTACCGAGCCGATCGCACACAACCACCCGGCTTGGACTTTGTCTCTTGAGCTACCTGCCGGCTCGTTTGGTGAGGCAACGATTTCCTTCAAGCTGACTTCTCCTTCTTATGCCGAGTCGGAGAATTACACGGTTAAGTTCACCAACGGAGTTCTATCAGCTCCCGAGTATGCAACTGGCGACTACGACAAGCCCGGTGTGGCGTGCCGCAAGACGGTTGGGAAGGCGGGGCAGAAGTTCTTCGACAAGAAACTGTCCTTGCTGCGCAAGTGTGCCGATGCGCTGCAGGTCAAAGAAGCAAAAGAAGCATTGACGACACCTCCCTCAGACCTGGCCGACGCCGACGCGAAGGCGGAAGCTGCCTGCGTTGGAGAGTCGGGAGCTGATGCCGATAAGACGATGCTTGGAAAGATCGAAGCCGCGCGCGCGAAGGCGTTTGCAGCGATTCAGGACGAGTGTGCGATTGCGGCGGGGATGAGCGATAACGATATCAGCCAGCACCTGGGATTGCTCGGCTGCCGCGCCGAGGAACTCTTGGGCTCAATGTACGGCAATGCCAAGGCGGCAATGAGCGAGTACGTTACGCAGGTGTCACAAGGTGGGGGCGATCTCGACGATTCGTTCCCTTGTCTGAAGACAACGATCGCCGAGTAGGGATGCTACGTCGGAGGATGGCCGCGATGCCATCCTCCGACCCGACTCACGACTAGAAGCATCGGGGGACGCCTTGAGCCCCCGGTGCATCGCTTGGATTTGCCGATGGAGGGTCTGGTGCGCATCCTTCTCTCATATTTGTCCTTCTTTGTATGCCTTTTGACGTGGGGTGGACAGGTGCAGGCGCATGGCGAGCTGATGCGGATCGGCTCGAGCGAGGATCGTCGTGGGCAGCTCGTCGTTGCGGGAGATTTCGACTTTTCCACGCGTGTCGTTGTAGCCCCTCTGATTGGTTTTGGCGGTCAGACCTTCTACACCAATATCATTCCCAGCTTTGCGTGGGTGTCGTTACCGTCGCCGACCCCGCCAACGAGTTATCCGCTACGCAGCGGCACGCAGGTACGCTTTCAGTTGGTGGCTATCGCTGCCGGTGCCAGCGTAAAGCTATCGGGTAGCACGCTCGACGCTCCGGGGGAGAGTGCTCTCATCGGCTCTGCTTCTGAATCCGACGTGCACATCCATCCCGAGTGGGCCCTGACATTGCCGGACGATGTCGTCGGCGAGTATGTGTTGAGCTTCAAATTCACCACCACCAGCGGCTCGTATTCCGAGTCGCCAGTCTACGGCCTCACACTAACCAACCGAATCCCGCAGGCTACTGCTACGCCTACCGCGTCCGCGACTATCAGCAACGAGCCGTCACCATCGCAGACTCCTGCGCCTTCGCCATCGGCAACGCTCGCAACAACCGTAACGCCAACGATAACCGCTACGGCCGCTGCGACAGCGAGCCAGTCGCCAACGTCTACGGCCACATCCAGCGCAACGCCATCGAGGACACCAACCCCGCGCCTTTCACTTGGCGATGCAAACTGTGATAGGCGCAGTACCGCTGCCGACATGGTCGCCACAATCTATGCGCAGGTTGATCCTGCGAGCTGGCGATGCGATGCGGATCTGAATGGAGACGGTCTTATAGACGACTCCGATCGCTCGCT
>CAZGSN010000587.1:0-5149 GCA_964528465.1 uncultured Binatia bacterium (SeqCode)
CATGGGCAATGTTGCCGTCGGGGTCGGCACACCCAGGATGTTTCGGGTTGGACGCGGTGGGCGAACCGGGCGAACGGGGCCCGCTGGCCGACCCGGGCGCGGGATGCGTGTCGGGCGTGCGCGCGGACCTTCCTGGGCCGAAACTGTCGCGATGCAAACGGCCAGGAAAGCCACCACCAACGATGTTTGCTTGGCGCTAGATCCTACTCTCTTCACTTTTTGGCTCCTCCAAGTCGGTAAGTCACAGACGATTCCAGGGCAGAGTCTCGTGAATGTGCCGGGACAAGTCAACATGAAACTCCCACCCAGATCCGGCGCTGCCGGGCGTGCGTCAAATTTGTTGGCTATCATCCGAGATCCACGGCCTCACGGCAGCCTCACGGCCACGGCTCCTGTGTTTTCGCCAGCTCCGCGTAGCCGCGCGCGTGGGCGCGTGGATGGTGGAAGTTTGCCTCCCAACGAATTTGTCGCACACCCGGCGCTGCCGCCGGATCTGGAGGTGCCCAGTGCGCCGGTTCGCCGGTGCGGGGTGCGGCGTCCCTGAGCGCAGGCGCGCAAGTGTAGGCGTAACCGTGAGGGTTCCTGCAGGGCGGTCCGAACCAAGCGGCGTTGAGCGCGGTGGCTTCGCGTACGGCAAGGGATGTCTCGCAGGGTCTTGCGCCGGACTACGGCACGAAGCGTTGCAGCAAGGCCAAGAGGACACCGATCAAGCCGCCCACCAAGGCGCCGTTGAGGCGGATAAACTGCAAGTCGTTGCCGACTCTGGCTTCGATCTGAGCGACCAGAGCCTCGGTGTCGAGTGTCTCGAGGTTCTCTCGCACGGTGAGCCCGATCTGATCGCGATGACGGCGAAGAATCTCTTGTGCTGTGGTCTGCACCCAGGCATCGAAGCGTGCCCGGCGCCCGGCATCGTCGAGCAGCTCCAGGATTCCTTCGCGCAGCTTGCGATCGATGAGTTGCGAGAGATAGCTGCCCGGATCGCCCAAGTCAGAGTCGAGCTGATCGCGTGCCTGTCGCAAAAGCTGGCTCACCAGGGGGCGAATCTCGATGCTCTCGGCGAGTGCGTCGCGCAGACGCTGCATCTGCGCCACTACCGATTCGTCGCCGGCCGCGAGGCGCTCACCAAAGCGGCGCAGCACCCCAAATACCCACACCCGCAACGGGTGGTCGCTCTCGGCGGCTGCACCGGCAAATTCACGGGCCGAGTAGTCACACGCGGCTTCGACCAACGTGCGTTGCACCAGCTTGCGGCGCAGCAACAGCGGCACCAGCCGCTTACCGTCCTTGTGCAGCTCGATGGCTGCACGTTCCAACCACGCATGCAGTCCCTCCACCGTTGCTGGCTGGCGCGCGAGATTTCCCAGAGACTCCGCGGCGCTGGCAAACGCTGCCTGCGCTGCATGTCCATCCGCAATGCGGGTAATCCAATGCCCGGCGTTGGCATCGATCGGTAGCTCGCGAAGCTGTCTTTGCGCGGCGCGTTCCACAAACTCTGCGATCTCCGGCTCCACCAGCATGCGTGCGAGACCGCGAACCACGTCGCGCAGCGGCGCGCCCAGACGCTCGACGTGTTGCGGATCGCGTAGCCAATCGACGATCACCTGGCTCGCCGACACTCGTTCCAAGCGGCTGCCAATCACCTCCGGGGACAGCCATTCTTCTTGCACCATGGTCGCGATGCTCTCGATGATCCTGGCACGACGCTTTGGGATGATCGCGGTATGTGGAATCGGCAGGCCCAGTGGATGGCGAAACAGGGCCGTTACCGCGAACCAATCCGCCAGGCCCCCGACCAGCGCCGCATCGAAGCCGGCAGCAACCACATGCAGCCACGCCCCTTGCCCCCACCCGCCCCACGCAAGCAGCGCGCGCGTGCTGACGGCGCCCGCCGCTGCAACCAGCAACGAAACGTTGCCCACGGGATTGCGTCGGTTGGAATCTACGGGTTGTGCCATGTGGGCGCTGCTATCCACCATTCACCCGGAGCATCCCGCAATACCGCAAGCCTGGGGCGAAGGGTTGGCCAAGTGGGCAGGTCTTCAACACAACCGGGGAATTACACAATCCCTCGTTGGCGCCAAGAGGTTGCCGTGCCAAGTGGATTGGGCTACACGGAGCCGCGCCAAGACGACCGGCATGGGGCTGTAGCTCAGTTGGGAGAGCGCTTGAATGGCATTCAAGAGGTCGACGGTTCGATTCCGTTCAGCTCCATCCTTCCCCCATCCCGAGAAAGCGCAAGAATTCCTCGCCTACCAGCAAGCGTGCCGTGCGGCTGGCACGATGTACGGCGACCTGGTGTATCGGATTGGGAGACCCAAGACGATTGTAGCCGCTAGCATCTTGGAATAGACAAGGACCACGCTTTCAGGAGGGAGAGAGCATGGCAGACCAAAGATTCGTTCGCTGGCTTACAGAAGGCGCCAGCGTTCCTGCGCCGCCGCAGGATGGCCCGAGCTGCTTGATCATCGGAGAGATCCTCCAGGACGACTCAGCGGCCGGTGTGGCCGAAGCCGCCGCTGCCGCGATGGGTTGCAGAGAGTTCGGTGGCTTCGTGTAGTTCCGTGCGCACAACCGGAGCAATCACCATCTGGGCAATGCGGTCGCCGCGCTGGATGGTGAAGGGCTCGCTGCCGAGGTTGGCAAGGATGACCTGCACTTCGCCGCGGTAATCGCAGTCGATGGTTCCAGGTGCGTTGGGCAGAGTAATTCCGTAGCGCAGGGCCAGGCCGCTGCGCGGGCGGATCTGTGCTTCGAAGCCGATCGGAATTTCAAAGATGAGGCCGGTGGGAACGAGCAGGCGCGCTCCCGGAGCCACGGTCAGTGGCTCTTCTACGTCGGCGAGCAGGTCCATGCCGGCAGACCCGGCGGTGGCGTAGCTTGGCAAGGGCAAGGGATTTGCCGTCCCAGGGCGCACTCGCTTGACGGTGATTCGTAGCGGGGTATCAGCCACGGCGGTCGCTCAGCGCATGCACCATTTCGACCAGAGCCTGCACGTGATCTACGGGGGTGTGCGGCAAGATCCCGTGGCCAAGGTTGAAGATATGTCCGGGGCGGTTGCCGGCTGCTTGTAGGATCGCTTGCGTGCGGCGGCGAATCTCGGGGAGCGGCGCAAACAGCGTCACCGGATCGAGGTTTCCCTGCACGCCAACTTCATGGCCGAGTCTCTGCCAACCCACATCGAGTTCGATCCGCCAATCAAGCCCGATGACGTTACCGCCTGCTTCTCGCATGGGCTCCAGCAAGCCGCCCGTGTCGGTGCCGAAATGGATGACTGGTGTCCCGGGCGTGATCGCGCCGATGAGGCCCCGCATGTGCGGTAAGACATACTCGCGGTAGTCGCCAGGCGACAGGCAACCTACCCAACTGTCGAAGATCTGTACGGCGTCGGCACCGGCAGCGATCTGGCGATTCAAGTAGCCAGCCACGATGCAGGACAATCTCCCCATCAACGCGTTCCAGGCTTGCGGCGCCCCGTACATGAGCTTCTTGGTATGGATGTAATTGCGCGAGCCGCCGCCTTCGATCAGGTACGAAGCTAGGGTGAAGGGCGCACCGGAAAAGCCGATCAACGGGACCTTAAGGGCCTCCTTCGCCAAGCGCACGGCTTCGTAGACAAAGGGGACAGCTTCGGACGAATCTCCGGGAAGTAAGCGTTGCAGGTCCTCCGGGGTACGCACTGGATTGTGCAGCACGGGCCCATCGTTCTTGGTGAACTCCAGCCCCGCCCCCAGCGGCTCAAGCACTAGCAAGATGTCGGCAAAGATGATGGCTGCATCGACCCCGAGCTTCTCTACCGCGGTTACCGTGACCTCGGCCGCAACATCCGGATTCTTGCACAGCTCAAGGAAGCTGTAGCGCGCACGTACGTCGCGATACTCCTGCATGTAGCGTCCCGCCTGCCGCATCAACCAAATGGGCGTGTACGGGGTCGGCTCACGCCGGCAAGCTGCGAGAAAGGCTGAGTTCTTCAAAGTGGCGTGTAGGTAGGTCAGCGGTCGGGATCGGTCAAGGCAAGGGGCCGCGCTACGCGGAGGTTCCCGAGGAATGGCGCCAGCGGGCGCGCTTCCAGATTGCGTTTTACGGATCGACCCCGGCTTACAAGGGTGTGTTCGAATTAAACGGCTGGCACGGCGTTTCTGAACGACTACCCCAACTACAGCGACAGAGAGACGTTGCCGCCATGGCGGCCTTGATCAGCGACGAGATGCTCGACGTTTACGCGGTAACCGGCACCTGGTCGGATCTGCCCCGTCGTTTAGCCCGAAAACAACAATTGAACCGCGGATGGACGCGGATGAACACGGATACAGGCAGCAGCGACAAGGGCAAAAGGAGAAACGCTTGGGCTACGCCCGTCCACAGCCCCGTGCTTCTTGGTCTTGATCCGTTCCGCAAGCAGTGCGCGTCGTTCCTCGCTTGCTTGCGAAGGTCCACCGAACGTTGAAGCGAACGAGCAGGTTGTTGTTGATAGAGAAACGCTGGAACAGCAGGATGCGACCTAGCCCGGGCTTGGGGCTAGGTCGCATCCTGTCAAGGCAGGCTGGGTTCGTCTTGATGCAATCGGCAGGGTAGGGGCCGAAGTGATGGCTCCCGCGGCCTCATGCGGAGGTTTCCCTGGGCACTACTTCTTGAACAGGACGAGGTTGTCCAGAAAGGCAACGAGGTCTCTCTGATCTTGAAGGGGCATGGAGCTGAAGGCGATGCGTGAGGAAGCCGCCTCGCCACCGTGGGCGAGGATGGCCTCGGCAAGGGTCGTGGCGCGACCGTCGTGCATGTAGGGTGCGGTGCTCCCAACTCCCCACAGGTTCTCGGTCAAAAACATCGATGCCCCGGAACCGGTCTCATCAATGGATTCGGCGAGCGCCGAGCCCAAGTCGTGGCGCTTCAAGTCGCCGAAGAGTTCGACAATGGCACGGCCGTTGGTGTCCTTGGTGAAGGAGCCGAGGCGGAAAGTGACTTGGCCGAGAGCATCGGTAAGCACGTTGTCCGGTTGGTCCTGAGTCAGATCAAAAGTGATCGGAAATTGGGGGGACACGCCGCGTGAGGCGGGATCTTGGCCACTGGGAAAACGCCGGTCGCGATAGCTTGGATTTTGACTGGGCTCGCTGAACAGCGGGTCGCTGAGTAGCAACTGCGGCGTGTGGCAGGT
>CAZGSN010000588.1:0-7201 GCA_964528465.1 uncultured Binatia bacterium (SeqCode)
CTGGCTTCGGTTGCGCCGTAACCAGCAGCCCCGCCAATGCTCCCGCAAGGAACGGCGTCTTCCATGAAACTTGATTCAAAATGGATACCTCCTTTGGGTATTCAAACGAGAGGCAATCCGCGA
The DNA here is from genome assembly GCA_964528465.1 of uncultured Binatia bacterium (SeqCode). Lineage (GTDB taxonomy): Bacteria > Desulfobacterota > Binatia > HRBIN30 > HRBIN30 > CAZGSN01. The sequence continues at coordinate 124 of CAZGSN010000588.1, forward strand.
AGTCAATCCATTATCTGAAAACGGATTCGCGGTGAGTGTCCAATCCGACGGTGTGTCGTAGGCGAGTCCCTCGTACGTTGCGCGAGCTTGCGAGTTCCTCTCTTTTGTCCCCTGATCCGAGCAGTGCCGGTTTAGGAAAAGACCAAGTGACGGAGGACGGTGTTCAGAACGGAAACGGCGATCGCTCCCAGCAGGGCAGCGCCAAAGCCGTCGACGGCGAACCCTGGGACGACGGCGGACACCATGCGCAGCATCAGGGCGTTGATGACAAAGAGAAAGAGTCCGAAGGTCACGATGGTGAGGGGAAAGGTGAGGATCTTCAGCAATGCTCCAAGGGTTGAGTTGACCAAGCCAATCACCACGGAGGCGATCAGTGCCGTGCTGAAGCTGGCCACCCGAAACCCAGGGAGGAAGTTGGCGACGATCATTAGGGTCAGCGCGCTGAGCAGCCAGTTCACAAGTACGTATGCCATTTGTCATTCCTTCTGTGCCCAGCGATAGCGGCGGCGCGGGAGGGCGGCAATCGTCGTTTAAGGGCGGCCATGTCAAGCTCCGGCAGTGTTCGTGCGCCCGGTGGGATTCACGCGAAGTGTGCGACAAATTCGTTGGGAGGCAAACTTCCACCATCCACGCGCTCACGCGCGCGGCTACACGGAGCTGGCGAAGACACAGTAGCCGCGGCCGTGAGGCCGTGGATCTCGGATGCAAGGCAACAAGTATGATGCACGCCCGTTCACGCGCCGGCACTGCTCCGGCAATTGACCCAGACCCGCCCGATCAGGTAACGACCCTGGTGCGCTGAGTGTGCGCGAAGTTTCACAAGTGAGGTGGAGAAGCAGATGGAGCGATCTGGAGTAGCCAATGGTTGGCAGGGGGTGCCTCTGCACTACACGGTGCATGGAAAGGGTGAGCCGACCATCGTGTGCTGCAATGGTGTCGGCGTATCGACATTCTTTTGGAAGTACGTGGTCGAGCATTTCTCGCAAGATCATCGCGTGATCACCTGGGAGTATCGGGGCCACTACGCCAGCGGTTTGCCGAAGCGAATGACCCCCGAGTCGTTCACGATGGAAGCGAACGCTCGCGATCTCGCGGCCGTGCTCGATGCTTGCCGTGTTTCGCGAGCTGTTCTGCTGGGTCATTCGATGGGCTGTCAGGTGCTCCTCGAGTTTTGGCATCAGTTTCCGGATCGCGTTGCCGGTTTGATCCCCATCTGTGGCCCGTATGGCCGCCCCATCGACAGCGCCTTCATCCCACCACTTTCGCATGCGCTGTTCAGCGTCTTGTACCCGCTGACGACAACCTACCCCCGTGAGGTAGAAGCCCTGCTGCGCCCAGTCCTACGTACGCGTATTCCCTTCGAACTGGCTCGTCTCGGCATGATCAACTGGCAGCTTGCCGATTTCGAGGACATGGCTCCCTACTTCGATCATCTCGCGCGAATGAACCTGCAGGTGTTCTTCTTGATGGCCGGGGAAATGCAGAGACATGACGCCGGTCCGTGGCTGCACAAGATCGACGTTCCGGTGTTGGTGGTCGGCGGCGAGCACGATCTATTCACTCCCTTGGATCTGTCGCGCGAGATGTGCGCCAAGATTCCTGGAGCGGAGATGCTGGTCTTGCCAAGGGGGAGTCATGCCGGGCTGATCGAACATCCGGAACTCATGAACCTACGCATCGAGAAGTTTCTGCGCGAGCGGGTCAAGCCATTTCTGACGTCGAAGCGAAGGCCCGCTCGTAGGGAACCGGCTTGATCTCTGACGGCAATGCCGTTCGCAAGCAAAAGGGGCGGGAGAGCTATCTCCCGCCCCTTTTTGTTCTGGGCTTCAGGCTGGAAGGGTCGCGGAGACTCAGTCGGCCATACGGGTCAGGCGGCCCAAGGTGAAGTAGTCGTCTTCGTACTTGGTCTCGATGAACTGCGAGCTGTAGCGGCCACCGATCGCAGCGCGGTTGGTCTTGTCGTTGACGCCGACCACCATGTTGGGGGTGACCACCGAGAGGGTGCCATCGGTGCTCTTGGAAAAATGGTAAGCGCACATGGCGTTGTAGAAGTACTCGCCGGCTTTGTTGTGGACCAGCTTCCAGTAGATTCGGTACATGTCCTTGTCCATGTACATGATGACCTTGCCGAAGTTGTAGTAGGGGTCTTCGGATTGGCCTTCGAGAATCCACACCGGGCGTGGGATCATGGCCAGGTTCTCAACGATCAGCCAGGGAGCACCTTTGGCGCCGGGAGTTTCGAAAGCGCCCTTGAAGTACGGGATGGCGACTTCGGAGCGAGTCTCGGTGACTTTCTTTTGCTCGAAAGGGTAGGGGCTCAGCACGGGGGCCAGGATGTTGCCTTCGCCTACCAGCTTCCACTTGTAGTACTCGATCTTGCCCGCGTAGCAGTTCACGTCGTCGGCAAAGATGTCGAGGCCGGCCACGGGATCGGAGCGCGTGGCCGCATTCACCTTGCGTACGCGGCGTGTGGAGGGAACGAAGAACCAGGAGCTATCTTGTGAGGTCCAGTCGTTGAAGCGCTTGGTCAAACCACCCACGCCGTCGACGTCCTGCGGCTCGAGCACGCCCGACATCGAGGTGTCGCGCAGGTTCTCCGGGTTCGACGGCATCGGACCGGCGGAGCGACCCATGAACGAGTTGATATGCAGCCAGGTCTTGATGCGACGGAACTCACCGGTGGAATCGATGCCGTTGAGAGTAAAGGTCGCGCCTTGGCCGTTGCCCATCTGGTTGGCGGCGGTAAAGTTCCACGCCATCTTGCAAGCAGCCAGCGGCTCCTTGGGGTCGATCTTCGGGAACGGGTACCCGAAGTAGAACTCTGGCATCTGGCCGGTTTTCACGTCCTTGAGGCCGCAAGTAGCGGGGTCGATATCGTACTTGCCCGCGTTGGCCTCGCTCGCATCCCAAAACTTCTTCGAGTAGTTTTGCTTGAACTTCTCGGGGTCGACTTCGATCACCTTGTAGGAGTACTCGCCCTTCTTGACGCGTCCGAGCACAACCTCCGGCAGCAGCTTTTCACCAAGCTGCCAGTTGTTGCTGTCGAGCACCCACGTCTTGTCCTCGGCGAAAGATGGTCGGCCTGAGTCAACGGCTACGGCCGCTGCCATCATCAGTGCCCACCGAGCGGTAGTGCGAATCCATGACTTCATTAGAAACCTCCTTGCGTTTACGCTTTCTCTAGTGTGCTTCCGACTCGGCATGCGCCGGGCGTTCGCGATGCAAAAAGAAGGACGGCTTGAGGACCTTCATAAAGGCAGGCACCACAACCAGGCCGCCGTAGGTGTTGAAGATCATCAGCAGTGCGAGAAGAAAACCCATCTCGGCTTGGAACTTGAGATCCGAGAACCAAAAGAAGATAGTCCCGGCAATCATTGTGGTGGCGGTAAAGATGATGGCCTTGCCGGTGGTTGCGGTGGCGTAGTCGATAGCTTCATCAAGCTTTCCAATTTCATCGTAGGTGTCGATCATGCGGCTGAAGTGATAGATGCCGTAGTCGACGCCGACGCCCGCGCCTGCTGCCGCGATCGGCAGTGAGTTGACGTTGAGATCAATGTGCATCCACACCATTAGAGCCTCGGCGGCGAGCTGCGATAGAACCACGGGAATCATTAGGATGAAGGACACGTACCAAGAGCCGTAAGTCAGATAGAGGCAGAAGTAAACAATGAAGAAAATCATCGCCAGGTTGACCCAGTACGAATCTTCGACCTTTTCGTTGACGGCCGCAAGGATGCCGAACAAACCACCGGCATAGCGGAACTGCACGTCACCACCCTGGTACTTGTCGCCGAACTCCTTGGCCCAGGCGATGGAGTTCATCACGATCTCGTGTGAGTGCTCTTTGAACAGTGTGATGACCGAGCCGTAGCGGCCGCTTGGGTCCATGAATCGATCGAGGTCGCCGGCTGCTGCCGCGCTGGTGAACACGTAAAACAACTCGCCTACGTCCTTGGGGCGAATCGGAATGATGCCCCACTTGGGGTCGCCGTCGTGGTACAGGCGCGCCAGTTGCTTCACGATCTCGACAACGGTGATGGTGCCGCCGGCACCGCGTGTGGCGGTCATGTGGTCGGCGAGTTCTTCCATGGCGTTCAACGGCCCTGCCGATTTTACGCCGTCGGGTTTCATGGTGTCAGCAACGACGATGAGCTGGCTGGCACCGAGGAAGGAGCTGTTGAGCTTGTCGTAAGCGACATTGTACGGGTGCTCTTTGAACAACAAAGCCGCACCCGGCGTCATGTCGCCGACCTTCAGCGTCCAACCCCAGATCGGGAACAAGACGTACATGGCCACTGTCAGCACGATTACAACCCAGCGATTCGCACCCTCGGAAGCGGTAATCGTGAGCTGCGTGAAGGCAGCATAGATAGGTTCGGAATAGTTCAGCCAGTACCAAGCCAGGACGGGAAAAATGGCGAAGAAGGTGATGGCTGCCGGCATGACGCCGAAAGTACCAAGGTGCAGGCTTTCGATGATGGCTGCGGAGATGCCGGAGCTATGGAACACCACGCCAGCGCCAAAAGCGGCCGCCACGATCGCCGTCGCTGGCCAGATGCCCATCGTCGGGTTGGCCTGTAGATGCTCCAACTGTGGTGGGGGGTTGATGTACTTGAGAATGATGGGGTGCAGAGTCACCACGCTGATGAAAATCGACACCACCCAGAAGCTGGCAAAGATAGCGACCTTCTGAATGAGAGGAATCGGTGCCACGGCCACGATGAGCAAGCCGATACCGTCGGTAACGATCGAGGCGATAGCCGGGGCGAAGAGGTGAGAGTATGAGACGATGATCGCCTGATCCTTGTCTTTGAGCCGGTAGTATTCCTCGTGGTAGCGGTCCATCGATTGCACCGAGTGGCTAAGGGCTCTTGCGGTCAAGAAGATCGGAATCACCAGCACCAAGGGGTCGAGGTTGAAGCCGAGCAACGCTGCAATGCCGATACCCCAGATGGTCGAGAGCACCGCGGAAAATACCGGGACCGCGATCCCGGTGAAAGTTCGGAAGTAGGAGTAGAGAAGGAACGAGATGGCCGCGACGATCAGCACGAATACGAAGTACAATTGCGGCGCATACTGAAGTACCGACGTGTAGAGCCACGGGAAGCCGGTGACATAGATAGTATGGTTACCATCCTCCTCCAGCTTCCTCAGTTCCGCGATGCGTTGGTCGAGATAGCGGAAGTCTAGCGCTTCTTCCCAAAAGCCCGCGTGCACGACCACAGCCTTGTCGTCATGCGAGACGAGAACTCCGCGTACGCCGCGGTTGGCATAGACGGAGAAGCGGACTCGGTCGGCATCCTCCTGGTTCTGCGGGACTCGGGGATAAAAGATCTCGCGGATTTGAATCGAGCCTTGTGCAGCGGTGATGCTGCGCACGCGTGGGTGAGCGATCGACAAGATCTGCTGCGGCACTACGCCTTTGGTTTCCACGACGAACTTGGTGACGCGATCCAGCTTCTGCAATGTTGCCGGGTTGTAGACGTCGCCGTCCTTCACCTCGATGATCACGCTCATGATGTTGGCGCTGCCGAACATCTTGCGGAACTCGTTGTAGAAGCGGATGTACGGGTGCTGGCGGGGATAAAAATCGAAGAAGTCGACGTGCAGGCGAATCTTGGTCATGCCCCAGGCAAAGAAAATCGTCAGTAAGGCAACTAGGACGCTAATAGAACCGCTGTAGCGGAGCAGGAACTTCAGGTAGGCTTCAATCCATCTCTGCGGAATCATGGGTTCGATCCCTTCTGTCGGTCAGCGCAGACACGCTCCGACTTGCAAGCTCAAATCAGTATTGTGGAGGTTTCCAAACGAGCAGCCTCGGCAGGCAGCCACTTCCCTAGAACTGTTTCTTCGAAGGGGTAAATCCGTCGCGATCGAGGCTCAGCATCATGCCGCTGCCGCCGACCACGAGGCCGCGACCCTCGGTGAACATGGTGATGCCGCGAAACCAAACGCTACGCATTTGCACCGGCACAGGCGGTAATTGCCAAGTCTCGCCGCCGTCTTTGCTGCTCAGCAACAAGCCGCTGCTGCCGACCACCCAGGCATAGTTTCCTTTAATGTCCATGTCGTAAAAGGCGAGGGCGTAGCCTTTGGGAGTCTGCACCTTCTGCTTCTCCCAGGTCGTGCCACCGTCGACAGTGCGCAGCAGGGTTTCGTCGATGCCGACGGCCCATCCCTTTTGCTCGCTGGCGAAGCGAATTCCAAACAGTGTCGTTTCCACCGTGCTGGTCTGGCCCTGCCAGGTGACGCCGCCGTCGCTCGAGGCCATGATGACCCCGAACTCTCCGGAGACCCAAATATGCTCCTTGTCTAGGAACGAAATGCCATAAAACACGACGTCGCCCGGCTGTACCACCTCAGCCACGTCCGGCGGCAATTTCAAATCAGAGGGGACGGAAACTTTTCCCCAGGTTTGGCCGCCATCTTCGGTGCGCAGGATGGTGCCGAAGTCGCCCAGAGCAATGCCGAGTTGCGGATTGGCAAAAGCGATGTTCAGCAGTTGGCGGTCGCTGCCGCTCTTCTGTTGCTCCCAGGTCTTGCCGCCATCTTTAGAGTGGGCGATCTGCCCACCCTGGCCGGCGATCCAGAGATTGCTGCGGTCCGGACAAGTAATGCCCGCAAAGGGGCGCTTGGTGCCGGTGGCTTGGATCTCCCAGTTGAGGCCACCATCGACCGTATGGAAGACGCGACCCAGATCGCCGACGATCCATCCTTCCTTCTGATCCACGAAGCAACTGGCGTAAAGGTTCTGTCGCACATCGGCGGCCGGCATGTTGTCCGCTAAGAGCGGAGATGCGAGGGCACTGGCCAGTGCCAGTGCTGCAAACGTTAATCTTGTTCTCACAACCGAACTCCCGTTGTTGGTTACTTAGTTGCCGTGCGGTTAGATCACGTATTCGATACGGAACTGCACGTTGTCCCGATCGCGTAGCAGGCTGACGCCGCTGCCACCCTTGAGACGTCCGGCATCGAGGATGCTGTAGTCGACCGTGAAGCGGAAGGGATCGCGCGTGAACGTAACCCCAGGCTGGTACACAAAGGCTCCACCCCAATCGTAGAACATGCCGAAGTAGGG
>CAZGSN010000589.1:0-13166 GCA_964528465.1 uncultured Binatia bacterium (SeqCode)
TCGAAGGGTCGATCCGTGGGTTCAACGGATTGTTCCGGGCTGAGGAGCGGCCATCGGTTCAGTCCGAAAACAACAATTGAACCGCGGATGGGCGCCGATGAACACGGATATAGGCAAGAGCCACAAGGGCAGAAGGGAAAACATTTTAGGTTTACCCGTCCACGGTCTTGTGTTTCTTGGCATTGGTCCGTTTCGCAAGCAATCAGCGTCTATCGGCGTCCATCCGCGGTTCCCACTGATTTTTCCCGGTTCAGGCCGCGTCTCGAAGGCCGTCTCAAGTGCCGTTGCGAGTTCAAGGGTAATTGAACTGAGGTTTCCGGGCTAAACGGACTGGCGTTGCGCCCGAGCTCAGCGCAACACGGTCACGGCTGCTGTCATCCGGCGATGGCGCTGGTCTCTTCCGCTCGTCTTGGCGTGAGGCTAACCGCAGGCATCACAGTTTCGCCGCCACCAGCATGGGCTGCGATAGGTCGGGGACGCGCTGGTTTGACGATCGCCGGCTCCGGCACCCCGGAATGTCGCAGCCACTGTCGTGTCACCGCCATCAGCATTTTCCACAAAGGCCCCGGGTTGGGCCGCGCCGGTAGATGAATAGGCTCAGCAAAGTGGTCGTACCCGTAGAAGATGAAGTAGGTCAGCGCTCCATAGAAGGAGAACCCGGCGCGCATTGCTCGCGAGATATAGGTTCCCATGTGCGGCAAGTAGCGCCAGCCGACGCGGCGGGCTTGCGCCAATACCAGAGCGGGTCCAAAGAGCGCGTGCGTGAGCAGCAGGTACGCCTTCAGTTGCCAGGCCTTGATATGCGCGTGCTCCATGTTGACGCCATGCAGAAAGTCGGCCCCCATGGTGTCGGTGAGCAAATGCGATCCGAGTTCCTCGGCTCGACCAAGAATGTCGGTGCCGGCGAGCGGTTTGTAGAGGAAGAAGACGGGATACTCGACGCCTTCGCGTTTCACCAACTCCAGCGACTCCATCAACCACTCGGGCCGTTCGCCGGGGCCACCCGCCATGAAATAGCCGGTAGTAGAGATGCCCAGGGCCTTGATCTGTCGTAGGGCGTCGAGCAGCACCGGCTGCGACACGTCCTTTTCATAGAGAACGTCGCGCATGTAGGGGTTAGCCGCCTCGATGCCGACACGCAGGTTGACACAGCCGCTGTCACGCAAGGACTCGAGTGTGTCGGGGTTGACGTGGTCGGCGCGCGTGTAGGCGCTCCACGGAAGCTTGCGGTTGAGCCCGCGGCGCTTGTACTCATCGGTGAACTCGCGCAACCAACGCGGATTCACCAGGAAGTTGAGATCGTAAAAGTAAATGATGCGCAGCCCCCAGTCGCGATAGCGGTCGTAGTCGGCTTCGATCTCGTCGACCACCTCGCGCGGATTGCGGAAGCGCAGGAAGCGCTCGCCGGCATAGAGCCGCTGCACGTTGGTGATGGCACAAAACGAGCAGCGCGCCGGACAGCCACGGCTCGCCATTACCGGTAGCACCCCCCAGAAATAGAAATTGGCGCGAAGCGTCTCTTCATCGTGCAGAGACCAATCGACCCCGGGCATGGCCTCCGCTTCGAGCAACTTTGCCTTGGGGACCTTACAAATCTCTTCGCCGTCCCGCCACCAGAGGCCTGGCACGTCATTGAGCGAGCGGCCGTCCGCCAGGGTGTCGAGAAGCTCGATCATCGGCTTCTCCCCTTCGCCGATAATCAGCATGTCGAAGGCGCTCTCGCTCATCGTGTCGTCCGGCGACAGCGTGGGATGGTGGCCGCCAGCAACGACCGGAATCTTGGGTGCCAGCCGCTTGATCTCGCGGGCGACCGTTCGCGCTGCGGGAAAGTACGGGCTCGCGATGTACATGCCAATGAGGTCAGGCCGGTAGTCTTCGATTGTTTTCTGCAAGCGTTCACGCCAGGTGTGGCGAAACGCCATGAAGTCAAGAATACGGGCGTCGTGGGAGCTGTGACGCTTCACGTAGGTACCCACTGTGCCGAGCCCGATATGGACATGTTCACGCTTCTCGACGATGGTCGGGTTGACCAGGAGAAGGCGTAACCGTGGCCGGCCTTCCGTATCCCCAGTCCTTGAACGATCCTGCTCTCGCATGCTGCTTCTCCTCCGGCGTTACCGGCAACGCCTCGCGCTGCTTCCCAAACAGCGCCGACCCCGACGGGCCTGCCAGCTCTGATATCCCAGCGTGCTTCCGTCCGTCAATCCAATTGGTAGGCCGGCGCAGGGCCACGCCAAAGTCGTCGACGGAGCTTTGCCATGGGCTCCATCCGACGCGGGCCGGGGGCCGCCCGCCTCCAAGAACAAGGAAACACAAGCACTGGAGACGCCGCGCCCTCGCGGCGCGTCAGATGGAACGCCCCCGTGAGCGACTTTGGCGTGGCCCTGTAGGCCGGTGCGTGACGTCTCGACGAAGATTCGAGATCTAAGCTCCTTCGCGGCTCAGGAGTTAGTCTTGATCTGCACGCGCTTGCCGTCGTCGACATCATTCGAGGGGTGGCGGACCACTTGTTCGCCCTCCTCCAGGCCGGCAAGGATCTCGACATCACGCGCGCTGCGGTGTCCGATGGTGACTTCGCGTCGGCTGGCGCGGCTGCCGTCGATCACGAACACGTTCCAACTCTCGCCGCGCCGGAACAAGGCGCTACCGGGCACTTGCAGCACGCTGTCGTTGCTCCACAGCACAATCTTGGCATCGACGCGGTACGCATCGCCGAGACCAAGGGAAGGGTCGACAAAGTCGGCAATGACGTTGACGCGCTGCTCCTCCACACCAAGCGCCGACACCTTGGTAAACGCCATGGGCTCGACCACGCGAACCTCGGCGCGTAGGGGTTGCTGGCCACCCCAACGCTCCAGCAGGACGGGCATGCCCTTTCGCACCTGCACGGCTTGCGTGGATAGCAAGTCGATGACGACCTCCAATTGGTCGGGGTCCCCGACCACAACAACCGGCGTACCGGCGGCGACGATGCGCTCACTGCGCTCCTCGATCTTGAGCACCCGGCCGGAGGTCGGAGCGCGCAACGTGATGGCGGCTGGGGCGCCGGATGCCGAATTGGCCACGGACAGCAAGGCGGCCTGAGCGGCTTGCAAGTCTGCCTGCGCCGAGCGTGCCCGATAGCGCGCCGCTTCGAGGACATTGGCGCTACTGGACTCGGCAACCCGTGCCTGTTCCGCCTCCTGGGAAGATACCAGCCCATCGCGCACCAGTTTTTCGATACGCTGTCGGTCGCGCTTGGCTTGCTCGTGGTCCGCCGCATCGTGCGCGACACGTTGCTGGGCCTCGCGCACCAGCGCTTCCGCCGCGTCGACACGGGCTTGGTACTCCTCGCGTTCACGTGCCGACAGCGGCATTGGCCAAAGCTGCGCTACCGGCTGGCCAGCCTCTACGGCGTCACCTTCGCGAAGCTCGATCCGCGCAACCCGTCCGGCCACTGGCGCACTGACCGCGTAGTGCTCGCGAGCCCGCGTTTGCGCGTCTTCGTCTACTGTTACCTGCAAGGGAGCGCGCGCCACCGAGACTGCCTCCACCACCACTGGCTCCGGCAGAAAGCCCCACACCACACCTGCCAGCACCAGCACGGCCAGCCCGGCGTAGATCCAGTTTTTTCCACCTTTAGTTTCCGGCATAGGCTACTCGCGAGTCTTGAGCACGGCGATGAGGTCCAACTGTTGAATCCGGCGCGCCACCAACAAGCCCGATAGCAGTGCCGCCACGCTCACCACCAGCAGCGCAAACGAGAAGGTGGAAGTCTCAAAGGCAAGCGGAATCCGGTACAGCTCGGTGTTGAGGCGCTGCACTAACAACCAGGCGATCCAAGCCCCAAAGCCGAAGCCGAGAGGAATGGCGCATGTGGTCAACAATCCCTGTTCGGCGAGCAGCAACCAAATCACCTCACGGCGCGTGAAACCCAAGACACGCAGAGAGGCAAGCTCGTTGCCGCGCTCAGAGAGCGCAATCCGCGCACCGTTGTACACGACGCCAAAGGCAATCACGCAGGCAAAAAAGGTGTTCAGCACCGTGGCGGCGCCCATGCTGCGTTCCAGGATTTCACCAAAGCTGCGCAGCACCGCTTCACGGAAGGCAATACCGGCAACCATCGGCAAACGCTTGAGTTCACGATTGAGCGCCGCCGCATGCTGGGGATCGATGCTGAGGTAGGCTCCAGAGAGCGAGCCTTGTTCCTGCATCAGCGCGTGCAACGCACGCATGTCGATGTACGCGTTGAGACCAACCGGCTCGTCGATGAATCCTGCCACCTGCACGACGCGCAGCGGCCGTGCTCCTTCAAGAACCTCAACCTGCACGCGCTCTCCCGGCCTGACGCCGAGTATCTCGCTAAGCTTGCGGGTCAGCAGCAGCCCCTCGCGCGGCAAGGGCACAGGGCGCTCGTCCATGTCGACGAGGCGGCGCAGAAACCCTCCTTCGGGCAAACCCGTAACCTCAATGCGCTTGCTGCGATGCTCGAAACGCAAGCGTGCCGGAACACTGCGGAAAGGCTCTACCGCCAGCACGCCGGGCAGGCGTGTCAGGTCGTGGCGAATTCTTGCCGTAGCCGGTTCGCGAAAGATCACCGTCACATCATCCCGCTGCACGACAGCAAACTGGGTGTGCATCATGGCGTTCATGGCATCGATACCGAAACGCCCGAGTACCAAGATGCCGACGGCGCAGGCGATCCCCAGCACCGCCAAGAACGCCTTCCACGGGCGGCGCTCGATGTTGCGTGCCACCATGCGGGCCGACGAGGGGATATGATCGGTGAGGCCCAGTCGCTCGAAGATCCCTGCATGAAAGGTTGCCGGCGGCTCGGGGCGCATGGCTACCGCAGGCGGCAAACGAATCGCCTGGCGCACGGCACCCATGGCGCCAACCACGGCAGACGCGAGTGCAATGAGCAGCGTGAGACTCACGACACGCGGTCCAGCAGCAAACGTTAGGTTGGGGAAGCGATAGAAGTCGCGGTACAAAGCCGTCAGCCAGCTCCCCGCGTAAGCACCAAAGGCCGTGCCGACGAGAAGACCCAACGACACGGTTACGAGCGCCAGCTTGAGGTAGTGGAGGCCGACCTCCCAATCGCTGTAACCGAATGCTTTCAACAGTCCGATCTCGGTGCGCTGCATGCTGGTCAAACGCGCCAGCACCGTGTGCAGAAGAAACGCCGCAACGCCTAGGAAGATACCGGGCACGAAGGTGGAGGTGATGCGGTTCTGTGAAATCTCGTCGGAGATGAAGCGGTGCGACACCTGTTCCTCGCGCCCATAGGCACCTAAGCCACCATAGGGGGTTAGCAGCGTATCGAGGTGCTCGATCACGTCCCCTTCGCTGGCCCCTGCTGCCAACCCGATGGCTACATCGTTGAAAGCCCCTTCCATCTTGTAGGCGGAGGCAAGTGCCTTTTCCCCCATCCACAGCACACCGAAGCGCCGGTTGTCGGGGAGGATCGTACCGGGCCCAACCTCGTAGATGTATTCCGGAGACAGAGCCACGCCGACAAGGCGCAAGCTCTTCCAGCGGCCGTTGATCACCGCCGCCAGCGTGTCGCCGGGGGATAACTGGTTGGCGACGGCAAAAGCCTCGCTGACCACAGCTTCGTCATCGCGCTCGGGTTCGACGTAGCGGCCGCGGCGTAAGACCAAGTCGTTGAGCATCGGGCGCGCCCGGTCCGGAATCGATACCAAGCGGGCACTCGCCGGTTCGTCGAGGCCGGGGACGTCGAGCGTGACTTGCAGCACGACGCGGGTTCTCACCTGAGCTACGCCCGCAATTTCTTCGATGCGAGCGGCCAGGCTCTGCGGGGCACGCTTGAGCTGGGCGAAAACGTCGGCGAAGCGGTAGTCTTGGTAGTAATCGTTACGAGCTTGCAGCAACGACTCGTAGGTTGCGCGCATGGCAAGAAAGGCCGACACGCCGCAGGCGACGACCATGGCAGCCGCAAACACCTGCCCGCGTAGGTGCCACAGGTCGCGCCACAGCATCTTGTTGCGCGCTTTCACCAGGCCAGCTCCGCGGCCGACAGTCGTCGTTCATTGCGGGTCACTTCGACGATGTGCCCGCTGCTCAAGCGCACGACACGGTCCGCCATTCCCGCAATCGCCGCGTTGTGGGTGATCACTGCCGTGGTCGTGCCAAGCTCACGGTTCACCCGTGCGAGGACATCGAGCACGATCTTGCCGGTGCTGTAGTCGAGGGCGCCGGTGGGCTCGTCGCACAACAACACGTCGGGCCGCTTGGCAATGGCACGCGCAATGGCAACGCGTTGCTGCTCACCGCCGGAAAGTTGAGCGGGAAAATGATTTAGCCGCGCTGTGAGGCCCACCATGCCGAGCGCCTCTCTTGGATCCAGGGGGCGATTGGCAATCTCGGTGACTAGGGCCACGTTCTCCAGCGCCGTCAAGCTAGGTATGAGGTTGTAGAACTGAAACACGAAGCCGACGTGTTGGCGGCGAAAGCGCGTCAGTTCCTCCTCCGTTGCCTGGCTCAAGGTGTGATCGAGATAGACGACTTCCCCACTGCTCGGCACATCGAGCCCGCCGAGGATATTGAGAAGCGTCGACTTGCCGCTCCCCGAAGCTCCCAGCAGAACCACCAGTTCCTCGGCGTAGAGGTCGAGGTCGACACCGCGCAGTGCCTGCACTTCGACATCGCCCATGTGATAGAGCTTGCACAAACCGCGCACGCGGAAGACGGCAGGGCGCGGATCACTCTCTGCGGACTCGCTCATGGCTCGCGGCAATAGGCTTTGGGTCGCGGGGACCAAGGCACGGCTCCTTGCCAAAGCACTAGAAAAGGAACCACGGAGGCACGGAGCGCGCCGAGGAGAGTTGTAGCGGCTGACGCGCGCGACCCTGTCGACCAGAAACTCAACCTTGAAGTGGATGCTCTGATGGTCTCACCCGTCGACGCATTCTCGTGCTGCGACATCCGCTGCCTTCATGCTCTGTCCTCCCGCTCGGTGCCTCTGTGGTTCACTTATCCGGTGCGTGCTCTCGATTCCTCATGCAAGGCTGAATAACGAGGAAGGGTCAAGGAGAGGGAGGGCCGGCAAACACGCTGCCGCGCAGCTCCGGGTACTTGGGAGTGATGTCGGCGTAGAACTTCTCGAAGGCGCGGAAGTCCGCTTCCATGTCGCCGGTGGGGACAAAGGCCGGTCCCAGGCCGGCCACACGGCGCTTGTAATCGATGTAGCCGAGCACGATGGGTACGCCGGCACCTTGGGCAATGCGATAGAAGCCGCTCTTCCAACCTTCCGATTTGCCGCGCGTTCCTTCCGGTGCCACCGCCAGCATGAGTTCGCCACCAGATTGGAACTGCTCAATGGCAGCACCCACGACGTTGCGACGGGCGCTGCGGTCGATGGGAATGGCACCAAAGAAGCGAACGATCGGACCCAACGGCCAGCGGAAAGCACTCTCCTTCAAGAACCACGAGAGACGGACGTTGAAGATCAGTGAACCGATCACCATCCACACACCATCCCAGTTGGAAGTGTGCGGCGCGGCAATAATCACAAAGCGATGGGAGGCAGGCGCTTCGCCTGCGGTCTTCCATCCGACCAGGCGAAAGAGCCAGACGGCAAGCCGATGCAGGATAGGACTGACGGATGTTTTCTCGGACATGAAGGACACCTCCCAATTGCTGTCGCCGCCTGCACGGCAGGAGGAGCCCTGTAGCGCGGATGTTTCGCCAACGCACTCCCCCAACATCATGTGAGCCGGTGCAAGTGGACACGTTGTTTCGGAGAAGATCGACAGTCTCAATAGCCGAAACGGGCTCTAGGGGTGTGCGACAGATTCGTTGGGAGGCAACCTTCCGCCATCCACGCGCTCACGCGCGCGGCTACACGGATCTGGCGAAGACACAGTAGCCGCGGCCGTGAGGCCGTGGATCTCGGATGAAAGCCAACAAATATGACGCACGCCCGGGCTCTAGCGTCAGATCGCCTATGCTTGCATTCCGACATCTCTTGCGCTGCATTGCAGCACCATGCCACCGCCAATTTTCCGTGAGCCTGAGATTCATTCGCACGTAGATCTGTGCCGAGCTGACGGGTCGCTCAATCAGGATGCGGTAGGGTGGTCGCGCCACCCCGTGCATCGCTGCAATCTACGCGGGCGGTGGCCGCGCAAGAAGCGCTGGGATTTCTGGGGTGTAACCACCGATACGCACATGCTGGCAGTCACCTACGGTTGCACGGATTACGTCGGCACGGCTGCGGTGACCTGGCTCGAGTACGACCACGGGCAACGCATCGAGCACATGCGCCTACTGCCGCTCGCTTGGGGCATGCACTTCCCAGACACCGTCGGTGGTGGGGACATGCGCTACGAAGGCAAGGACTTGCGGTTGGCTTTGATCGAAGAGGCTGGCGGTACTCGCTTGCAGGCGTGGTTCCGTTCTGCACAGCATGAACTCGAAGCCGATGTCTTGGTGGAGCGGCCTTCGGGGCACGAGACTCTCAACGTCGTGATTCCGTGGGATCATCAGCGGTTTCAATTTACGTCGAAGCAGAATACGCGTCCGGCTCGTGGGCAGGTCCGCTTTGATCGTCGCGACTTTGCGTTCACATCCGCAAACCGCGCCTTCGGATGTCTCGACTACGGGCGTGGCATCTGGCCGTTTCGAACCATCTGGAATTGGGGTGCTGCGTCAGGGCATCAGGATGGGCATGTGCTTGGCATCAACTTGGGGGGCAAATGGACCGACGGCACCGGCATGACCGAGAACGGCATCTGCGTCGATGGCCGTCTACACAAGATCAGCGAGCCGCTCACCTGGGAATACGATGTCAACGACTTCCGCCGCCCATGGCGCATCTACACCCCGATGACACAGCGCGTGGAACTCACATTCGCTCCCACGATCGAAGTGGCGCAACGCATCGAACTTGGCTTCGCGGGCACTGAGCTACATTGGTTGCTGGGCAACTTTCACGGCAGCGTCGTCACCGATGCGGGCAAATCGATTGCCGTGCACAATCTGCTCGGTTGGACGGAGGAACACCGGGCACGGTGGTAGTGACACCTACTCAGCGTTGGAGTCGTTGAGCCGCCAATCGTAGTCGATGAGTTCGACATCATACTGCTGGGCCATGGCGAGGTCGCTCGATTTTTCCACGGGTGCATACAGCTCGGCGTAGGCAAGTAGAGAAGCTTCCGATTCCGGATCGGTACGTTCCAGCCATTCGAGGAAATCGCGTTTGTACCAACTCAACAACGATGACAGGTAAACCGTCTGCGTCTCATGATCGACGCGGAGATTGCGATCCTCGGCGAAGAAACGACGGGTTGCTTGCTCCAGTTGTTCTTCCAGACGCTCTCCGGTGAATGCCTCGCCCTGCAACGATGGACAACCGCGCGAGGCGCAGTTGAGGGCGAAGTGCACGCGAGGATCTTGAAACCTTTCGCGGATCACCTGATTCTCCAGGCTGTACAGACTGAAGGTGTCGCCACCGAGAAGAATGCGGTGGCCGACGAAAAAGCCGCTCTTGGGAATCAGGAAGTTCGACGGCACACGGCTACTAATGTCGCCGACGCTAGCCACCGGGTAGTACATCAGCACGATCTTGATGACCGAAGCGTTGTAGGCATTGAGCCAGTAGGCAAGCTTGTCGGCGTCGGTAGGAAAGAGCTGGGGATGACTGTCGGGGCTGTAGAAGCTGAGTTGCTTGTAATAGGTCTCCAAATCGTCGCGGTAGACCTTGATGGCGGCGTAATCGACCATCCCTTGCGCATCGACGAAGCGCCTTAGCGTCGCGTCGAAGTCGGCGTGGGAGAAGGTCCGCAGCCGTCCCTTCGACCACGGCCGCGACCACGGCCGCACGACCGTGCAGCCAGCGGCGAACAGCAGCAATGCGACCAGGCCGTAGCGAGCCAGATTGTACCGGGTCGGTGCAAGCGGAAGTTTCCTGTCAGTGCTCTTGTCCATATATGCCCCCTTCGGCCCGCCGCCGCGGGCGCAAGCGCAGGCGCAAAGTTGGCCGTGCAGTAGTACGAGTAGCCGTGCGATACAAGTTCAGTTGGGCACAAAAGGAGACAAATCTACGCTGGCAGTGAGGCCAACGCAAAAGAGGGATGGGCTCGCGTCCATCCCTCTTCCGTACAGGTTGAAAGCGGAGCGGGTTACCGAGAGGTTCGGCGGCGGCGCTGCCGCCACATCAACGCGGCTGCGCCGGACAGCCACACAAGGCCACCGGAGCCGTATGGGGTTGTCTGTGGGGTTACGGCACACTGGCAAGCGTCGCGATCGAGTTCCTTCTCGGTGGCGGTTGCGGTCTGTGTCGGCGTGGTCGTATTCACCGGCGTTAGCGTATTGGTTGGCGTGGGTGTGGCAACGCATGTGCAGTCGCAAGAGTTTGGAGTTCCAAAGACGCATTGCATGCCACCGGGACACGGCGCTTGCGGTGTGGCGCAGGGCTGGCAACCATTGCAGGTACAGGGATCGCTGGGATTCGAACAATTGGGGAACTGCCCACCAGGACACGGGGTGCTGACAGCACAAGGAGTCCGGGTCGGAGTCCAAGTTGGGGGACGGGTGTCGGGTGTATCCGTGGGGGTGAAGGTCGCACACCTGCCGGCAGCGAGACACACGGCGCTGTTGACGATGCCGCATTGAGCGGGGCATCCGGAGGCGCTGGGTTGCTGGCAAGTGTCGCTCGGGCACTGGCAACAGTCTTTGTTAGGATCGGCGGTGTTAGTGGGCGTCTGCGAAGGGGTTGGCGTGAAGGTCGCACACTGGACGTTGTTCAAGCACACCGCTTCGCGAACAATGTCGCATGTAGCCGGGCAACCACTGGCGCTGGGCTGCTCGCAGGCGTTGCTATTGCACTGACAGCAATCGACGTTCTCATCCGCGGTTGGGGTCGGTGTTGGCGTGCCGGTGCGCGTTGCCGTTGGGGTGCGCGTGCCGCCGGGCTCGACGCACATGCCATCCACGCAAACCAAGGGCAGCGGGCAGGGGTTCTCCTCGTCACAGAAGAATGGGTTCCGCCCCAGGAAGACATCGGCAGTCTCATTGTTGTCTCGTGAGCTCAGATTGAAGGCAAACGACGTGTAGCCGATCTGGCGCCCGTCACCGCTGATGGCAGGGGGTACATCGGGGGTGCCACCGTTCGCCTGCTCACCGGCGTCGGTCAGATCCACCAGCAGGGTGATACCGATGGTGATATCGCGAACGAAGACGCTGGGAACGCCGTTCAGGTCATTGGTCACCAAGTTATTGGCCGACGAGCCAAAGGCAACAAACCGCCCATCATGGCTGATACTCGGGGGAAAGGACCCTTCGTTGGCGTCGCCACCGAAAAAGCTAACGCTGACCCGCTCGGTCAACGCTTGGGTGCGATCGCGCACGAAAACATCGACGGCATCGTTGTGGTCGTTCGGCACCAGATTGTCAGCCAGCGACTTGTAGGCCACAAAACGCCCGTCACGGCTGATCGTCGGCAGGATGCTATCGCCATCGCCAAGAATCCCCAGGGAGCTGATGCTGATGATCTCGATGACGCCGGTGCGGCGATCGCAGGTAAATACGTCAAGCTTACCGTTGTTGTCTCCACTCACGAGGTTGTTGGCGGCCGAGGTGAACGCGACGACATTGCCGTCGGCGCTAATCGCGGGAGCGAAGCTAGCGCCGTTCCCTTGCGTGGTATCACAGACGCGTTCGGTGGTTCCGGCGGCGCGGTTGCGCACGAAAATGTCCGAGACGTTATTGGTGTCACCAGCGGTCAAGTTCGAGGCGAGGGATTGGAACGCCACCAGGTCGCCCGAAAGATCCATGGAGGGGTTTAGGCTGGGGCCGTTTCCTTGCGTACCGTTGGTAGCGATACTGACGATCTGAGTGGTCGAACTGCCACGATTGCGCACGAAGATATCGGTTTGGTCGTTGTCGTCGTTCGCAATCAGATTAAAGGCATCGGAATAATAGGCGACGAGGCTTCCTGAGCCGTTCACCGCAGGGGCATCGCCCTGCACATGGCTGCCGCGGTTGGCGAGTTCCCCGCTGCTGCTGACGCTGACGATTTCCGTTGTACCGGCGCTACGATCGCGCACGAAAACATCGCGACTTTGGTTGATGTCACCACGGACCAGATCATTGGCATCCGAATAAAACGCGACGATGTTGCCGTCGGTGTTAGCAATTGGGCCATTGCTGGTGCCATTCCCCGCCTTGTTGCCGATACTGACGCTAATCAGGTCGACAGCACCTGCGCTACCCGTCGCCATCAGCAGCGCGATCGTGAAGCTGATGACGCCTCGGTTCATTGTTGACGACAACCAAGGCCAGCGGCCTCGCGAGTTAACGAACATGGATACAACCCTCCTCCATCCAACCATCGCGTTCTCCTAGCTTGCCGCGTAGGCCGAAAGCTAGCCTGAGAACGCCCGTTCGATATTCCGTCCCTTTGCGGGTTCTTAGGATGCAACGGCAGCCCAAGCTGGGCGCCACTTGTAGCGCAAAATACGCACAAATCCCATAGATTCTCTGCGCCAGCGATCGGCCTCCGGAGAACCCATGGTGTACTCTGATTGTTGTAATGGGAGCGGGAGAGAATGCGGCTTGCGGTGGGAAGAGGCAAGGCGCCACCACCTGCATGCCGCACAGGTGATGGCGCCCAACAATATAAGAGATTCTAGTCGCTCTTTGCCTTCCACTTCGTGGTGCTCGTCGGATCACTGGACGCGGCGCTGAAGGTAGCTGCCCAACAGGTGCCTCCCGCACTGTTAATCACTTGCGCAACCACCGGTGTAGACAGCGGCAAGGTCGGCATTGGATTGAGATTTACACCCTTTGCCTTCACCTTGATGCTGGCCTTGCCGTCGGCCCCGGATTTGATCACGAAGCCGCCGACGCCTTCGCTATTCGTCGCCCGATTCTTGTAACCGAACCCGAACTTGCTGCCTTTCCAGCAAGGCTTGTCGCCGCAGGTACCACCCGAACTGATAGGCAAGTTGAAGATCAGGTTGTTGCCCGAGTCGTACACGCAAACACTGTAGTTCGTGGTGGTGGTTGGGGTGCCTAGCTCTGCAAGCGTCGTCGCTTGTCCTTTCCAAGCCCAGCCAAACTTGTTCTTCGAAGGATCGCCAACTTTGATACCCGCCGACATCTTGCCCTTTGTGGGCACCTGCGAGCGGCAACCCATCAGCGGCACAGGCGGACAGATACCT
>CAZGSN010000590.1:0-5441 GCA_964528465.1 uncultured Binatia bacterium (SeqCode)
CGATTGTCTTTGGGATCGGCCTGGTCTGTGGTCTGATCTACCTTTCTTGGCTCAACCCCACCCCTGTCCAGTTCCGTTTAAGTCGCGAGTGGGCGATCGACGGCTATGTCGGCGCCCTAATGATGGCCGCATTTACGGCCGGGGCTTCGTTCATTCTCGTGGTCGCTTCGGTGGGCGCCGCACGCCGGGCCGTACAAGGTTGGCGCAGCGAGCGCCGTCGTCGTCGCACCCAGCGCATCGAGGAGTGGGAGGAGCGCGGCGAGCAGATGGTTTGGCAAGGCGATGTGCAGCGCGGGCGGGCGCTGCTGCAAAAGGCCTTGCAAAAACGCCCGGAGGATTCTTCCGTGGTCCTGGCGCTGGCAGCCTCGTACCGAGATTCGGGGGAGATGCACCGCGCGCGTGGCGTGCTCTACGATGCCGCGACTCAAACCAACAGCGACCCGGAGATTCTGTACGCGCTAGCCGAGGTGCACCGTGCAACCGGAGAGCAGGGACCTTACCTGGAATGCTTGGAGCGCCTGCGTGCTCTGTACCCGCGGGCGCCGCGGGTGTTGCGTAGTCTACGCGATGCTTACGAAGCCGCTTCGCGATGGCAGGACGCTTTGCCGTTGCAGGAAGCATTGCTTGATGAGGTGCGTGACCCGGAAGCTATCGTGCGCGAGCGCCGCCGCTTGCTTGCTTTGCGCTATCAGTGTGCCGTGCAGATTGCCGATCCGAAGGCGCGCTTGCGGACCATGGAGAGTCTCGCGGATGGCCGGGCTCCGGCCCTGCCGTTGATGGTAAGTGTGGGGGATGCACTGGTGGCGAGCGGAAGGGCCGACGAGGCTTCGATTCTATGGGAGCGTGCCCTACGTTCGAATCCACGCACGGTTTTGGTGGAGCGATTGGCGTCGATTGCCACGGACCCCAAGCACCGGGAGCGCTTACGAACGATCTTGCGCAAGTTGCGCGCCGAGGTCGTCGATAGCGATGCCGTGCATGTCTGGACTGCGCAGTTGTTACTTGCCGACGGCGACGAGGAAGGAGCGGCGCGGGAACTCGACGCGCTAACCACGAACGAGGCCGCAAAGCGACTCGCTTTGCGGCTGTGGGTGGATGTCCACCGCAAGCGCGGCCATTGCGAGCAAGCCCTGGCCGCGTCGCTAGAGGTTGCACCAGGGCAAGCCTATCGCTGCCGTACCTGCGACACAGGTAGCGAAGTATGGGTCGCCTATTGCCTGATTTGTCGCGATTGGGATTCTTATCGCGCCGCGGCTGAGATCGGCCGCCTGTAATAGCCCGGCGTTCCGCCCTGTTCCGTTGGCCCCGTCGAGGGGCTGGCTGAAGGAGGGCATTCCGAAGGGGTAGGTTCAAGGTGCATTGCTCACAGCGTCTGGTAACCCTGATTCTGCTGTTCCTGGCAAGTGGTTGTGCGGGTTCGTTGCGGCACTTGCGTGTTATGGAGAGCGGTAGCGCGGTTCCATGTCCAGGACCGCAGGACCGGCCTGTTGAGGTTACCTTTCTGCGCACGGCGGGCGTGCTCTTTCGCCGGGGAGAGCGCGACGTCTTGATGACGGCTCCGTTCTACAGCAATCCCTCATTGTTCCGGGTCTTGCTCGGATTGCCGATTCAGGCCTCACCTTCTCGCATTCGTGACCAGCTACCGCCTGTATCTGATGCCAAGGCGATTCTCGTCGGGCACGCCCACTACGACCATTTATTGGATGTGCCCGAGATCGCCCTGCATCGTGCGCAAAAGGCGATCCTCTACGGCAGCTCTACGACTACTCATTTGTTGGCTCCGTTCCTTCCGGCGCAGCGCTTACGTTCCGTCGACGCCGAGGTTGCCGGCGCAGATCACATGGGCGAGTGGATTCATATTCCCGACACGCGGATCCGGATCTTGCCGCTGCGTTCCCAGCATGCGCCGCATCTGCTGCGCCGGGTGAAAGTATTTGGTGGCTCCGTTCCCACACCACTGCAGGAGCCTGCGTGCAACGCATACCACTGGAGGGAAGGGCAGACGCTGGCGTACCTGATTGATTTTCTCTCCGAAGATGGCGAGCGCGTTGAGTACCGCATTCATTACCGCGACGCGGCCAGCAACGAGCCCTATGGCCAACCGCCACCGTTGACGGGGAAAGACGACCATCCTGTAGACCTTCTCGTGCTGTGCGTCGCCTCGTTCGATCAAGTCGATGACTACCCGCAATGGGTAATACGTAACCTCAAGCCACGACACATTCTTCTCTCCCATTGGGAGGACTTCTTTCGCCCACCCGACTGGCCGCTCGCGGCCGTACCACTCACCGATACGGCTGGATTCGCAGCGCGGTTACCAAGCGATGTTGGCTGGACAACGCTGGCCCCTGGAGCATCAATGACCTGCACGGATTCCAGAGGAAATGAGGTTTTCCCATGAGCGGATCTAACCTGTGGCTGCTCCTGTGGCTTGCTTCTTGTGGATGTGGCTTTTTTTCGCTTCCCGCGCGTACTGCACTCGAGACTGCGAACGAGCCTTTGCCTTGGCTGCGGAGCAAATACACCCAACCGTTCGTATCCTTTGCTGATATTCACGGCGCCCTCGAGGACGAGTTCGACCCGCCGGACAAGTGTGCTGGCGCGTTGCCTGTTGTTCCGTTGGGGAGGCCGGTGAGCCATTTCTTGCATCTTTCCGACGCGCAGATTCATGACGAACAGGCGTATCCGGCGGATGAGTTTCTGCGCACGGCAGACTACGCCGTCGATGTGACCGTGCGCCGTCCATCGGTAGAGGCGTATGACGCACTGGTGTTGGCTGCGTTCCTGGCGGCAGCCGCGAAGGAGAAGTCTTCGCCGGACTCGGTCCCTCGGTGTTTTGTGATCCATACGGGAGACCTGTTGGATTTGTCGATCGCCTCTGAGCTGAAAGAGGGAATGAATGTCCTGCATGCGGCGGCGAAGACCGCTCCGTATCGGTTGTATTCTGTGGCCGGGAATCACGATGGCCTGGTGTGGGGGAACCTGCCCGACAATAGAACCGATATGCGTGGTTTGGGTGTGAATCGTAGCGAGTTCATACTTGGGCACCTGCTTGCAGATCCCGAGGCGCAGCGTGGTTTTGGTTTTGGCACGAACGAGATCCTCAAACGTGTCGTCACCGTTGACGATACTATTGCTGACACGCCAGCGGATGCTTGTTCCGGATTGAGTGGGAGTTGCCGCGGCAAGCGGCGCCTTGCCTGGTGGAGCGACGTCGGCGATTGGTTCGGCGGCATTCGGAAGTCCATGAAGCGTATCGATAGCCTACGCACGGGTCGTATCCCGGCGAGCCAAATCGAGACGCCACAGGTCTATCGCCGAGCGATCCACGTTTCTGGGCAGGGGGACAGGCTAGGTCTTAGCCTTGGATACTACTCCTGGAGCGAGCCCATCCGTGACGCCGAGCCAGTGCGCGGTCTGCGCTATATCGTCCTCGATACGCGTGACGAGTTGCTTCTAGATGGGAGTATGGATCTGGTGCAGCTTGGTTGGCTGTACAGCCAGCTTGCCGAAGCTCTGGTGCAGCAGCAGGCGGTGATTCTGTTCGCGCACCACGGTCCGCAAATGATGGCGCGCCATGGTGGGTTATTCGAGAAGCGAACGACGCGTATTCTGCATGCCATGCTCGATCGGTTCCCTCACATTGTGGCGTTCCTATACGGCCATGAGCACGGCGGGGATCTCATTGCCAATTTGGATGCCCCGTGGCGCAACCATCCCGGTGCGATGCATCTCGTGCAAACCGGCTCCACGGCCGATTACCCGCAGTATGGCCGTGATGTTACTGTGAACGTGCTTGCCAACGACCCAACCTCCCTTGCGGCGCGCGCCGAGATCGCATGGCGATTCGTTCGGCCCAAGGCGGATGAATCTGCGCCGAATGGACTGACACTGAAGGCCAAACTCAAGGACTCGCACAAGGATTCCGAGAAGGAGTTTCGAGCCTCACCGCTACTGCGCAAGCTTGGCTTTCGGCTGAGCGCTGGCATCGTGGACATGTTCGGCGAATTCGAGGAAGAGGCCTTTGCCTGTCAGCACCTTCGCCCGGGTAGCGCGCAAGTTGGCCTCAGTTTCTCGACCGACAAGTGTCCGAGTCCATCCCAAATCTTCGGGCACCGCTTGCGCAAGGTAGATGCGACTCGCCAGCGCCTGGGACTCAGTCCTGTATTCGACTATTGCGCGGAGGCGCCGTTGCTGAGAAGGTCGTCAAAGGCAGTGGAAATGTTCCCTCAGGAGATATCTGGAATCGCCGTACTTGGTAATCGAGTTCTCCTCGCGGGCGACGAGATCAGCGATCGTCTCTGGCAGAAGGAAGTGAACTGCGAAGGGCCGCCGCGGGCGATGCCGTTCCCAGCCGGAACTCCGGAGCTAGACGATATCGAAGACATGGCGGTTGCTGCCGATGGAGCTTCTATCCTCGTTGTTACCTCGCAGAGCCTGAGCAAGAAGGGAAAGGACAAACCCACTCGCCAGCGTCTCGCTCGCATCCAGTTGAGTGAAGACCGCACCGCGGTCGAAAAGGTCGCAATCGTGGAAGGCCTGCGTGAGCACCTGCTCCACCATCTTGTTGCGCACTCGAAATCGCTTTGTCTGGACCGCGATGCTCTGCCTGCGCTGCTAGATGTGGAAGGACTGGCCTCGTGGCGCGGCCGGCTTTTCTTGGGCCTGCGCGCACCGCTTGCGTGTGACGGCAAAGCAATCCTGGTCAGCATCAGGAACGGGGAGGATCTGTTTCTTCCCGCAAGCCCGGAGCCTGTGTTTGATACGCCGCTTGCGCTTGGAGGGTACCGTGATGCGGGGATTCGCGGTCTGGAAAAGGATGATGTGGCCGATACCCTCCTCCTCCTTATGGGACCAAGCGGTGATGAGGCTACGGTGCCGTTTCAGGTCGTCCGTCTAGAGAGGAATAGTCAACTACAGGGTCTTTCGATCCCTGGTTTGGGGCGGTTGGAACAGCCCGAAGCGATTGCACTTACCACGAACGGGGATCTTCTCGTGGCAGAGGACCGCAAAAATCAGGACCCGTTCCTGCATCGCTTTTCGTTGCCAAGACCGGTGTCTCAAGGGAGCGAAAAGGCGACCGCCAACCCGAAGGCCCGTCGTCCTGTGGCATAAGAGGGCCGTTGCACGTGAACGGCCGTACCGGGCGCCTGCCTGGCTATGCCTTCTCTCCGCCGCGTCCGCCCGCCCCGAGCGCTGCATGAGCTGCGGCGAGGCGGGCGATGGGAATGCGGAACGGGGAGCACGACACATAGTCGAGGCCGCTGCGGTGGCAGAACTTCACCGATTCGGGATCGCCGCCGTGCTCGCCGCAGATTCCGATTTTGAGGCCGGGACGGGTGCTGCGGCCCGCTGCGACCGCAAGCTTCACGAGACTACCCACGCCTTCCTGATCGAGACTCTCGAACGGGTCGGCATCGTAGATGTCGAGGCGTTGCACG